>NZ_JBEYWC010000002.1:0-348900 GCF_040704505.1 Streptomyces sp. NPDC047002
GGGTGCTCGTGCACTCGCCGCACGCCTTCGACGCCGCTACCTACGAGCTGTGGGTGCCCCTGCTGCGCGGCGCACGCGCGCCGGCCGGACCCTCCCGTATGTGCTCCCGCCGGTCAGCGGCACACCGTGCCCGCCTTCGGCACCGTACCGTCCAGCAGGTACGCGTTGACGGTGCGCTGCACGCAGGTGCTGCCGCTGTCGTAGGCGCCGTGGCCCTGCCCCTTGTACGTCAACTCGACGGCGACGCCCTTGCCGAGGGCCTTCTCCATCGCCTTGGCGCCCGCGTACGGGGTCGCAGGGTCGCCGGTGTTGCCGACGACGAGGATCGGGCCCGCGCCGGGCGCGCCGACGTCCGGGTGCGTCCAGCGTCCCGGCACCGGCCACTTGGCGCAGCTGAGCATGGACCAGCCGAGCAGGTCGCCGAAGGCGGGGGACGCCTTGCGGAACTCGGGCAGCCGCTCGCGGGTCTCGGCCACGCCGGGCCGCTCCTTGGAGTCAAGGCAGTTGACGGCCGCGTTGGCGGCCTGCGTATTGCTGTAGCGGCCGTGCTCGTCGCGGCCGTTGAGCGAGTCGGACAGGGCGAGGAGCAGGGCGCCGTTCCCGCCGTGCGCCTCGTCGAGGCCCTGTTCGAGCAGCGGCCAGAAGTCCTTGGAGTACAGCGCCTCCACCACGCCGTTGGTGCCCTCGGTCCGGGTGAGCCTGCGGCTGCCGATGCCCGCGATCGGGTGGGCGTCGAGGCCGCGCAGCAGCTTCACCACGAAGGACTCGACCTGTTGCGGGGTGGAGCCCGGCAGCCGGCAGGCGTCGCCGCGCGCCACGCAGTCCTTCGCGAAGTTGTCCAGCGCGAGCTGGAACCCCTTCGCCTGGCCGAGCGCGCCCTGCTCCGCGTTCTGCGTCGGGTCGACGACCCCGTCGAACACGGCGCGCCCGAGGCGGGTGGGGAAGAGGTGCGCGTAGACGCCGCCGAGCTCGGTGCCGTACGAGATGCCGAAGTAGTACAGCTTCTTGTCGCCGAGCACCTGGCGCATCAGGTCCATGTCGCGGGCGGTCTCCGTCGTGCCCACGTGCGGCAGTTGGCGCGGCGAGCGGCGTTCGCACGCGGCGGCGTACCGCGCGAGGCCCGCCGTGTACGCCTTCTGCTCGGCCGCCGTGTCGGGGGTGGCGTCCTGCGCGTAGAACGCGTCGAGCTGCCGGTCGTCCTCGCACTGCACCGGATCGCTGCCGCCGACGCCGCGCGGGTCGAAGCTGACCAGGTCGTAGCGCGCCCTGAGCTTCTCGTAGTCCTTCGCGAACGACGGCAGGCCCGTGACGCCCGAGCCGCCGGGGCCGCCGAAGTTGAAGACGAGGGAGCCGATGCGGTGCTTCTGGTCGGCGGCCTTCGCGCGGATGAGGGCGAGGCGCAGGGTGCCGGCCGAGGGGTGCGCGTAGTCGAGCGGCACGGCCATGGTGGCGCACTGCCAGCGGGTGCCGCCCGGCAGCGGCTTGGGGGCGGCGCCGCCGCCCTGCGCGACGCTCGGGGCGGTGCAGCCGCGCCAGTCGAGGTGCTGCGCGCCCAGGTCGCTCGGCGCGGGGGAGGCGCCCGCGTCGCGCGCCGAGGAGGCGACGGCGGGCGCCGCGGAGCGGCCTGCCGCTCCGCCTGAGCATCCGGCGAGGGCGGCGAGGGAGAGTACGGACACGGCGGCGACCAGGGATCTGCGCATGCTCCCATGCTCGGTCCGCGCCCCTGGCCCCGCCCGTGGCCGCGGTCCAAGCGGGTGGCGGGGCGGCCGGGCGAGCTAGAGCGAGCCTCTGCGCGTCAGCTGGTTGAAGCAGATCCAGCCGGGCAGCACCGGCAGCCACAGCGTCATCAGGCGGAACAGCAGGACCGCGGGCGCCGCGACCTCCTTCGGCAGGCCCACCGCGAGCAGGCCGAGCGTCAGGGCGCCGTCGATGGCGCCCACGCCGCCGGGCGTCGGGGCGGCCGAGCCGATCGCGTTGCCCGCGAGGAAGACCACCGCGATGCTCGCGTAGCTCAGCTGCTGGGCGCCGTCGTCGAACGCGCGGATCGACGCGTCGAGGCACATCACGAACATGCCCGTGAGCAGCAGCTGCCCGCCGATGCCCGTGGCCAGCTTCATCGGCTGCTGGAGCACGTCGAGCATGCGCGGCACGACCCCGGCGAACAGCGACCGCAGCCGCGTCACCACGAACTTCCGCAGGAACGGGATGGCCGTCACCACGAGCACCAGCACCGCGACCGTCAGCAGCCCGGCGATCACCGTCCTCGACGGCGTCAGCGACGTCGTCTTCTCCGTGCCCGTCAGATAGCCGAAGGCCGCGAGGAGCAGGATGTGCGCACCGAGCCCGAACAGCTGCGAAGCGCCGACGCTCGCCACCGCGAGCCCGGGGCGCACGCCGGAGCGCTGGAGGAAGCGCGTGTTCAGGGCCACCCCGCCGACCGCGGCGGGCGCGACGATCTTCACGAAGGACCCGGCGACCTGCGCCGACACCGTACGCAGGAACGCCACCCGCTCCGGTACGAAGCCGAGCAGGCTCATCGCGGCCGCCACGTACGACAGCGCGGAGAACGCCACCGCCGCCGCCACCCAGCCCCAGTGGGCCTGGCTGACGACCATGCCGAAGTCCAGCTGCGTGAGCTGCGACAGCAGGAAGTACGCGGCGATCGCGCCCGCGATGAAGCCGATCAGCGTGCGCGGCCTGATCCGCTCCAGGCGCACGGGCTCCACCGGCGCCTGCGGCCTGATCAGCAGGACCTGCTTGCGGATCTGCGAGAGCAGGTCCTCCTCGCGCGCCTCGTCGAGCGCGTCGTCTATGGCGCGCTTCTCCGCCTGCTTCTCCTGCCGCAGCGACTTGCGCACGGCCTTCCTGCCGCCGTCGGCGGCGGCTGCCGCCTCCGCGACGCGGGCCTTCTTGTTCGCGTCCGACGCCTCAAGCACCGCGTCGCGCTCCCGCTGCGCGCGCTCCCTGGCGAGCCTGCGCAGCGTCGCCCTGGTGGAGCGGCTCAGCGCGATCGGCTGGAGCAGCGGCAGGCAGTCGGCGACCGCGTCGGGCCCGAGCACCTCGACGGCGGCGGCCACGGAGCGCTCGGCGCCCACCCGCAGCCCGATCGTGGTGAGCAGCTGCGCGGTGTCCATGCGCAGCACCACGTCGCCCGCGGCGATCTCGCCGCCGCGCAGCTCGGTGAGGATGACCCCGCCCGCCCGGTCCACCAGCAGCGCGTCGCCGGTCAGGCCGCGGTGCGCGATGCGCCGCGACTGGAGGTGGCGCACCTGCTCCCAGGCGCCGCGCACCAGCTCGTCGGTGATCTCGGCGTCCGCCAGCGCGTCCAGGGTCCTGCCGCCGAGGTGCTCGTACACGAGCATGACGGCGTCGGGGCCCAGCTCGGAGGTGGCGATCAGCTTCGGGGCGCGGGCGCCCGCCGCGATCGCCGCGTACGCGAGCAGCGCCTCCTGCTCCAGGGCCTGGCGCAGCGAGGGGATGGAGCGGCGCGAGGTGATGGAGCGCAGCGTCAGCCTGCGCCACACGCGGTAGAAGAACCCCTGCGCCTGCTGTTCGCGGTCGACGACGGTGACGTCGAGCGGGGGGCCGTCCTCCAGGGAGACGAAGTACCGCCTGCCCCGGTCGCCCGCCTCGACCGGCTCGGTGCCGGGCTCCTCCGCGCGCATCGCGCTGACCGGCCGGAAGCCGACCCGGCGCAGGCCCGCCATCAGGGTCTGGCCCGTGGGCCGCACATTGGGCGAGCCGACCGCGTAGAGGGTGCCGTACGCGACGGTCCAGCCGATCATCACGGTCAGCACGATCGAGAACGGCGTGGTGTACCCGGCGACGAGCATGGCGAACGCGTCGAGCAGCAGCACCGCCCACAGCACCACGCGCCAGCGCGGTCTGCGGGCCATCCCGACCGCCGTCATGTACGCGATGACCGGCGCCAGGTAGCCGTGCACGGGGTCGGTGGCGCCGCTGCCCGCCTGCGGCAGCGTCAGCGCGTCCTGGAGGGCGTGCGGGGCGTCGCGCGCCACCCACAGGTCGGTGGCGAGGGTCACGCCGTGCGCGAGCACGGCGGCGAGCACCCCGTCCGCGATGCGCAGCCCGTCGCGTTTGATCAGCCGCTCGATCGCGAAGGCGACCGGCACGAGCAGCACCGCGATGCTGGAGAGCAGGCCCGCGAACTTCGCCAGCAGGTCGGGCGCCTGGCCCGTGCCCCTGCTGATGTCGTGTTCGAGGCCCGACGTGGTGCCGTGCGCGAAGGCGGCGAGCAGCAGGATCAGCGCGATCGCGAGCAGGCCGACGAGCAGCCGCAGCAGGTCGGAGGGGCGGTGCACGCGGGCGGCGAGCAGCGGCTCGTCGCCCGAGACGCGGTCGGTGTGCGGCACGCCGTCCTCGTCGCAGGCGGGCTCGGTCTCGGCGCGCACCACCTCGGGGTCGTCGGTGCCGGTGCCCGCGGTCGGCGTCCCGGCCGCGTCGCGCGAGGCGCCGCCGGTGCCGTCGCCCCGGTCGGCGCCGCCGTCCGTGCCGCCGGGCGTGCGGTCCGTCGCGCCGTCGGCGGCGGGCCTGGCCCGCTCCCCGGCCCCGCGGGTCGCCTCAGCGCCGGAGTGGCCCTCGGCCCCGGCAGACCTCCCGGCCTGCCCCTCCGTCGCTTCCGTCTCTTCTCGGTCTCGTATCACCAGTCACCGCCCGCACGATGGTGGCACGCGAGGCCCGCGTACGGGAGCAACACGGGGCGTTGCGCGGGCCCGGCCGCGCCCGGACGTTCCGGTTTGCACGGAAAGGAGGGGATTGGTCCGATGCGGGGCGGCTGTCGGTGGCGTGAGGCAGGATGGGACGGATGAGGCGCCAGGAGGAGCAGCGGGGCAGCGGGCCGGACGAGGGCGGGGCGGCGGGGCCGCAGGCCCCTGGCGAGCTGCCCCCGTACGCGGAGCGGGTGCTCGACGTGGCCGAGCTGGTGCCGCCTGGCCGCGTCATGACGTACGGCGACGTCGCCGAGTGGCTCGACGAGGGCGGCCCGCGGCAGGTCGGCCGGGTGATGGCGCTCTACGGGGCCGCCGTGCCCTGGTGGCGCGTGGTGCGCTCCGACGGCGTGCTGCTGCCGGGGCACGAGCTGCGCGCGCTTGACGCCTACCGCGCCGAGGGCACGCCCCTGCGTGAGGCCCCGCGCTCCGCCGAGGGCCACCTGCCGCGCCTCGACATGAGGCGCGCCCGGTGGGACGGCGGCGCGGGGGGCGGCGGCGGGCAGGCCGCGCGGGGCGCGGGCGATCGGTCTCACATATGACAGTTTCCGCCATCGTGGTGCGCGGTGGGGGCACCCGGGCCGCCTCGTCCGTTCCGTACGGCCGCCCGCGCCGCACCGGCCCGCGGGCGTAACGTCGCCCGCGGGCGTCCCGCGCCGCGGGGCGGCCGCCCGCCCGTGCGCCCCCGGTGGCCACCGCACCTGGCCGAGCACCTCCCGATGCACGCGCCTTCGCGCGTGCGTACCGTCGTCCCCTCCGCCCGCGGAGCGGGACCCTGCCCCTCGAACGTCGCAGCTTCCAGGACCGGCGAAATCCACGTGAGTCTCCCCACTGCCACCGGCCGTCCCCCGCACGCGGGGGCGCGGCAGCGCGGCACCGGCGCGTACCGGCTGGTGCGCGCGGCGCCCGCGGCGCCTGTCCCTCCCGTACTGGACGCGGACCAGCGCGCGGTGGTTGACCACGGCGCAGGACCGCTGCTGGTGCTCGCGGGCCCCGGCACGGGCAAGACCACGACGCTGGTCGAGTCGGTGGCCGAGCGGGTCGCCCGGGGCACGGACCCGGCGCGGATCCTGGTGCTCACCTTCAGCCGCAAGGCCGCCGTCCAGCTGCGCGACCGGATGGCGGGGCGGCTCGGCGGGGCGCGCGCGCCGCAGGCCACGACGTTCCACTCGTTCTGCTACGCGCTGGTCCGCGCCCACCAGGACGCCGACCTGTTCGCCGAGCCCCTGCGGCTGCTTACGGGGCCCGAGCAGGACGTCGCCGTGCGCGAGCTGCTCGCCGGCCAGATCGGCCTGGCGCGCGAGGGCCGCCCCCGCGCCGGCTGGCCCGGCGACCTGCGGGCCTGCCTGACCACCCGCGGCTTCGCCGACGAGGTGCGCGCCGTCCTCGCGCGCAGCAGGGAGCTGGGCCTCGGCCCCGACGAGCTCGCCGCGTTCGCCGCCCGCACCGGCCGCCCCGACTGGGGGGCCGCCGCCGCGTTCCTCGCCGAGTACCTGGACGTGCTCGACCTCCAGGGCGTCCTCGACTACGCGGAGCTCGTGCACCGCGCGGCGCTGCTCGCCCGGCGGCCGACCACCGGGGCCCGGCTCGCCGACGCGTACGACGCGGTCTTCGTTGACGAGTACCAGGACACCGACCCCGCCCAGGTCAGGCTGTTGCGGGCGCTCGCGGGCGGCGGCCGCACGCTGGTCGCGTTCGGCGACCCCGACCAGTCGATCTACGCGTTCCGCGGCGCCGACGTCAACGGCATCCTCGACTTCCCCGCCGCCTTCCCGCGCCGCGACGGCACCCCCGCGCCGGTCGCGGTGCTCACCCGCACGCGCCGCTCCGGCACCCGGCTGCTCGCGGCGACCCGCGAGATCGCCCGCAGGATGCCGCTGCCCCGCCTGCCCCAGCGCGCGGTGCGCGCCCACCGCGAGCCCGAGCCGGTGCGCGAGGGCGGCCGGGTCGAGGCGTACACCTTCCCCACGCCCTCCGCCGAGCTGGACACCGTCGCCGACATCCTGCGCAGGGCGCACCTGGAGGACGGGGTGCCCTGGGGCGAGATGGCGGTCCTGGTCCGCGCGGGCGGCCGCACGATCCCCTCGATGCGGCGTGCCCTGACCTCGGCGGGCGTCCCGCTCGACGTGGACGGCGCCGACGTGCCGCTGCGCCACGAGCCCGCGGTGGCGCCGCTGCTCGCCGCGCTGCGGGCCGCGGCGACGGGGGCGCTACGCACGGCGGAGGCGGCCTCCGCGGAGGAGGCCTCCATCGGGGAAGAGGCGGCCTCCGGGGAAGAGACCCCCTCCGCGGAAGGAGAGCCTCCCGCTGCGGCGGGAGCGGCGGAGACGGAGGGCGAGCCCGGCGCCCTCGCCACCGAGGCGGCGTGGGCTCTGCTCACCTCGCCGCTCGGCGGCATGGACGCCGCCGATCTGCGGCGCCTCGGCCGCGCCCTGCGCGACGACGAGCGCCTCGCGGGCGATCCGCTGCCCCCGCCCTCCGACACACTCGTCGCACGGGCCCTCGCCGAGCCAGAGCGGCTCGTCGTCCACGACACGTACGCGCGCGGCGCGCGGCGCCTCGGCCTGCTGCTCCGCAAGGCCCGCGAACTGCTCCAGGGCGGCGGCACGGCGGAGGAGGCCCTGTGGACCCTGTGGGACGGCACGCCCTGGCCGGCCAGGCTGGAGCGGACCGCGCTGCGCGGCGGTCCCGCGGGCCGAGGCGCGGACCGCGACCTGGACGCGGTGTGCGCGCTGTTCGAGGCGGCGGCGCGGGCCGAGGAGCGCACCGGCGGGCGCGGCGCCCTCAACTTCCTTGAGGAGCTCGACGCGCAGGACATCGCCGCCGACACCCTCGGCCGCAGGGCGGTGCGCCCCGACGCCGTACGCCTGATGACGGCACACCGCGCCAAGGGCCTGGAGTGGCGGCTCGTCGTCGTCGCCGGCGTCCAGGAGGGGCTCTGGCCCGACCTGCGGCGCCGCGGCTCGCTGCTCGAAGCCGACCGCATCGGCCGCGACGGCCTCGCCGAGCCGCTCACCCCGGGCGCGCTGCTCACCGAGGAGCGCAGGCTGTTCTACACCGCCGCCACGCGCGCCCGCGACCGGCTCGTCGTCACCGCGGTGAAGTCGGCGGCCGACGACGGCGACCAGCCGTCCAGGTTCCTCGCGGAGCTCGGCGTCGAGCCCCGCGACACGACCACGCGCCCGCGCCGCCCGCTCGCCGTCGCGCCGCTCGTCGCCGAGCTGCGGGCCACCACCGTCGACCCGGCGGCGAGCCCGGCGCTGCGGGACGCGGCGGCCCGCCGGCTCGCCCGCCTCGCCGCCCTCGCCGACGAGGAGGGCACCGCGCTGGTGCAGGCGGCGCACCCCGACAGCTGGTGGGGCCTCTACGAGCCGACGCACAGCGCCCTGCCGCTGCGCGACCGCGACCGGCCCGTCGCGCTCTCCGGGAGCGCGCTCGACCAGCTCGCCAACACCTGCGCGCTCCAGTGGTTCCTCGGCCGCGAGGTGAAGGCCGAGGCGCCGGCGACCGCGGCCCAGGGGTTCGGCAACGTGCTGCACGTACTCGCCGACGAGGTCGCCTCGGGCCGCACGCCCGCCGACCTCGCCGTCCTGATGGAGCGGCTCGACACCGTGTGGGACGGCCTCGCCTTCGACGCGCCGTGGAAGTCCCGGCAGGAGAAGGACCAGGCGCGCGCCGCCCTCGAACGCTTCCTGCGCTGGCACGCCACCGACCGCGGCGGGCGGCGCACCGTCGCCGCCGAGCACGCCTTCGACGTGAGCATCGCGGCGGGGGATTACGAGGTGCGGATCAGGGGCTCCATGGACCGCGTCGAGGCCGACGAAGGGGGCCGGGCGTACGTCGTCGACTTCAAGACGGGCAAGCAGGCCCCCACCAAGGACGAGGTCGCCCACCACGCGCAGCTCGCCGTCTACCAGCTCGCGGTCGGCGAGGGCGCGGTCGACGGCGCCTTCGACGGCCGCCGCCCCGAGCCGGGCGGCGCCGAGCTGGTGCAGCTGCGGCAGGGCGCCCCCGCGCGCGAGGGCGGCGGCGCCCTGCCGAAGGTCCAGGCGCAGGAGCCGCTGAGCGGCGACTGGGCGCCGCGGCTGCTCGCCGAGGCAGCGGGCCGCGTGCTCGACGAGCGCTTCACCCCCACCCCGGGCGGCCACTGCGCCCACTGCGCGTTCCGCGCCGCGTGCAGCGCCCAGCCGGAGGGGCGCCACGTGGTGGAGTGACACCGGGCGGTGCGACCGCGGGCGGTGGGGCGGTGCCGGCCGGGCCGCGGGCGGTGCGGCGGTGCCGGCCGGGCCGCGGGCGATGCGGCGGTGCCGGCCGGGCCCCGGGTCCTGGGGGCGGTGTCGGCGGCGCCGGTTAGCCTTCCCGGGTGGCCGAGCGCATCACGGAGCCCGCGCAGCTGAAGGAGCTGCTCGGCATCCCCTTCACCCCGGAGCAGCTGGCGTGCGCGACCGCGCCGCCCGCCCCGCAGGTGATCGTCGCGGGCGCGGGCTCGGGCAAGACGACCGTCATGGCCGCGCGGGTGGTGTGGCTCGTCGGCACCGGACAGGTCGCGCCCGAGCAGGTGCTCGGCCTCACCTTCACCAACAAGGCCGCGGGCGAGCTGGCCGAGCGGGTGCGGGCCGCGCTGGTGCGCGCGGGCGTGCTCGACCCCGACGTGATCGACCCGGAAGCGCCCGCGGGCGAGCCCCGCATCTCCACCTACCACGCCTTCGCGGGACAGCTCCTCGCCGACCACGGCCTGCGCATCGGGCTCGAACCCACCGCGCGGCTGCTCGCCGACGCCACCCGCTTCCAGCTCGCCGCGCGGGTCCTGCGCGAGGCGCCGGGCCCCTATCCGGCGCTCACCAAGACGCTGCCCGCCCTCGTCAGCGACCTGCTCGCGCTCGACGCCGAGCTGTCCGAGCACCTGGTGGCGCCCGCCGACCTCGCCGCGTACGACGCCCGGCTGCTCGCCCAGCTCGCCGGGGTCAGGCTCACCAACGCCGACCTGCGCAAGATCCCTGAGGCCGCCGCCGCGCGGCGCGAGCTGACCGACCTCGTCGGCCGCTACCGCGAGGCCAAGCGCGCCCGCGAACTCCTCGACTTCGGCGACCAGATCGCGCGCTCCGCCGAGCTCGCCCTCACCCGCCCCGAGGTCGGGCGGATGCTGCGCGAGGAGTTCAGGGTCATCCTGCTCGACGAGTACCAGGACACCTCGGTCGCCCAGCGCCGCCTGCTCGCGGGCCTCTTCGGCGGCGGCACCGGGCACGCGGTGACCGCGGTCGGCGACCCCTGCCAGGCCATCTACGGCTGGCGCGGCGCCTCCGTCGCCAACCTGGACGACTTCCCCGCGCACTTCCCGTACGCCGACGGGACGCCCGCAGCGCGCTTCTCCCTCAGCGAGAACCGCCGCAGCGGCGGCCGCCTCCTCGACCTCGCCAACCGGCTCGCCGCGCCGCTGCGCGCCCTGCACGAGGGCGTCGAGGCGCTGCGCCCCGCGCCGGGCGCCGAACGCGACGGCGGCGTGCGGTGCGCGCTGCTCGACACGCACGCCGACGAGCTGGCCTGGCTCGCCGACTCGGTCGCCCACCTGGTGCGCACCGGCAAGGCGCCCGGCGAGATCGCCGTGCTGTGCCGCACCGCGGGCGACTTCGCGGCGATCCAGGGCGCGCTGGTCGCGCGGGACGTGCCGGTCGAGGTCGTCGGCCTCTCCGGCCTCATCCACCTGCCGGAGATCGCCGACCTGATCGCCGTGTGCGAGGTGCTCCAGGACCCGGGCGCCAACGCCTCCCTCGTACGCCTCCTCACCGGCCCACGCTGGCGGATCGGGCCGCGGGACCTGGCGCTGCTCGGGCGGCGCGCGCGGCTCCTCGTCCGCACGGCGGGCCCCGGAGGCGCCGCGGGGGCGGACGCCGACACGCGGCTCGCCGCCGCCGTCGAGGGCACCGACCCCGCGGAGGTGATCTCGCTCGCCGACGCGCTCGACACCTTCGTCGACGGCGCGGGCGACGACGACGGCCTGCCGTTCTCGCCGGCCGCGCGGGTGCGCTTCGCGCGGCTCGCACGCGAGCTGCGCGACCTGCGCCGCTCGCTCACCGACCCGCTGATGGACGTCCTGCACCGGGTGCTCGCCGCCACGGGCCTCGAAGTCGAGCTCTCCGCCTCCCCGCAGGCCCTCGCGGCCCGCCGCCGCGAGACGCTCGGCAACTTCCTCGACCTCGCGGCGTCGTTCGCCGCGCTCGACGGCGAGGCCGGGCTGCTCGCCTTCCTCGGCTTCCTGCGCACGGCGGCGCAGTACGAGAAGGGCCTGGACAACGCGCTGCCCGGCGGCGAGAACACGGTCAAGGTGCTCACCGCGCACAAGGCGAAGGGCCTCGAATGGGACGTGGTCGCGGTCCCCGGCCTGGTGAAGGGCCAGTTCCCGAGCGCGAAGGCCCGCGAGGCGTGGACCTCCCAGGGCAAGGTCGTCCCCGGGCCCCTGCGCGGCGACGCGGCCACGCTCCCCGGCGTCGCCGAGTGGACGGCGCGCGGCATGAAGGCGTTCAAGGAGGAGCTGCGCGAGCACCAGGAGACGGAGGAGCTGCGCCTCGGCTATGTCACCTTCACCAGGCCACGCTCCCTCCTCCTCGGCTCGGGCCACTGGTGGGGCCCCGGCCAGAAGCGCCGCAGGGGCCCGTCCGCCTTCCTCACCGCGCTGTACGACCACTGCGCGGCCGGGCACGGCGAGATCGAGGCGTGGGCGGACGAGCCCCCTCAGGATGCGGAGAACCCGTCCCTCCGGGCGGACGCGGCGGCGCCCACCCCCTGGCCCCTCCCGCTCGACGAGGACTCCCTGCGCCGCCGCCGCGAGGCCGCGCACACGGTCCGCGCCCACCTCGACGCCCTGACCGCCGCACCCCCGCCCGCGCTGCCCGCCGCCGCTGACCCCGCCCCGCACGACCTCTGGCCGGCGGAACCACCGGACGACGAGGAGCCCCCCGACCCCGAGGAGCCCCCCGACCCGGTCGAGCCGCCCGGAGACCACCCGCCGGAGGCAGGACCCCCGCGCGACGCCGCCGACACGGCCTCCGGTACCGACGCGGACGCGCACCCGCCCGTGCCAGGCCCGCGCCACGCGGTCGGTCTCAGTCCTGAGGAGGTGCGGGTCCTCGCCTCGTGGGACCGGGACCTCGACGCGCTCGCCGGGGAGCTGACCCGGGCGCGCGCCGGGGTGCGCGAGGTGGCCGTGCCCGCCTCGCTCTCCGCGTCCGAGCTGCTGCGCCTCGCCGCAGACCCGGAGGCGTACGCGCGGGAGCTGGCGCGCCCGATGCCGCGCCCGCCGCGGCCCGCGGCCCGCAGGGGCACCCGCTTCCACGCCTGGGTCGAGTCGCGCTTCGGTGCGCTGCCGCTGCCCCTGCTCGGCCCCGACGAGCTGCCGGGCAGCGACGACGACGATCCCGGCATCGCCGACGAGCGCGACCTCGCCGACCTCAAGGAGGCGTTCGAGCGCTCCCCGTACGCCCGGCGCACGCCGTACCGCGTGGAGGCCCCCTTCCAGCTGACCCTCGCGGGCCGCCTGGTGCGCGGCCGGATCGACGCCGTGTACCGCGAGCCCGCGCCGGACGGCGCCCCCTTCCCCTACACGTACGAGATCGTCGACTGGAAGACCGGCAGGGACCGCGACGCCGCCGATCCGCTCCAGCTCGCCGTGTACCGGCTGGCCTGGGCCGAGGAGCACGGTCTTCCGCTCGACGCGGTCGGCGCCGCGTTCGTGCGGGTGCGCACGGGGGAGACCGTACGGCCGCGGGGGCTGCCGGACCGCGCCGCCATCGAACGCATCCTGACCGGCGAGGACGCCGGGCCGGGCGCCGATGGCGGCGGCCGGTACGTGCGGGGCGAACCGCCAGGGGGACACCGCGGCCGGGCCCGTTAGGCTCGACAGCATGAGCGAGAACCCGGACAGCGCCGTCCACCCCCGCCACGCGGCACCCCGCGCCGCGGCGCCGGGCCCGGAGCACGCCCGCTGACCTGGACCTCCGTATCCGCGCCGCCCGCCACGAACCAGAAGCCGCCCGCACCCCCAGGGGGAGTTGGAAGTACCCGTGCCCACCAGCAGCACCAGCGGTGACGACACCGCACACCGGCCCATCGGGCTCACCGCCGACAGCGGTATCGACCGCGCCGCGCACCACCGGCTCGACGAGGCGTGGCTCGCCGCCGCCTGGAGCCACCCCACCACCCGCGTCTTCGTCGTCTCCGGCGGGCAGGCGCTCGTCGACGACACCCCGGACGGCCGCACCGAGCTGGTGATGACCCCGACGTTCGAGGCGCCGCTCACCGAGACCCACCGCTACTTCCTCGGCACCGACCAGGACGGCGTGCGCTACTTCGCCCTCCAGAAGGACTCGCTGCCCGGCCGCCTCGACCAGCCCGCGCGCGCCGCCGGGCTGCGGGAGGCGGGCATGCTGCTCTCGCCGCGCGACGCGGGCCTGATGGTGCACGCCGTCGCCCTGGAGAACTGGCAGCGCCTGCACCGCTTCTGCTCGCGTTGCGGCGAGCGCACCATGATCGCGGCGGCCGGCCACATCCGCCGCTGCCCCGCCTGCGGCGCCGAGCACTACCCGCGCACCGACCCCGCCGTGATCATGCTGGTCACCGACGAGGAGGACCGTGCGCTGCTCGGCCGCCAGGTGCACTGGCCCAAGGGCCGCTTCTCCACCCTCGCGGGGTTCGTGGAGCCCGGTGAGTCCATCGAGAAGGCCGTGGCCCGGGAGGTGCGGGAGGAGGCGGGCATCACGGTCGGCGAGGTCGACTACGTGGCAAGCCAGCCGTGGCCCTTCCCCTCCAGCCTGATGCTCGGCTTCATGGCGCGCGCCACGGACTCCCGGATCACTGTGGACGGCGAGGAGATCGAGGAGGCCCGCTGGTTCTCCCGCGAGGACCTGCGCACGGCCATCGAGAGCGGGGAGATCCTGCCGCCCATGGGCATCTCCATCGCGGCCAGGCTGATCGAGCTCTGGTACGGCAAGCCGATGCCGAAGCCCCTCCCGCGCCCGGAGGGCTGAGCGCACGCCTGCACGGCGAGGCCCCCGGAACCCGCAAGGGGGTCCGGGGGGCCTTCGCGCGCGGGACGGACAGGTCAGGCGCCGAGCGCCTGCTTGACCTGGGCCAGGCTCGGGTTCGTCATGACGACCTCGGCTCCGCCGCCCGCGGGGACGATCTGCACGGTCGGCACCGTCTGGTTGCCCCCGTTGGCCTTCTCCACGAACGCGGCGGACGCCGGGTCCTGCTCGATGTTGATCTCGCTGTACGCGATGCCCTCGCGGTCCAGCTGGCTCTTGAGCCGACGGCAATAGCCGCACCACGTGGTGCTGTACATCGTCACACTGCCCGACATGTCCCTCGCGCTCCTTCGTGTCCTACCCGGCCGGCAGGGGCTCCGGCGCGGCGCATCGGGAGAACGTACGGCGGCCGTTCACCATTCCCGCACGCCTCCGCCGCCGCCCCGGCAGAACCGGCAGAACCGGTAGAACCGGTAGAACACGGCGGAACCCGGCGAACCCACAGGACCAGTAGGACCATCACACACCGCCTGTGGACAGCCGTGCGCTCACGCCCCGGGAGACCTGGCAGCATGGCGGGGTGACAGCAGCATCGCACTCCTCACCCCTCCCGCCGCCCGACGCGGACGCCGTGCTCGAAGGGCTCGACCCCGAGCAGCGCGCCGTCGCGACGGCGTTCCAGGGACCCGTGTGCGTGCTCGCCGGGGCCGGTACGGGCAAGACCCGCGCCCTCACCCACCGCATCGCCTACGGGGTGCGCGCCGGCATGCTCCAGCCCGCCGGCGTCCTCGCCGTCACGTTCACCAACCGCGCGGCGGGGGAGATGCGCGGCCGCCTGCGCCAGCTCGGCGCCGCGGGCGTGCAGGCGCGCACGTTCCACTCCGCGGCCCTGCGCCAGCTCCAGTTCTTCTGGCCCAAGGCGGTCGGCGGCGAGCTGCCCAGGCTCCTCGACCGCAAGGCGCAGCTGGTGGCCGAGGCCGCGGCGCGCTGCCGCGTCCGCCTCGACCGGGGCGAGCTGCGCGAGGTCACCGGCGAGATCGAGTGGGCCAAGGTCACCCAGACCGTGCCCGCCGACTACGCGGCCGTGATCGCCAAGTCCGCCCGCGAGACCGCACGCGACCCGGCGGAGACGGGCCAGGTCTACGCGATGTACGAGCAGCTCAAGCGCGACCGCTCGGTCATCGACTTCGAGGACGTGCTGCTGCTCACCGTCGCCATCCTCCAGGACCGGCACGACATCGCCGACCAGGTGCGCAGCCAGTACCAGCACTTCGTGGTCGACGAGTACCAGGACGTCAGCCCGCTCCAGCAGCGCCTGCTCGAACTGTGGGTTGGCGACCGCGACACACTCTGCGTGGTCGGCGACGCGAGCCAGACGATCTACTCCTTCACCGGCGCCACCCCCGACCACCTGATCAACTTCCGCGCCCGCCATCCGAACGCCACCGTCGTCAAGCTCGTCCGCGACTACCGTTCCACCCCCCAGGTCGTCCATCTCGCCAACGGCCTGCTCGCGCAGGCGCGCGGCCGGGCCGCCGAGCACCGGCTCGAACTGGTCTCGCAGCGGGAGAAGGGCCCCGAGCCCGCCTACGCCGAGTACGGGGACGAGCCGGCCGAGGCAGAGGGCACCGCCCGCCGCATCCGCGACCTGATCACCGCGGGCGTCCCCGCGGGCGAGATCGCCGTCCTCTTCCGCATCAACGCCCAGTCCGAGGTGTACGAGCAGGCGCTCGCCGACGCGGGCGTCCCCTATCAGCTGCGCGGCGCCGAGCGGTTCTTCGAGCGCCAGGAGGTGCGCGAGGCGGGCGCCGCGCTGCGCGGCGCGGCCCGCTTCGGGGGCAACGACGCGCTGCTCGACGGCATGGTCGACCTGCCCTCGCAGGTGCGGGCCGTGCTGTCCACGAAGGGCTGGACCGACCAGCCGCCGGCCGGCTCGGGGCCGGTGCGCGACCGCTGGGAGTCGCTGACCGCCCTGGTCAGGCTCGCCGAGGACTTCGCGGCCGCACGCGCGGACGCGACGCTCGCCGACCTCGTGGTCGAGCTTGACGAGCGGGCGGCGGCGCAGCACGCGCCGACCGTGCAGGGCGTCACCCTCGCGTCCCTGCACGCGGCCAAGGGCCTCGAATGGGACGCGGTCTTCCTCGTCGGCCTCGCCGAGGGCACCCTGCCCATCACCTACGCCAAGACGGAGGCGCAGATCGAGGAGGAGCGCCGCCTGCTGTACGTGGGGGTGACGCGCGCCCGGATCCACCTGTCGCTTTCCTGGGCGCTGTCCCGCGCGCCGGGCGGCCGCCCGTCCCGCAGGGCCACCCGCTTCCTGAGCGGCCTGCGCCCCGGCGGCGGCCGCGCCTCCTGGAGCGCGGGGGCAGGCGCGGGCTCCTCGGTCGAGTTCGGCGCCGCCACGGCCCGTCCCGCGGGCGAGGAGCGCGCGAGGCCCCGGCGCGACCGCAGGCCCGCGCGCTGCCGCGTCTGCGGCCGTACGCTCACCGAGGCGGGCGAGATGAAGCTGATGCGCTGCGAGGACTGCCCGTCCGACATGGACGAGGGCGTGTACGAGCGGCTCCACGCCTGGCGCGAGGCACAGGCGCGCGCGCTGGGCCAGCCCGCCTACTGCGTCTTCACCGACAAGACCCTCGTGGCCATCGCGGAGAACGTCCCGTCCGACGAGCGGGAGCTCGGGGCCATCGCCGGGGTCGTGCGCCGCAAGCTGACCCGCTTCGGCGCCGACGTCCTGGCCATCTGCGCAGGTGAGGACCGCTCCGGCGGGGAAGGAACCGGCTGAGTCAAACTCGTCGGGAAAATGGTTTGCGCCCGCCGGGCGAATCCCCATAGGTTCTTAACCACGGAAACGGCACTCTTCTCCGAGACCGTTTCCCGTGCTGTACTCGACATGCTCGGAACTGACCTTCCGGGCGCGTCCCAGCTCCACGACATTGTCCGCAGAGGTAGAGACCGGTTTCGCGGCCGGACTCCCCGAGACGCCGAGAGGAGGCGATTCCCGTGACCACAACGACCATCGGCTTCAGCATCACCGGCAAACTGGCCGGTCACGCCTTCGCCTGTGTTCCCTCGCTCGGCCTCTCGGCCTCGGTTCTCAACGGCTCCGGCACGCCCGGCGTCTTTGAGATGCGCCCTCTCTCCGGCCTGGACCTGTCCTCCCTGCCCGTCGTCGAGCGCGGCGGCAATGAGCGACCGACCAAGGCACCGGAAGCAGGAGTAGCGGCGCGGGCGACGGCCTACGCCGACGCGGCGGCCGGTGCCGGAGCCAAGAGTGAGCAGTACACGCACGACCACACGATGTGGGCCTTCCGTGGGCCACAACCCTGGAGTTATCCAGCCTGATCGGCAATCAGGCCGGCGCCTTCAGGGCCGCGGAACCCCACCCGGGATTCCGCGGCCCTTCTGTTTGTCCCGACCGGGACGGGCGGAGTGAAGGGGCCTCGGGCACGAAAACCCGGTACCAGACGCCGTCCGGCCCACCGGCCGGACCGAACAGACGAGGAAGACCGACCGTGCAACTCGAAGCGCACGCCCCGTCCGTACCGCCATCCGAAACGATCCCGCCGCCCGGTTCCACGGAGGACTCCGCCTTGACCCCGCCCACCCGGCTCACCGCACTCGACGAGGCGATCGAGAACCTCGCGTCGCCCGTCCCCTGCCGCGCCTACGACCCTGAGGTCTTCTTCGCCGA
The DNA here is from genome assembly GCF_040704505.1 of Streptomyces sp. NPDC047002. NCBI lineage: Bacteria > Bacillati > Actinomycetota > Actinomycetes > Kitasatosporales > Streptomycetaceae > Streptomyces > Streptomyces sp. NPDC047002. The sequence continues at coordinate 17,436 of NZ_JBEYWC010000002.1, forward strand.
GTCCCCGGCCGACGTGGAGTACGCCAAGTCCCTCTGCCGGACCTGCCCGCTCGTCGAGGCCTGCCTCGCCGGTGCCAAGGAGCGCCGTGAGCCCTGGGGCGTCTGGGGCGGCGAGCTCTTCATCCAGGGGGTGGTCGTCCCCCGCAAGCGGCCGCGTGGCCGCCCGCGCAAGAACCCGGTCGCGGCATGAACATCCGCGGAACGATCGACCGTCCCCTCACGCACGATCCCAAGAAGCAGGCTCCGATGACCTCTTCCCCGAGCGAGCCCGAGGGCTCCGCCACCACTGTCTTCACCACGCAGGGCGCGCACGAGACGCGCCAGAACAGGACCCGCGAGATGCAACTCATCCCAGAAGCCCTGGCCCGCGCGCATATGGACGAACGCCTGCGCGAGGCCGCGATCAGCCGTCAGGCGGCGCACGTCCTGATGGCGCGGCGCATGCAGCGCCGCGCGGAGCGCGTGTCGCGCCGCGCCCGCCGCGCCCTCGCGATGGCGGTCATGCAGTGACCGCGCCCACCGCGCGCTAGCCCGGGCGGGCCGCCGTACACCGGCGGCCCCGCCCGTCCGCACCTCTGCCACCGACGGCGGGGGCGGGTCCCACCGACCCGCCCCCGCCGTCGCCGTCTCCGCGTATGTCCGTGCCCGGGCAGGGTCCGGCGTATCTCCGTGCCCGGGCAGGGCCCGACCAGGGGGGCGCCGTCAGGGGCTCGGCGTCGCCGTCTCCTCGGGCGCGGGGCCTGCGGCCCGGTCGGAGGCCGCGGGGCCCGGCACGGATGCCGCGGTCTCGGCGGCCGGGCCGGCCTCGGGGGCTTCCCCGGCCTCGGGGGCCTCGGCTTCGTCCTCGTACTCCCACTCGACGTAGAAGCCGGGCAGCCAGTCCTCCAGCTCCTCGCGCAGCCGCACCGTCGCGCCGAGCTGGCACAGCACACCGATCGTGGAGAGCGTGACGCGGTGGATGAGCAGATACGACGGCGGGAGGTTGAGCTGCCTGCCCAACTGGTGCGCGGGGGAGCGCGGATCGGCGATCCGGGCCGCCTGGTTGCGCATCCACGCCCGGGTGAAGGTGAACTCGTCCACCCCGGCCGGCTCGATGATCGGCAGCAGGTAGTCGAGCACCGCCTCGGGTTCGAGGTCGATGCTCTCCCGTACGAAGCCCTCGGCGCGGAGCATCTCGTACACGGCCTCGGACTCGCCGTCGATGGTCATCCGCAGGGCCTCGCCGATGATCTCGGGCAGCCCGCCGGGCAGCCGGTCGACCGTCCCGAAGTCCAGCACCCCGAGCCGCAGCTCGTCCCCGCCCTCGCGCGGCGGCAGCAGCCGGAAGTTGCCCGGGTGCGGGTCGGCGTGGAGCAGCCCCGTCCGCATCGGCCCGGAGAACAGGAAGCGCGCGAGGAGCTGCCCGGCGCGGTCCCGCTGCTCCTGGGTGCCCGACGCGATGACCTCGGCGAGCGGCGTCCCGTCGATCCACTCCGTCACCAGGACCCGGTCGGCCTGGTGCACCACGTCGGGCACGACGACGTCCGGGTCGTCGGAGAACTGGTGGGCGTGCTCGCGCTGCGCCTCCGCCTCCAGCGCGTAGTCCAGCTCCTCGGAGACCCGGTCCCGCATCTCCGCCACCAGCGGCTTCATGTCCATGCCCGGGATCAGCGGGCCGAGCAGCCGCACGAACCTGCTCAGCTGCGCCAGGTCGGACAGCAGCGCCTCGCCCGCCCCCGGGTACTGCACCTTGACCGCGACCTCGCGCCCGTCGCGCCAGACCGCCCGGTGCACCTGGCCGATCGAGGCGGCCGCCGCCGGCTTGTCCTCGAACTCGGCGAACAGGTCGCGCCAGTCCTCGCCCAACTGGTCCGCGAGGACCCCGTGCACCGTCTGCGTCGGCATCGGCGGCGCGGCGTCCTGGAGCTTCGTCAGCGCGGCCCGGTAGGGGCCTGCGACCTCCTCGGGCAGCGCGGACTCGAAGACGGACAGCAGCTGCCCGAACTTCATCGCACCGCCCTTGAGCTCACCGAGCACCTTGAACAGCTGGTCGGCCGTGCGCTGCTGGAGCTCCTTGGAGACGATGTCGGCGGACTTGCCGCCGATCCGCCTGCCCAGGCCCCAGGTCGCCCTGCCCGCGAACCCGATCGGCAGCGCGGCCAACTTGGCAGTGCGGGTGACCGCCTTCCGGGGAAGATCAGACATTACGCCCCTCCTGGTACCGGACAGCCGTGCCGTGGTGCGGCGGCTACCCCGCCATTGTGGCGCGCCCGGCCCCCGCTGTGGCCGCGCCCACCCCCTCTGTCCTTCCCGCGGCCCCGCAGCCGCAGCCCGGATGGGGCACGATCCGCTCAGCGCGCCAGTCGAGCAACGGCAGCGCCACCTCCCAGCGCGCGCCCGTACTCGTCGGCAGCTCCCCGTCGAGGAAGGACAGGGCGTGCGCCGCGGCCAGCCCCGCCACCACGGCGGCGAGCGGCCCGTCGCAGGCGGCCACCGGCCTGGCGCAGCGGCCCGAGCGCCACTGCGCGAGCATGGCGGGCGCGTCGGGATCGGCCTCCGCCTCGAAGCGCCGCGCGCAGCCCGCGCAGGCCGTGCCGCCGGGCAGCACCAGCGGCCCCACGAACCCGGTGGCCTCGATCACCCCGGCGAACAGGTGCGGAACGCCGGCCGCGAGCCACGGCCCGGTCTCGGCGGGCTCAGGGCGGTACGCGGCGAGGCCGTCCCGCGGCGCCACCACGGCCAGCGAGAGCGGCACGGCGTCCGCGCCCGGCGCTGCGCGCGGCGCCGGCAGCGGGGCCGCCTCCCTGACCAGCCGGGCCGCGGCGTCGGCCCTGCGCCGCGCGACCGCGGAGGCGGGCAGCCCGCCCGGCGCCACGTCCGTGCCCCGCACCGACCCGCCGTCGTGCACCTCGACCCGGCCGACGCCCGCCGCCGCGAGGGCCGCCGCCACCGCCGCGCCCACCCGGCCCGCGCCGAGCACCCGCACCCGCATGCCCCGGCGCGCGGCGAGCCTGGCGGCCCCGGCGCCCGGCGCAGCGTGCACCAGCGAGAGCGACGCCAGGTCGGGCCGCAGCCGCTCCAGCGCGCCCGGCGCCCCGCCGAGTCCGGCGAGCGCCGCGCCGTCCGCCGCGGGGTCGGCCACCACCCCCGCGGCCGCGAGCCGTCGCACCAGCTCGTCCGCCCGCTCCGCGGGCAGCCCCAGCGCGCGTGCCTCGGCCCGCAGCACCGGCAGGCTGCGCGAGCCGTCGAGCAGGTCGAGGAAGGCGGCCGCCACCCGGTCCACCGGGGCCAGCCGCAGGGCGTGCGTGCGCGCCACCCCGAACTGCACCGTCCGCCGCCCGCGCCAGGCCCGCCGCAGCGCGGGCTTCACCATCGGTCCCATCGTCTCGCCCCCGTGTCCCTGTAAGCCTGTGTCCCCGTGAGCCCGGCGTCCCGTAAGCCCGGCATCCAGGCATGCCGACGACACCCCGGCGCCCCGGTGCCCTGCCGGGCTCTCCGCCGGCCCGGGGACCAGAGTGCCCCGGGGCGGCGCAAGGGCGTCGGAAGTTATCCACAGGCGTGGGGAAAAGTCGTATCGATGACTCATCTCACCGGACGGTGTCCTGCCCTGCCGGAGACCCCAGCGGGTAACGTCGTGGCCGTGCCCGCCGCCCCACGCCCCGAACGAAGCCGCGCCCCGCGCCGCACCGCGGCGTCCGCGTCCGCCGCCCCCGCGCCCGCCCCGACCGACGCCGTCGAGGTGCGCAGGAGCACCCGGCGCAGGCGCACCGTGTCCGCGTACCGCGAGGGCGAGCGGACCGTCGTGCTCATCCCGGCCCGGATGACCAAGGCCGAGGAGCAGCGCTGGGTCACGGTGATGCTCGACAAGCTGGCCGCGCAGGAGAACAGGCGGCAGCTCGGCGACGAGGACCTGGCCACGCGCGCGGCGGAGCTGTCGGCGCGCTACTTCGGCGGCCGGGCCCGCCCCGCGTCCGTCCGCTGGGTCACCAACCAGAACACCCGCTGGGGCTCGTGCACCCCGGCCGACGGCAGCATCCGGCTCTCGCACCGGCTGCGCGGCATGCCCGAGTACGTCGTCGACTACGTGCTCCTGCACGAACTCGCGCACCTGCTGGTGCCCGGGCACGGGCCCCGGTTCTGGGAGCTGCTCGACGCCTACCCGCGCACCGAGCGGGCCCGCGGCTACCTCGAAGGCGTCGTGGCCGCGGGCAGGTTGCCCGGGCCGCCCGCCCACGACGCGGAGTGAGCGGGGAGTTCGCGCCGCCACGCCCGGTTTTGCCGATCCTGTACCGAACGCGTACCAGCCTGCCGCACCACGCGACCCAGCGGTTAGCCTGGCGCGACCACACATGCTGTCGGGATGGGGGACGGTCGTTACGCATGCCCAGGGAATTCCAGCGCGGCCACAAGGCCAAGGTCAGCGATCTCACGGCGGGCACGGACCTGTACGTCGGCGTGCAGATCGCGGGGCCCGGCCTCACCTTCGACATCAGCTGCTTCGGCCTCGACGCCGACGAGCGCCTCTCGGACGACCGCTACTTCGTCTTCTTCAACCAGCCCGCGTCGCCCGAGGAGTCGGTGCGGCTGCTCGGTGCCCAGGCGGGTGACACCGAGTCGTTCAGGGTGACGCTCGACCGGGTCCCCGAGGCCGTCCACCGGCTCTCCTTCACGGCGACCGTCGACGGCGCCGGCCAGATGTCGCAGATCGGACCCGGCTACATCCGGATCGTCGCGGGCGGCGACGAGGTCGTGCGGTACGCGTTCACCGGCGCCGAGTTCTCCACGGAACGCGCGGTCATGCTCGGCGACTTCTACCGCAAGGACGTCTGGCGCTTCGCGGCGGTCGGGCAGGGCTTCGACGGCGGCCTCGAAGCCCTGCTGAAGCACTTCGGCGGCGAGGTCGCCGAGGAGGCCCCCGAGGCGCCCGCGCCGGCCGCCGCGCCCGGCGCGGTCCCCGGCTTCGCGCCGCCGCCGGGCCCCGCCCCGTCGCAGAGCGCCCCGCAGGCGCCCGCGCCCGCACCGTCGTTCGGCGCGCCGCCCGGCGCACCCGCCCCGCAGGCACCGCCCGCGCCCGGCGCCCCGCAGGCCCCTGCGCCCTCGTTCGACGCGCCGCCGCCCGCCCCGCAGGCGCCCGCGCCGCCCGCCCCCGCGCCCTCGCTGCACGCCACCCCCACCGTCATCGCGCCCATGCCGGGCGCCACCCCGCCGCCGTACGGCCAGGTGCCGCCGCCCGCGCCGCCGCCCCCGGCGCCCGCGCCCGCCGGGTTCGGGCAGCCGCCCGCCCCCGGTCAGGCGCCGTTCGGCGCACCGCCGCAGCCGATGGGCAACCCGTTCGCCCAGCAGCCGCCCCAGGGCGGCGGGTTCGGCGGGCCGCCCGCCGGGATCCAGGGCTTCGTACCGCAGGGCGCGCCGCCCGGCGGTGCCGGGCTCGCCGCCGGGCTCAGCCTCTACAAGGAGACGCCGACCGGGCAGCGGTGGACCGCGCAGAACGGCCATCTGATGCGCGTCGACCTCACCCTCGGCGACGGCGCGCCCGTGCTCGCCCGGCAGGGCAGCATGGTCATGTACCAGGGCAAGGTCGACTTCGGCTACAAGGGCGCCGGCTTCGCAGGCCGCGTCATCGGCAACGCCACCGGCCAGGAGATGCAGCTGATGCGCTGCACCGGCCGCGGCCAGGTCTTCCTCGCAGAGGACAACGCGCACCTCCACCCGGTGGAGCTCCAGGGCGACGGCATCTGCGTCTCCGCCGAGAACGTCCTCGCCTTCGACGAGTCCCTCCAGTACGAGGTCCGCAGGATCGAGGGCCACGGCATCCCGGGCGGTGCGCTGTTCACCATGCTGTTCCAGGGCACGGGCACCGTCGTCGTCAAGACCCACGGCACCCCGGTGGTGCTGCCGGTCACGCCCACGACGTTCGCCGACTGCAACGCGGTCGTCGCCTGGTCGGCCGCCGCGCAGGTCATCCTCTCCAGCCAGGTCAGGCTGCGCCGCACCGCGTACCCCGGGCACAGCGGGGAGACCGTGAACCTCCAGTTCCGCGGCGCCCCGGGGAACTTCATCGTCGTCCAGCCGTACGAGGTCTGAGGGAGCCCGACATGACGGAACAGCAGCTCGCGGGCTTCGCGCCGGCTCCGATCGCGGCCCGCATGGAGAACCACGGCCACACCATGCTCAAGGTCGCCATGGCGAGCGGCCAGGACCTCTACGCGCGCACCGGCTCGATGGTCGCCTACGAGGGCTTCATCCAGTACGAGCCCAACCCGCCCTCCGTACGGCACATCGCCGAGCACTGGGTCACGGGCGAGGGCACCCCGATCATGAAGTGCAGCGGCGACGGCCTGCTCTACCTCGCCGACTACGGCGCCCATGTCGTCGTGATCAGCCTCAACGGCGACGCGATCTCGGTCAACGGCTCCAACGTCCTCGCCTTCGACGCCCACCTCCAGTGGGGCGTGGAGCGCGTCAAGGGCCTCGCGAAGTTCGCGGGACAGGGCCTGTGGAACGTGCAGATCTCCGGCACCGGCTGGGTCGCCCTGACCTCGCGCGGCACCCCGGTCGTCGTCGACTGCGGGCGCGGCGAGGACGAGACGTACGTCGATCCGGACGCGCTCGTCGCCTGGTCGCCGAATCTCAAGGTCAAGGGCAAGCGCAGCTTCAAGGCCGGTGCGCTGATCGGGCGCGGCAGCGGCGAGGCGTACCAGATGGCCTTCTCGGGCCAGGGGCTCGTCGTCGTACAGCCCAGCGAGGACAGCACCGACCGCCTGCGCATCCGCGGCTGAAGGGGGAGACACCATGCAGAGTCCGCTGTTCGCCTGTACGGAGGCGCAGACACAGGAGCGGTACGCGCTCCAGAACAGCCAGTTGCTGCGCGTCGCGCTCACCGGCCAGGACGACGTGCTCGCCCGCAAGGGCGCCATGGTCGCCTACCAGGGGCTGCTGGAGTTCGACGGCGAGTACCGGAGCACCGGCAGGCGCGTGGCGCGTGCGCGCACCGGCGAGGGCCTCGACCTGATGCGCGTCTCCGGGCAGGGCACGGTCTACCTGGCCAACCTCGCGCAGTACGTCCACGTCGTGGACGTCGACAGGGACGGCCTCACCGTCGACAGCGCCTATGTGCTGGCGCTCGACTCGACGCTGCACCACGAGGTGGTCGCGGTGGACAGCCAGTACGGCATCTCCGGCACCGGCAAGTACCAGCTGAACATCACCGGCACCGGCAAGGTCGCCCTCATGACCTCGGGGCAGCCGCTGATGCTCCAGGTCACACCGGAGAGATATGTCAGCGCCGACGCGGACGCGATCGTCGCGTGGTCGTCGTCGCTGCGGGTGCAGATGCAGGCCCAGACGTACGCGTCGCCGGTGCTGCGGCGGCGCGGCAGCACCGGCGAGGGCTGGGAGCTCAGCTTCCTCGGCCAGGGCTTCGCGCTGGTCCAGCCGAGCGAGCTGCTGCCGCCGCAGAACGCGGTGATCGGCTCCGGCATCGCCGCCCAGTTCGGCGCGGGCCGGCGCGGCGCGCACGGCCAGAACCCGGGCAGCGTCTGGAGCTGACCCCCGGCGTGCGCACGCGAGGCGGCGGGGGCGGACCGCAGGGCCCGCCCCCGCCGCGTGCGCTCAGCGGCTCCCCGCGTGCACGTTCCGCAGGCCGAGCGGCGCGGGCGGCGGCAGCGGAAGCGCCCCCTGCGCCCTGAAGGACTGGAGCAGGTATGCGGCGAGCCTGCGCGAAGCGGCCACCGCGACCTCCTGCGGCTCCGCCGCCACCCCCGCGTTGGCCAGCAGCACGAGGGTCAGGTCGGAGACCGCGAAGTCGGCCCGCAGCCGCCCATCGGCCTTCGCCCGCCGCACGAGCTCCACCAGGCCGTCCTCCGCACGCCCGCGCACCTGCTCGTACTCCGTGCCGCCGTCGGGGAACTGGGCGAGGAACGCGGCGGTGAACCCCCGGTCGACCGCCTGCATCACGCACACCTTCTCGACCACCGCGCAGAACCCCCGCCACGGATCGGGGTCCGCGAGCGCGTCGTCCAGCACGCCCGCGCAGACCGTGAGCTGCTCGGCGAACGCCTCGGCGACGAGGGCGGCGCGCGTCGGGAACCGGCGGTACAGGGTCGCGACCCCGACGCCCGCCCTGCGCGCGATCGCGGTGAGCGGCACGTCGATCCCCCGCGCCGCATACGCCTCGCGGGCGGCCGCGAGGATCCGCTCGCGGTTGTGCCGGGCGTCCGAGCGCAGCGCTCCCGCCCCCTTCTGATACGGCTGACCTGGCATGTCTCTCACTTCGGCGCGGACGGGCAAGGCGCGGCGCCGACGGCGTTAGCGTCGGCGGAAGGCAAGTGGAAGCCCCCCACCACTTATCCTGCCGCGCCGTTGCGCGGCGGGCGCGGCCGGGCGGGACGAGACGGTACGGAAACGGCAGGACCATGGACGACATGCGCGCGGCGCTCCACGACAGCTACGGCCCGCCCGAGGTGCTCTACGTGGGCGAGGTGCCCGTCCCCGAACCCGGCCCCGGCGAGGTGCTGGTACGGGTACGGGCAGCGGGCGTCAACGGCGGCGAGACCGCCGCGCGCGCCGGCCGGCTCAGGCTGCTGACCGGCCGCTCCTTCCCGCAGCGTGTGGGCATCGACTTCGTGGGAGAGGTCGCGGGGACCGGCCGCGAGGTGGCGGGGCTGCGGGAGGGCGACCCGGTGTGGGGGCTGCTGCCGCGCGGCCGGTTCGGCAGCGCGGCCGACTACGTCGTCGTACGCCCGCGGCGGCTGGCCCGCGCCCCCGAGGGCCTCACGGCCGTCGAGGCGGCGTCGCTGCTCGCGGGCGGCACCACAGGCCACACCGCCCTGGTCGCCAAGGCCGGGCTCAGGCCGGGGGAGCGGCTGCTCGTACGCGGCGGGGCCGGCGGTGTCGGCAGCGTCGCCGTACAGCTCGGGGCCGCGCTCGGCGCCCGGGTCACCGCACTCGCCGGCCCCGGGAACCTCGACTTCGTCCGGGGCCTCGGCGCCCACGAGGCGCTCGACTACACGACCACGGGGCCACGGTCGCTCGGCACGTTCGACGTCGTCCTCGACACCGTAGGGGCCGGCCAGGAGGCGTACCGGCGGCTGCTCGCGCCCGGCGGCCGGATGGTCGCCATCGCCTTCGACCTCGACCACATCGCGACCGGCCTCGCGCGGCTGGCGGGCTCCGCCGTGCACGGGCCGCGCAGGACGCGGTTCTTCAGCGGCAACCCGGACCACGACCTGCTGGCGCGGGTGGCGCGCTCCGCGCAGGACGGCACCCTGCGCCCCGTCGTCGACACCGCGCGCCCGCTCGCGGAGATCGCCGCCGCGCACCGGGCACTCGAAGCGGGCGGCGTGCGCGGCAAGCACGTCGTACGGATCGACTGAGCGGTCCAGGGACCCGTCAGCCGAGGCGCGCGCGGGCCGCGGCGAGCAGCCGTACGACCGAGGTGTCGGCGACGCCCGCCACCTCGTCGTAGCCGAACCACCGCAGATCGAGCGACTCCTCGCTGATCGCCGCGACGGATCCTGCGGGCGCGAGCGCGGCGTACTGCACGTCGAAGTGCCAGTGGCAGGGCGGCGGGATCGGGTGCCGGTCCAGGCGGACCGGGCCGCCGGGCAGCAGGGTCAGGCCGCCGATCCCCGACTCCTCGGTGGCCTCGCGCAGCGCGGCCGCCGCGAGCGAGCCGTCGCCCTGCTCGCAGTGGCCGCCCATCTGGAGCCACATCCCGAGCTTGCGGTGCAGGGTCAGCAGGACCCGCTCCCGCGCCGGGTCCACGACCAGCGCGCTCGCCGTCAGATGCCCGGCGCCGCACGCCTTCCACAGGCCGTCCGGGTGCGCGGCGAGGTGGTCGAGATACGCCTGCCGCAGCCCCTCCTGCTCGTCGGTGCCGGGGGAGTCCGGTGCGGGGGCCGGGAACTCCTTCAGCACCCGCACCGCGTCGTCGTAGAGGCTCACCGGCCGCGGTCGCCCTCGTCGCCCTTGCCCTCGCCGTCCGTGCCGTCGCCGCCCTCACGGCCCTCGTCCTCACCCTTGGCCTCGGGAGCCTCGGAGGAACCAGGAGCCTCGGAAGTCCCACGAGTCCCGGATGTCCCGGGGCCCGCCGCCTCGCCGAGCATCTTGTCCAGCTCGGAGAAGTCGATCTGCTCGCGGTGGACGAAACCGTCCGGGTCGTCCAGGTCGGACGCGGTCGGCAGCATGTCCGGGTGCTCCCAGAGCGCGTCGCGGCCGTCCACCCCGCGCGCGTCCGTCAGCGACGCCCACAGCCGGGACGCGTCCCGCAGCCTGCGCGGCCGCAGCTGGAGGCCGATCAGCGTGGCGAAGGTCTGCTCGGCGGGGCCGCCGGAGGCCCGCCGCCTGCGCAGGGTCTCGCGCAGCGCGTCCGCGCCGGTCAGCCTGGTCTTCGCGGCCTCGTGCACCACCGCGTCCACCCAGCCCTCGACCAGCGCGAGCGCCGTCTCCAGACGGGCCAGCGCGGCCTTCTGCTCCGGGGTGTCCTCCGGCTGGAACATGCCCTGCTGGAGCGCCTCCTGGATCTCCTCGGGGCGCGAAGGGTCGAACTGGCCGACCACGTCCTCCAGCTTCGACGTGTCGACCTTGATGCCCCGCGCGTAGCCCTCGACGGCACCGAAGATGTGCGACCGCAGCCACGGCACGTGCGTGAACAGCCGCTGGTGGGCGGCCTCGCGCAGCGCCAGATACAGCCGCACCTCGTCCTGCGGGACGCCCAGGTCCCTGCCGAACGCCTCCACGTTCAGCGGGAGCAGCGCCGCCTTGCCCGCGGGGCCGAGCGGCAGGCCGATGTCGGTGGAGCCGACGACCTCGCCGGCGAGCACGCCGACGGCCTGGCCCAGCTGCTGGCCGAACATGGCGCCGCCCATGGAGCGCATCACGCCGATGAGGGGGCCCGCCATGTCCTGCATCTCGGCGGGCAGCACGTCGCCCATCGCCGTGCCGACCCGCTCGGCCACCGGGTCGACCAGCTGCTGCCAGGCGGGGAGCGTCGCCTCGACCCACTCGGCGCGGCTCCACGCCACCGCCGTGTTCGCCCCCGAGGGCAGCGAGGTCGCGCCGTCGAGCCAGAGGTCGGCGAGGCGCACCGCCTCGCCGACGGCCGCCCGGTCGCCCGCGGTGACGCTGGCGTCCTTCGTGCCGTCCTGGGTGCCCTGCGCGACCGTCTGCCGGGCGATCTGCTTCGCCATGTCCCAGTTTACCGGGCCGCCCTCGAAGCTGAGCATCTGCCCGAGCTGCTGGAAGGCCTGCCCCAGGTCGCCCGGGTTCATGGAGCCGAACATCGCGGCGAACGGGTTGTCGCCCGCTCCGCCGCCACCGCCCGGCAGGCCGAAACCGAAGCCGAACGGGTTGCCGCCCGCACCGCCCTTGCCACCGGAACCCTGACCTCCGGCGGGATCGTTCTTCTTGCCGTCGCCGTCCTCCGGCTCCTCCGGCGGAAGGCCGAATCCGAATGGGCTGTCACTCACGGGTTTCCTCGGCTCGTTGGGCCGCCGGCTCCTGCCGGCGGCGGCTGCCCTGCACATCCAGCCTATGCTTCTCCGCGCTCCGGGGGCACGGCGTCGGCCGCGACCGCGGCCTGGCACGCGCGCCACGCCCCTGACGTCCGCAAACGACACACGGGCGGCTTCCGGGCCGAACGCACACCTCCTGGCGGTCTGCGGCAGGATGAACGCCACCTGGTACGTACGCGTCTTTCCCGTACGTACTGAAGACAACCGCTGGAGACGCCCGGTGAGTTCCCCAGAACCCCAGGTTCGCGCTACGCGAAACCCCGCATCCCCGAGCAGGTCCCGCGGCCCCGTCGTCGCCGTCACAGGCGCCGCGACCGGGGTCGGCGACCTGCTGACCCGCAGGCTCGCCGAGTCCGCCGAGATCCGCCGCGTCCTCGCGTTCGACGAGCGCAGGGGCGAGGTCGAGGACGCCGTCTGGCACGTGCTCGACATCCGCGACCCCGCCATCGCCGACCGGCTGCGCGGTGCCGACGTGGTGGTCCACCTCGCGCTCGACCTCGACCTCGGCAGCGACCCGGCCGCGCGGACCGCGTACAACGTGCGCGGCACGCAGACCGTGCTGACCGCGGCCGCGGCCGCCGGGGTGCACCGCGTCGTGCTGTGCACCTCGTCGATGGTCTACGGCGCGCTGCCGGACAACGACATCCCGCTCTCCGAGGACGCCGAGCTGCGCGCCACGGCAGAGGCCACCGGCGTGGGCGACCTGCTGGAGATCGAGCGGCTCGGCCGCCGCGCGCCGCGCGCGCACCCGGGCCTCAACGTCACCGTCGTGCGTCCCGCCCTGCTGGTCGGCGGCACCGACACCGCGCTGACCAGGTACTTCGAGTCGCCGCGCCTCCTCGTCGTCGCGGGGTCGCGGCCCACCTGGCAGTTCTGCCACGTCGAGGACCTGGTCAGCGCCCTGGAGTACGCGGCGCTCGGCAAGGTCGAGGGCGAGCTCGCGGTCGGCTGCGACGGGTGGCTCGAACAGGAGGAGGTGGAGCGGCTCAGCGGCATCCGCAGGATGGAGCTGCCGTCCGCCGTGGCCCTCGGCGCCGCGGCCAGGCTGCACCGCATCGGCCTCACGCCGTCCCCCGCGGGTGACCTCGCCTACACGATGTACCCGTGGGTGGTGAGCGTGACCGCGCTGCACGACGCGGGGTGGCGGCCGCACTGGACCAACGAGGAGGTGCTCGGCGCGCTCATCGAGGAGGTCGGCGGCCGGCACACCGTCGCGGGCCGCAGGCTCGGCCGCAAGGACGCCACGGCGGCGGGCGCGGCGGGCGCCACGGTCGCGCTGCTCGGCACGGCCGCGGTGGTCCGCAGGGTGCGCAAGGCACGCAGGAGGCTGTAGCGCGGCCGGTGACGCCGCTCAGCCCGGTGCGGCACGATGGAGACCATGGTGACCACACAGGACCGTATGGACCATCCGGGTGAGCGGCCGGGTGACGACCCGATACGGCTGCTCGCGATCCGCGAGACCCCGCTCAGCCTCGACGAGGTCTTCGCCGCGGTCGGCGACCGGTCGGCGGGCGGGACGGCCTTGTTCGTCGGCACGGTACGGGACCACGACGGCGGCGCGGGCGTCGAGGGCCTCGGCTACTCGTCCCACCCCACCGCCGAGGCGGAGCTGCGCCGCGTCGCGGAGAAGGTCGTCGCGGACTTCCCGGTGCGCGCGCTCGCCGCTGTCCACCGTGTGGGGGATCTGGCGGTCGGGGATCTCGCGGTCGTCGTCGCCGTGGCCTGCCCGCACCGCGCGGAGGCCTTCGCCGCCTGCCGCAGGCTCATCGACGACCTCAAGCACGACGTCCCCCTCTGGAAACACCAGACCTTCAGCGACGGCACAGAAGAGTGGGTTGGGGCGTAGCCCCTTCGTTGAGGGGTGGTGGTCGGGTGACGGGTGGGTGGGTTGGGGCGTAGCCCCTTCGTTGAGGGGTGGTGGTCGGGTGACGGGTGGGAGGGTTGGGGCGTAGCCCCCGTCGTCCGGAGCGGTCAGGGCCGGGGTCTAACCTCTCCCGGCCGGCCACCGCCCGATTTGCGTAACCCGCCCACCCCCAGCAGCGTTGGACGTACAGACGGTAAATCTGTAGATCCAATCTGCTGACTGGGACGGAGGATCGCGATGGGCGTGCTGACCTGGTTGCTGATTCCTGTCGTCGTCGCCCTCGGCGCGGCGATATGGGGGAGCTGGGTTTCCAAGAGCCGGATCGTGGGTGACATGGCCGAACTGCACGGCTACGCCCGCTTCCGCGACGCGATGGAGACGGAGCGCGACCGCGCCGAGTAGCCGCCGCCCGGAAGGCGTGCTCACAGGCGCCTCCCGTACTGTCGTTCCATGCCACGCCGTACGGTGACGATGCTCGCGTCCACTCTCGTCCTGATCGCACTCCTGTGCGTGGGCGTCCTCACGAAGGTTCCGTACGCGGAGATGAGCCCGGGGCCGACGACGAACACCCTGTCGAGCGTCGGCGGCAAGCCGGTGCTCCAGGTCTCGGGCCGCAAGACGTACCCGACCTCGGGCCACCTCAACATGGTCACCGTGCGCGTCACCAGCGCGGACACCCGTCTCAACATGGTGGAGGCGGTCTACGGCTGGCTCGCCCACGACCAGGTCGTCGTGCCGCACGACACGCTGTACCCGGACGGCCAGACCGAGCAGCAGTCGACGCAGGAGAACGCCGAGGAGTTCAGCGAGTCGCAGGAGAGCGCCAAGGTCTCCGCGCTCCGGCTGCTGCACATCCCCTTCGTCTCGCACGTCGACGTCGCGAGCGTGCTGAAGGGCAGCCCCGCGGAGGGCACGCTGCACGCGGGCGACCTGATCCTCGCCGTGGACGGCACGAAGGTCACCCGGCAGGAGCAGGTGGCGCAGCTGGTCACGAAGCACGAGCCGGGCCAGGACGTCACCTTCACCGTGGTCCCCGCCGAGCAGGCCGCCGAGGCGAAGAAGGCCGACAAGCAGCCCACGGGCGGCCGGGAGGTCGTCGTGAAGACCGCGACCTCGCACGACCAGGGCAAGAAGCGCGCCATCGTCGGCATCGCCGCGGGCACCGACCACACGTTCCCGTTCTCCATCGACATCAAGCTCGCGGACGTCGGCGGCCCGAGCGCGGGTCTGATGTTCTCCCTCGGCCTGGTCGACAAGCTCACGCCCGGCTCGCTGACGGGCGGCTCGTTCGTCGCCGGCACGGGCACGATCGACGACAGCGGGGCGGTCGGCCCGATCGGCGGCATCGCCATGAAGCTGGTCGGCGCGCGCGACGCGGGCGCGCGCTACTTCCTCACCCCGGCGGACAACTGCGCGGCCGCCGCCGCGGACACCCCGAGCGGCCTGACGCTCGTCAAGGTCAAGAACATCTCCGACGCGAAGGCCTCGCTCGACAAGATCCGCACCGGCGACACGGCCGGCCTGCCCCGCTGCTCGGCAGGCTGACCGCGCCCGGCGTCCTTGGCCCTACGCCTCGAAGGTGGCCGACAGCGCCTCGGCGAGGCCGGGCACGAGCCCGGACCCGGTCAGCACGTCCGACGCGCTGTCCTTCTCGCGCAGCCGCAGCGCCGACTCGCGGCT
This sequence comes from Streptomyces sp. NPDC047002, assembly GCF_040704505.1. NCBI lineage: Bacteria > Bacillati > Actinomycetota > Actinomycetes > Kitasatosporales > Streptomycetaceae > Streptomyces > Streptomyces sp. NPDC047002. Next base: position 32,472 of record NZ_JBEYWC010000002.1, read on the forward strand.
GCCGTCGCGCAGCACCGCCACCGTCATCCGCACCTCCTGCCGCTCCGGGTGGCGCGCCACCCAGTCGCCGAGCGCGGCCTCGTCGAGGCCCTCGGGCAACTGGGCCTCGGCGGACGGCGGGAGCATCAGACGCTCCACGGCGAGGGCGCAGCCCGCGACGGCGTCCGGCCAGGCGATGGTGGCGAGGAACTCGTCGAGCGCGGTGCCCACGGGGATCTCGTCCTGCTCGACGGGGGTGAGGGGGGCGACGTCGTCGCCGTGGTCAAGACCCAGCTGGGTCGCGAGTTCGGGTTCGTCCGCGCGCATGCGGTCGCTGTCCACGAGCGCGAACAGGCGGGCGGGCTGGTCCCAGCCGAGGCCCGCCGCGTACTCGTCGATTTCGAGCACGGCCCGCGTCAGCGGGTTCGCGGCCATCGGGGTCCCTGAAGGGGAAACGTTCGACATGGCCAATATCCTGCCTCCTTCACAGCCCCGGGCGGGAACTGAGTAAAGCCCCAGTAAGTTGCATGGTGGGGTCCTACGATCGCCTGGCCCGGCGGAGCGGGACCCGCCGGCCGCGTCCCCACCGGACCACCGGCAGCACGAACCTGACCCTTCCCCCGGTCCGACCGGGGGTTCCCGGATTTTTTCGAGGTGCGCACGTTGGCTTTCCAGATGCCGGACCGCGGCTCAGGCCCGAGGGGGCCACGGACGAGGGCGGGCCGCCCGTCGGGGCGCGTGCGCGTCCTGCTGCTGGTCCTGGGGGCGCTGGCCGTGCTCGCGATGGCGTTCGTGATGTTCGCGGGCTTCTGGACGGACTGGCTCTGGTACCGCTCGGTCGACTACGCGTCGGTGTTCACCACGACCCTGTGGACGAAGATCGGCCTGTTCGCCGTCTTCGGCGCGCTCATGGCACTCGCCGTGGGCTTCAACATCTGGCTCGCGCACCGGCTGCGGCCGCCGCTGAGCGCGATGTCGATGGAGCAGCAGAGCCTCGACCGGTACCGGATGAGCGTTGCGCCGTACAAGAAGTGGGTGCTCGCCGCGATCACCGCGCTGGTGGGCCTGATCGCGGGCGCCTCGGCGTCCGGCGAGTGGCGCACCTGGCTGATGTGGGTCAACGGGGTGCCGTTCGGCACCAAGGACCCGCAGTTCCACCTGGACGTGTCGTTCTACGCGTTCGACCTGCCCTGGTACCGCTTCCTGCTCGGCTTCGGCTTCGCGGCCGCCGTGCTCTCGGTGATCGCCGCCGCGCTCACGCACTACCTGTACGGCGGGCTCCGCGTGACGAGCCCCGGCGCGCGCGCCACCGCGGCGGCCACCGGACACCTCTCCGTGCTGATCGGCCTGTTCGTGTCGCTGAAGGCGGTGGCGTACTGGCTCGACCGGTACGGGCTCGCCGTCAAGTCCAGCGATCTGAGGGCGACCACGGGCAACTGGACGGGGCTGCGGTACGTCGACGCCGACGCGTACCTGCCGGCGAAGACGATCCTGTTCTGCATCGCGGTCATCTGCGCGGTGCTGTTCTTCGCCACGCTGTGGCGCCGTACCTGGCAGCTGCCGGTCATCGGGCTCGGCCTGATGGTGCTCTCCGCGATCCTGATCGGCGGCCTCTACCCGGCGATCGTGCAGAAGTTCACGGTCCAGCCGAACGAGCAGGCCAAGGAGGCGCCGTACATCAAGAAGAACATCGACGCCACGCGCGCCGCCTACGGCATCGACTCGGCGAAGGTGACGGACTACACGGGCACCGGCGGCGGCGCGGCCAAGGCCGACCAGCGCAAGGCCGCGGACGCGGCGGCGAGCTACCGGCTCATCGACCCGAACGTGGTCTCCCCGGCCTTCCAGCAGGTCCAGCAGCGCCGCAAGTACTACCAGTTCCCCGCGACGCTCAACGTCGACCGCTACAAGGACCCGTCGACGGGCAAGCTCCAGGACACCATCGTCGGCCTGCGCGAGCTGAACATCGCGGGCATCCCGCGGCACAACTGGATCAACGACCACTTCACGTACACCCACGGCTACGGGATGATCGCGGCCAAGGGCACGAGCCCGGTCACCGACCCCAAGCAGGGCACGCTCGGCTCGCCGGACTTCACCGAGTCGGGCCTGCCGACCACAGGGCAGCTCGGCGAGTACCAGCAGCAGATCTACTACGGCGAGAAGACCACGCAGTACTCGATCGTGGGCGGGCCGCAGAAGGAACTCGACTACGAGTCCAACGGCGAGAAGACCACGAGCTACCGGGGCAAGAGCGGGGTCTCGCTGTCCAACCCGCTCAACAGGGCCGCCTACGCGGTCTCGTTCAGCGAGCCGCAGATGCTCTACTCGGGCGCCATCGGCAAGGGCTCGCGGATCCTCTACAACCGGACCCCCAAGGACCGGGTCGAGGCGGTCGCGCCCTGGCTGACGCTCGACGGCGACGCCTACCCCGCGGTGGTCGACGGACGCATCCAGTGGATCGTGGACGCCTACACGACCACCGACAGCTATCCGTACTCCTCCCGCACCACGCTGGGGGACACCACGGCCGACTCGCTGACCAGCGACACCCGCGCGGTGGTCGCCCAGCAGAACCAGGTCAACTACATCCGCAACTCGGTGAAGGCCACGGTCGACGCGTACACCGGCAAGGTCACGCTCTACCAGTGGGACACCAAGGACCCCGTCCTGAAGACGTGGATGAAGGCGTTCCCCGGCACGGTCGAGCCGAAGAAGGACATCCCGGCCGACCTCGAGGCGCACATGCGCTACCCGCAGGACCTCTTCAAGGTGCAGCGCGAGCTGCTGACCCGCTACCACGTCACGGACGCCGCCCAGTTCTACAGCGGCAGCGACGCCTGGCAGGTCCCCGACGACCCGACGACCCGCGCGGGCAGCGCCGTCCCGCCGTACTACCTGAGCCTGACGATGCCGGGCCAGAAGCAGCAGACGTTCTCGCTGACGACGACGTTCACGCCCAGCGGCCGGCCCAACCTGGGCGCCTTCATGGCCGTCGACGCGGACGCGACGAGTCCGGACTACGGCACGATCAGAGTGCTCAGAGTCACCGGCAACAACGTGCAGGGCCCCCAGCAGGTGCAGAGCGAGCTCAACGGCGGCACCGACGTCGCCGCGTTCGTCCGCGACCTCAAGGGCACCGACTCCGACATCGAGTACGGCAACATGCTGACGGTGCCGCTCGACAACGGCTTCCTGTACGTGGAGCCCGTGTACACCCGCGGCGGCAGCCAGAACTACCCGCTGCTCAAGAAGGTCGCCGCGTCCTACGGCGGCGGCAAACCGGTCTTCGAGGACTCGCTGTCCGAGGCGCTCGACGCGGTGTTCGGCACCTCGGACACGGCGCGCCCGCCGACGTCGAGACCGCCGGGCGAGGACCAGACGAAGCCGCCGACGGGCGGCGACAAGGCGCTCCAACAGGCCGTCCAGGACGCCCAGAAGGCGTACGACGAGGGCCAGGCGGCGCTCAACAAGCCGAAGCCCGACTGGACCGCGTACGGCAAGGCGCAGCAGGAGCTCCAGGAGGCGCTCGCCCGGGTCGAGGAGGAGTCGCGCTCCAAGACCCCGGCGGGGGCCTCGGGGGGCGGCGGCTGACCTGCCCTCACCTCGCCGGACGGCGGGCACTCCGCGCCGTGGTACGGTTGATCACACAACGGCGCGGGGTGGAGCAGCTCGGTAGCTCGCTGGGCTCATAACCCAGAGGTCGCAGGTTCAAATCCTGTCCCCGCTACTGAAGTCCGAGGGCCCGGAAGATCCGAGAGGATCTTCCGGGCCCTCGGCACGTGTTTGTGCGAAGTGCGTAGCGGTCCGTGCGGAACGGCCTCCGCCGTGTTTGACTTATCTCTCTGTGGGCATGTCGACAAAACGCTGAAGTGACCTTGCCGGCCGCGATATACCGGGTGTTCGCGGGTAGCAGGTAATGCGACGATGAGTTTTATGGGGGATAGGACAACTCTGTTGGAGACAGGGCGGTTTGCGCAGAGGCGTACCGATGTCGGGTCAGGCGTCGGTACGCTCGGTCCGGCCGCCCCCGCAGAGTCGGCCGGATCCACCGAGTCCACGGAGATCATGGACCAGGCCGAGCAGTCCGAGGTTGAACGCGCCGAGGCGGAGGCCCGCCACCGCGCCGCGGCGGAAGCCGGCGACGCGGCGGCCGCCAGCGCCCTCGGCGCCGTGCTGCTGCGCCGCGGCGACCTCGACGGCGCGGAACCCCACCTGCGCTCGGCCACCGCGCAGGGCGACCGCGCGGCGGCCAACAACCTCGGTGTCCTGCTCCACCAGCGCGGCTACGGCGAGGAGGCGGCCGGCTGGTGGCGGGTGGCGGCCGTCGCGGGCTCCGCCGCCGCCGCGCACGCCCTCGGCAAGCACTTCCGCGAGCGCGGCGACGAGCCGGCGGCCGAGTACTGGCTGCGCCAGTCGGCGGAACAGGGCCACGCCTCGGGCGCTTACGCGCTCGCCGACCTGCTGGAGCACCGCAGCGACGTCGGCGCCGAGCGCTGGCTGCGCGCCGCGGCCGAACGTGGCCACCGCGAGGCCGCCTACCGCCTCGCGCTCGCGCTGGAGCGCCGCGCCCGCGAGCGCGCCCGCCCGGCGGGCGACACCGCGGGCCCCGCCCTGATCGAGGACGCCGTGCACTGGTGCCGCGAGGCCGCCGCCCGCGGCCACCGCCGCGCCGCGCTGCACCTCGGTGCGCTCCTTGAGCGCCGCGGCGAGCTCAAGGAGGCCGGGCGCTGGTACCTCAGCTCCGCCAAGGACGGCGAGCCGAAGGCCGCGAGCGCGCTCGGCTTCCTGCTGCGCGACGCGGGCGACGAGGAGTCGGCCGCCGTGTGGTGGCTGCGCGCTGCCCAGGACGGCGACGGCTCGGCGGCCAACGCGCTGGGCGCGCTGCACGCGGCGCGCGGCGAGCAGCAGACCGCGGAGCGCTGGTACCGCAGGGCGATGGACGCGGGCGACGTCAACGGCGCCTACAACCTCGCCCTGCTGTGCGCGGCGCAGGACCGGGACGCGCAGGCCGAGCAGTGGTACAGGCGCGCCGCCTACGCGGGCCACCGCGAGGCGGCCAACGCGCTCGCCGTGCTGCTCCTGCAGGCAGGCGACCCGATCGGCGCCGAGCCCTGGTTCTCCAAGGCGGCGGAGGCGGGCAGCGTCGACGCCGCGTTCAACCTCGGCATTCTCTACGCGAGCAGGGACGACGACGGCTCCGCCCTCAAGTGGTACGAGCGCGCGGCGGCCGCGGGCCACGCGGAGGCCGCGCTCCAGGTCGCCATCGCCTGCCTCAAGGACGGCGACGAGCGCACCGCCGAGCGGCACCTGCGGGTCTCGGCGGGCGGCGGCAGCGTCGAGGCGGCGTACCGCCTCGCCATGCTGCTCGACGCGCGCAGGCCGCCTGCCGCCCCGCCCGCGCTCGGCGAGGCGCAGCTGCGCACCGAGAAGACCGAGTGCGAGCTGTGGTACGAGCGCGCCGCGGAACAGGGTCACGTACGGGCGCAGGTGCGCGCGGGCATGCTGGCGGCGCGGCGCGGCGACACCGGGGCCGCGGCCCGCTGGTACCGCGAGGCCGCCCAGGCGGGCAGCCGCAGCGGCGCCTTCAACCTGGGGCTGCTGCTGGTGCGGGAGGGCAGCGAGACCGAGGCCGTGCAGTGGTGGACGCGGGCCGCCCAGGCCGGGCACGGCAGGGCGGCGCTGCGGCTCGGGCTGCTCGCGGCACGCGGCGGCGAGCTGTCCCAGGCGCAGCGGTGGTGCGCGAAGGCGGTCGAGCTCGGCCCTGCCGAGGTCGCGGAGCGCGCGGCGAAGCTGCTCGACGCCCTCCAGCAGGAGCTGACGGCCTGAACGGGGGCCGGGCGCGGGCCGCCCTGAAGGGATTTGCCCCCGCGGTGGCGGTGACGTAATGTTCAGTTCACCGTCGCGGGGTGGAGCAGCTCGGTAGCTCGCTGGGCTCATAACCCAGAGGTCGCAGGTTCAAATCCTGTCCCCGCTACTGACGTCAGAAGGCCCGGATCTCCTGGAGATCCGGGCCTTCTGCGGTGTCGCTGCGCCGGGTGGCTCAGGCGGCGGCCGCGCACCGTGGGCACAGGCCGCGGAAGGTGACCTCCACGTCCAGCACGGTGAAGCCGAAGCGCTCGCCCTCCGGCAGGGCGCCCAGCGGGTCGTGTCCCGTGTGCACGTCGCGGATGGTGCCGCAGCCCGCGCAGACCAGGTGGTGGTGGGGGTGGTGGGCGTTCGGGTCGTAGCGCTTGGCGCGGCGGTCGGTGCTCACTTCGAGCACCTCGCCGAGCTGCACCAGCTCGCCGAGCGTGTTGTAGACCGTCGCCCTGGAGATCTCCGGCAGCCGCTCGACGGCCCGCGCGTGCACCTCGTCGGCGGTGAGGTGGACATGCTCCCCGTCGAGGACCTCGGCGACCACCCGGCGCTGGGCCGTGATGCGCCACCCGCGGGTCCGGAGCCGTTCCAACAGGTCACTCATGGCATCAGGCTAACAGCGGAAGGCCACGGGGCCCAGGACGTGTACGGCTTTGGAAGACCCCTTGACTTGGACAAAGTCCATTGTAGGATCGGCCTCGGTGAGCGGCCGGAGGTCGCGGTCAAGGCCCTGCGCGGCCGGTTCCCCGCTCGCCGGACGCACAGGAGGCCGGGCCCCTCGGGGCCCGGCCTCCTTCCGTGTGCTGCGCGGCGCGGCTTCAGCCGCGGTCGCCGAGCCGGTCGAGCAGCGTGCCGTGCAGGATGCCGTTGGACGCGGCGGCGTTGCCGCTGTGCGGCCCGTCCTGGCCGTCGAGTCCGGTGAACCTGCCGCCCGCCTCCTGGACCACGATCGACGGCGCGGCCATGTCCCACAGCGAGAGCTCGGGCTCCGCGCACAGGTCGACCGAGCCCTCTGCGACCATCATGTACTGCCAGAAGTCGCCGTATCCGCGGGTGCGCCAGCACGACCGCGCCAGGCCGAGGAAGTCGTCGAGGCGACCGCGCTCCTCCCAGCCGCCCAGCGAGGAGTACGCGAACGACGCGTCGCCCAGGCTCGCCACGTCCGAGACGCGCAGCCGGGTCGCCGACGTCAGGCTGCGGCCCGTGTACGCGCCGCCGCCCTTCTCCGCCCACCAGCGGCGGCCGAGCGCGGGCGCGGAGACCACGCCGACGACCGGCTCGTAACCGCCCTCGCCCGCCGCCATCAGCGAGATCAGCGTGGCCCAGATCGGTACGCCCCGCACGTAGTTCTTCGTGCCGTCGATCGGGTCGACCACCCAGCGGCGCGGGCCCGTGCCCGCGACGCCGAACTCCTCGCCGAGGACCGCGTCGCGTGGGCGCGCCCGCTGGAGACTGCCCCTGATCAGCTCCTCTGCGGTCTTGTCCGCCTCGCTCACCGGCGTCATGTCCGGTTTCGTCTCGACCTTCAGGTCGAGGGCCTTGAACCGGTCCATCGTCGCGGCGTCGGCGGCGTCCGCGAGGACGTGGGCCAGCCGGAGGTCATCGTGGTAGTCGGACATGGCCGTCACAGTACCGGGGGTGTGGCGGCGTCCCGTGCCGCGCGGGAGCCGGGCGTGGTCAGTGCGCCGAGCCGGAGAGCTGGAGGCCGATGACGCCGAGGATCACCAGCGTGATCGAGACCAGTTTCAGCGTGGAGACCAGGTCGCCGAGGAAGACCATGCCGTAGATCGCGGTGCCTGCGGCGCCGATGCCCGTCCAGACCGCGTACGCGGGGCCCACGTCGAGCTTCTTGAGCGCCAGCGTCAGCAGGCCGAAGCTGCCCAGCGCGAAGCTGGCGAAGGCGATGGTCGGCCACAGCCGGGTGAACCCGTGCGAGAGCTTCAGGCAGACGGCGAAACCCGTCTCCAGCAGTCCGGCGACCACGACAAGCAGCCACGCCATCGTCGAGGGCCTCCCAGGTCAGTGACTGCTTCGTCGCGCTTGGTGCGATTATGCACTTACCAATGCGGGCGCGGGGCAAACTTTTCCGGCCCTGCCGCCTTCAGGCAGCCGCGGGAAGGCGGGGTGACGGCAGGTCAGTCGCCCTCGTGGCGCTCCCGCGCCGCCAGCAGCCTGCGCAGCGAGTACAGCCGCGCCGGGTCGGCGTGGCCCCCGGCCACCCAGTCGTCCAGCGCGCAGTCGGGCTCGTCGTGGCTGCACGCGCGCGGGCAGCCCTCCGTGCCCGGCACCAGGTCGGGGAAGGCGAGGATCACCCGCGACGGGTCGATGTGCGCGAGGCCGAACGACCGGATGCCGGGCGTGTCGATGACCCAGCCCTCCGCCTTCGCGAGCGGCAGCGCGAGCGCGGAGACCGTGGTGTGCCTGCCGCGGCCCGTGACGGCGTTGACCACGCCGGTCACCCGCTGCCTGTCGTCCGCCACCAGCGAGTTGACCAGCGTCGTCTTGCCCACACCCGAGTGGCCGACGAACGCCGTCGTACGGTCGCGCAGCAGCGCCCGCACCCGCTCGGCGCCGTCGCCCGCGGCGAGTTCGTCGTGGCGCGTCACCACGTACCGCACGCCCAGGGGCCGGTAGGTCTCCAGCAGCGGCTCGGCGGGCGCCAGGTCCGCCTTGGTCAGGACGAGGAGGGGTTCGAGCCCGCCGTCGTACGCGGCGACGAGCGCCCGGTCGATGAGCCGGGGGCGCGGCTCCGGGTCGGCGAGCGCGGTGACGATCGCCAGCTGGCCCGCGTTGGCGACGATCACCCGTTCGTAGGGGTCGTCGTCGTCCGCCGTGCGGCGCAGCACCGAGGTGCGCGGCTCGATCCGCACGATCCGCGCGAGGGTGTCCTTCGCGCCCGACAGGTCCCCGACGAGACCCACCCTGTCGCCCACGACCGCCGCCTTGCGGCCCAGCTCGCGCGCCTTCATCGCGACCACGATCCGCTCGTCGACCAGGCAGGTCAGGCGGCCCCTGTCCACGGTGAGGACCATGCCGGACGCGGCGTCCTCGTGCTTCGGCCTGATGTGGGTGCGCGGCCGGCTGCCCTTGCGGTTCGGGCGGGTGCGGATGTCGTCCTCGTCGGGGTTCTTGCCGTAGCGGCGCATCGCGTCAGACTCCCGCGCCCGCTCCGGCGCCCGCCAGCATGGCGGTCCACATCTGCGGGAAGTCGGGCAGCGTCTTGCCCGTCGTCTCCACGTTCTCGATCTCGACGCCGGGCACCGCGAGGCCGAGCACCGAGCCTGCCGTGGCCATCCGGTGGTCGTCGTACGTGTGGAAGACGCCGCCGTGCAGCGGGCGCGGCCGTACGACGAGGCCGTCCGCGGTCTCCGTGACGTCGCCGCCCAGCTCGTTGATCTCCTTGGTCAGCGCGGCGAGCCGGTCCGTCTCGTGCAGCCGCAGGTGGGCGACCCCGCGCAGCGTCGAGGGCGAGTCCGCGAGCGCGGCGACGGCGGCGATGCCGGGCGCCAGCTCGCCGACCTCGCCGAGGTCCGCGTCGATGCCGTGCACCCGGCCGGAGCCCGCGAAGGTCAGCGCCGTGCCCCCGGCCGTCGAGACGATGCCGCACGATCCGCCCATGCGGGTGAACAGCGAGCGCAGGGCGTCGCCGGGCTGCGTCGTGCGCGTCGGCCAGTCGGGGATGGTCACCCGGCCGCCCGTGACCAGCGCCGCCGCCAGGAACGGCTGCGCGTTCGACAGGTCGGGCTCGATCGTCAGGTCCCGGCCGAGCAGTGCGCCGGAGCGCACCCGCCACACGTCGGGCTCCCCGCCCGTCTCCGGCTCGTCGACCCGCGCGCCCACCGCACGCAGCATGTCCACCGTCATGCGGATGTGCGGCAGGGACGGCAGCGCGCCGCCGACGTGCCGCACTTCGACGCCCTGGTTGAAGCGGGGCGCGGAGAGCAGCAGCGCCGAGACGAACTGCGACGAGGCGGAGGCGTCGATCTCCACCCGGCCGCCTTCCAGCGCGCCGCAGCCGTGCACGGTCAGCGGCAGCGAGCCGCGGCCGTGGTCGTCGACGCGGGCACCGAGCGCGCGCAGCGCCTGGATGACGACGCCGAGCGGCCGCTCGTACGACCTCGGGTCGCCGTCGAAGGAGACCGGGCCGTCCGCGAGCGCGGCGACCGGCGGCAGGAACCGCATGACCGTGCCCGCGTTCCCGACCCGCACGTCGGCCGGGCCGTGCAGGCCCGCGGGGATGACCCGCCAGGCCTCGCCCGTGGCGGCGGCCTCGCCGGTGTCGCCCATGCCGCGCGAGGTCTGCGACGCCGACGAGACGGTCTCCTCGATGCCGACGCCCATGGCCCGCAGCGCGTCCGCCATCAGCAGCGTGTCCCGCGACCTGAGGGGGCGGCGCAGCCAGCCGGGCTCCGCGGCCAGCGCGGCGAGCACGAGCGCCCTGTTGGTGACCGACTTGGACCCTGGCACGGTGACCGTCGCTTCGACGGGCCCCGTGGCAAGGGGAGCGGGCCAGAGGGCGGGCTGCACGGAACTCTCGGTCATGGCCCTCACTTTAATGGCTGGACCCTTGGCGGGTTTCCTGTCAAAAACGACGAAACAGGGGCGTAATCCGGCCGTGGTAGCGCCGGGGCCCGCCACCCGCGCCGCACGCGCCCCGCGGGGCATGCGGCGTCACGCGCCTTCACGCGCCTTCACGCGCCTTCACAGCCCGAGCAGCCAGCGGCCGCCGCCGATCAGGCAGCACAGCGACACCACGTGGAAGAGGAAGAACCACAGGCCCGCGCCCACCCCGGTGAGCCGCGCCAGCTGGTCGGCGTCCGAGTCGCCCGCCCCGCCGCGCCGCCGCTTCGCCTGGAGTTCGAAGGCCGGGCGCACCCCGCCGAGCAGCAGGAACCACACCACCGTGTAGGTGAAGGCGGCCTGCACCTCGGGCCCGGTCAGCCACGACACCAGCACGAAGGCGGCACCCGCGACGAGTACGGTCAGCACGCCGTACGCGTTCCTGATCATCAGCAGCATCGCCACCAGCAGGACCGTCGCCGACCACAGCAGCAGCGTGGGGTGGTGCGCGGCGAGCAGCCAGGCGCCGCCGAGCCCGAGCAGCGGCGGCGCCGTGTACCCGGCGGCCGCCGTGAGGATCATGCCGAGGCCGGTCGGCCTGCCCCGGCTCACGGTCAGGCCCGAGGTGTCCGAGTGCAGCCTGATGCCGTCCAGCTTGCGGCCCATGACCAGCGCGACCAGGCCGTGGCCGCCCTCGTGCGCGATCGTCACCGCGTTGCGGGTGACCCGCCAGACCCGGTGCGGCAGCACGCACAGCAGCGCGAGCACCCCGGTCGCCGCCACCAGCCAGGCGTCGGGTCCCGGCTGGGTGCCGAATATCCGGTCCCACAGGTCCTGCATGGGTGCGCTCCTGTCCGGCGGGCGTGGGTGGGGCTGGCAGTGTCCCAGAGCCCGCTGAGAGCGCCCCCGCGGGGGTTTGGACCGGGACAGGCGCGATGACTAGGCTCGACGGTCCTGGCGGGGGCCGCGCGGCCCCGCGGGCCGGAGGGGTGGTGGAAGGGCATGTGCGGCAGGTACGCGGCGAGCAGGTCGCCCGAGGACCTGCGGAGCGCGTTCGGGATCGAGGCGTGGGAGCCGGCTGAGGAGCTCGCGGCCGACTGGAACGTCGCCCCGACCAAGGAGGTCCCCGCGGTGCTCGACCGGCCGCGCAAGGACGACCCGGACGCGGGCCCCGTGCGCCAGCTGCGCACCCTCACCTGGGGGCTCGTGCCCTCCTGGGCCAAGACGCCGGACGGCGGCGCCCGCATGATCAACGCGCGCGCCGAGACCGTCCACGAGAAGACCGCGTACCGCAGGCCCTTCAGCGCCCGCCGGTGCATCCTGCCGGCCGACGGCTACTACGAGTGGCTGACCGGCGCCGACGAGCGGCAGCTCGAAGAGAAGGGGAAGCGCAAGCGCCCGCGCAAGCAGCCCTACTTCGTCACCCCGGCCGACGGCTCCGTGATGGCGCTCGCCGGGCTCTACGAGTTCTGGCGCGACCCGTCCCTGCCGGGCGACCACCCCAGGGCCTGGCGGGTCACCTGCTCGGTGATCACCACCGAGGCCGAGACCGCCCCGCTCGCCTGCGCGCCCGCCGAGGGGCCGCGCTCGCTCGCCGACATCCACCCGCGGATGCCGCTCGTCCTCACCCCCGACCGCTGGGACGCCTGGCTCGACCCGGCGCGCACCGAGGTGGAGGCCGTGCGGCCGCTGCTCGCACCGCCACCGGCCGACCTGCTGCGCGCCTATCCGGTGGCCACCGCGGTCTCCGACGTCCGCAACAACGGCCCGCAGCTGGTGGCGGAGCTCGCGGCGCCCGAGGAAGGCACCCTCTTCTGATCCCTGATCCCTGATCCCTGATCCCTGATCCTGGCTCTGGCTCCGATCCGGTTCTGATTCCGATCCGGTTCTGATTCCGGCTTCCGGCGGGCGGGGCGCGCCCCGCGCCCCGCCGGGTGCACGGCCAGGGACGCGCCCCGAGGGACCATGGCCCGCATGAGCAGCCGTACCAGCCCCACGGAAACGCCCGACACCCCCGCGGGTCCCGCGAGGATCACCTGGCACCACGCGCCCGACGCCCGCCTCGTGCTGGCGCTCGGCCATGGCGCGGGCGGCGGGATCGAGGCGCGGGACCTGGCGGCGCTGGCCGCCGCGCTGCCGCAGCTCGGCGTCACCGTCGCCCGGGTGGAGCAGCCCTGGCGGGTGGCGGGCAAGAAGGTCGCGCCCGCGCCGAGGACGCTGGACACCGCGTGGCGCGCTCTGTGGCCCGCGCTCGCGCGCCCCGGGCTGCCGGTCGTCGCGGGCGGGCGCAGCGCGGGCGCCCGCGTCGCCTGCCGCACCGGCGCCGACCTGGGCGCGCACGCCGTGCTCGCGCTCAGCTTCCCGCTGCACCCGCCGGGCCGCCCGGAGAAGTCACGCGACGGCGAACTGCTCGCCACGGACCTGCCCACCCTGGTGGTCCAGGGCGGCGCCGACCCGTTCGGGAAGCCCGGCGAGTTCCCCGAGGGCGACTTCGAGCTCGTCGAGATCGCGTACGCGGACCACGGCTTCGCCGTGCCCAAGCGCGCGCCGCTCTCGCAGGAGGACGCGGTGGTGACCCTCACCGAGGGCGTCGCGACATGGCTCGGCCGCCTCGGGAATGCCCGCTGAGTGGCTGCTGTTGTGAGAGGCACCGGTGACGCCAGCCGGTGAACCGAGCAGGAAGAGGGAGTCCCGCCTCATGGGTTCCATCATGTGCCCGCGCCGCTCCGATGCCGTACACCCCGGTGGGCACGGCATGGACTGGGCGGTGATGTCCGCAGGCACCGGTGCCCCCGCGCTGGGGTCGGGCGCCGCGGAGCAGCAGACCTCGAAGCCCGATGGTCGACTATTCTCCGATGCGAGTGGGGTCGGGTTCGGCTCCGCGACCGCATTGGAGGAGGTGGGTCCGGTCACAGGGACTGAATCAGGGACGGCGGGGACGGGCGACGGACGCATCGAGGAGACCGCCGCCGAGCGCAACGCGCGCTTCGAGCGGGACGCCCTTGGCTACCTCGACCAGATGTACTCGGCGGCGCTGCGCATGACGCGCAACCCCGCGGACGCCGAGGACCTCGTGCAGGAGACCTACGCGAAGGCGTACGGGTCCTTCCACCAGTTCCGCGAGGGCACCAACCTCAAGGCGTGGATGTACCGCATCCTCACCAACACCTTCATCAACTCCTACCGCAAGAAGCAGCGCGAACCCCAGCGCAGCGCGGCCGAGGAGATCGAGGACTGGCAGCTGGCGCGCGCCGAGTCGCACTCCTCGACGGGGCTGCGCTCCGCGGAGGCCGAGGCGCTCGACCGCCTCCCCGACTCCGACGTGAAGACCGCCCTGCAGGCGATCCCCGAGGAGTTCCGCATCGCCGTGTATCTCGCCGATGTCGAGGGCTTTGCCTACAAGGAGATCGCCGACATCATGGGAACACCCATCGGCACGGTGATGTCCCGGCTCCACCGTGGCCGCCGCCAGCTGCGCGGCATGCTGGAGGACTACGCCCGTGACCGCGGGCTCGTCCCCGCGGGTGCTGCCGGTAAGTCGTCCGACAACGGGAAAGGCGCGGGCTCATGAGCTGCGGAGAGCCGCATGAGACGGATTGCGCCGAGGTACTCGACCACCTCTACGAGTTCCTCGACCACGAGATGCCCGACAGCCAGGGGCACAAGTTCGAGGAGCACTTCGAGGAGTGCTCGCCCTGCCTGGAGAAGTACGGGCTCGAACAGGCCGTCAAGAAGCTCGTGAAGCGCTGCTGCGGCCACGACGACGTGCCGTCGGACCTGCGGGACAAGGTCATGGGCCGGATCGACCTGATCCGGTCGGGCCAGACCCCGCCCGACACCGACCTGTCGACGGGCGAGCCGCGCCGCGCCACCGCCGAGTAGCACCCGCCGGCGGCCCCAGGGCCGCCGCCCGCCCGCCCCGGTCGAACGGCTGCTCGCACACGCGCGGGGCCCGCTTTCACCCGATGGTGCTAATCGGATGCATCGGCCCCTGGCGGTGCGCCCCCGCTCACTAGCCTGACCCGTTGTTCGGCCCCGGATGCCGGCACATCCGGTGGAGTCCGATCAGCGGGTGGGGACGACGAGGGGCGGGGACGTCGTGAAGGTCATTCCCGGCGCGGCACGCGCCGGCATCGCGGGTACGGCCCTGCTGGCCGCCGCCTGCCTGGCGCCCGCCCTGCGCGCGGCCGACACCTCGTGGCGCGTCCTCGCGCCGCTCGCCCTCCTGTACGCCCTGTGCGAGGCACCGCTGCCCGCGCGCTTCCGGCTGCGCGCCCGCGGGCCCGCGGGCGACGCCGAGGCCATCGCGCCGGTCGCCGCCGGATCGTTCTTCCCCGTGCTCCTCGCGGCCGCCTTCCTGCTGCCGCCCGCGGCAGCCGCGCTCGTAGCGGTCCCCGGATCGCTGCTCGGCCGGGTCGAGCGGCGTCCGTACGCGGCCCGCAGGATCTGGCGCGCCGCCCAGTCGGCCCTGGCGACCTGGGCCGCGGCGCGGGCGCAGGCGGCCTTCGGCGGGCCCGTCGCGCTCGGCGGCGGTGGCTACGGGCTCACCGCCCCCGACTTCCCGTACGTGCTGCTGCCCGCCGCCGCAGCGGCGCTCGCCTTCTGCCTGGTCCTCACCGCGCTGGACGGCGTCATCCTCGCCACGGCCGAGCGGGTGCCGGTGCGGGCGGCCTGGCGCGGCCTGCTGCCGCGCTCGCTCGCCGCCCACGGCGTGCACACGCTGGCAGGACTGATGATGGCCGTGCTCTGGCGCGGCCCCTTCGGACCGCTGTCGTCGCTCTTCGTGCTGCTGCCGATGGCCATCTCCTGCTGGGTCTTCGCCCAGTACCACCGCGAGCGCGCCGCACACCAGGCCACCATCAGGGCGCTCGTGCAGGCCGTCGACCTCAAGGACCGCTACACGCGCGGCCACAGCGAGCGGGTGGGGCGCGCCTCCGCGATGATCGCCGCAGAGCTCGGCATGGACCGCGACCGGCTGGAGGTCCTGCGCTTCGCCGGCATCCTGCACGACGTCGGCAAGCTCGGCGTGCCCACCCGCATCCTGCGCAAGGACGGACCGCTCACCCCCGAGGAGCGCCGCGTCATCGAGCTGCACCCCGAGTACGGGCACGAGATCGTGCGTGGCATCGGCTTCCTCGGCCAGGCGCGCGCCGCGATCCTCCACCACCACGAGCGGATGGACGGCAGCGGCTACCCGCACGGCCTCGCGGGCGGGCAGATCCCGGAGTTCGCCCGGGTGGTCGCGGTGGCCGACGCCTTCGACGCGATGACGTCGACCCGCTCGTACCGCAGGGCGCGGCCGGTGCCCGCGGCCGTCGCCGAGCTGCGGCGGTGCGCGGGCACCCAGTTCGACCCGGAGATGGTGGCGGCGCTGGTGCGGGCGCTGGCCCGGCACGGCTGGCAGACCGCGGTCACCGCGGACGAGCCGGGCGGCACCGCGCTCGGCCGCCCGGCGCGGGACCGCGCGGCCGCGGCCGCCGCAGCGGGCCCGCCGGGGGTTCCCGCTCCGGCCCCGCCGGCGGCTCCCCCCGCGCCACCCGGCGCTTCCGCCCCGCCCGGTACCCCCGTCCCGGGGGCCCCGGGGGCCGCACCGGGCGCCGCGGGCCCCGGCGGACACGGAGGCCGCGCGTGAGGCGCCCCGGCGCCCCCGCCGCGCGGCCACGCGCAGGCGCGGCACTCTGCCGCGCCCACGGCGGCGGCTCGACGCACGGCCGCCGGTGGGCGCCGCGGGCGGTCAGGGCCGCCGCTGTGCTGCTGGTGGCCGCCGCGCTCGCGCACACCCTCCTGCACGGCATGGCGGACCCGCGCAACGCGCTCGCCTTCGGCCTCTTCATCGCCGTGGGGGAGGCCGCCAGGTACGGCGCGCTGCCGGGGGAGCGCGAGCCGGCGCCGCTCGGGGCCGCAGGCGCCCTCGCCTACGCGCTGCTCGGGGAGAGCGGGGGGCAGGTCGCGGGGCACGGCGTGCTCCAGACCGTCGCCGTGGCCTTCGCCGCCACCCTGGCGGGCAGCGCCCCGCACGGCCCCTCCGCCGACCACCTGGCGCGCCGCGCGCTGACCACCGGCTTCGCCGCTGCCTGCTTCCAGCCGTGGTACGTGCTCGGCGGCTCGTACTATGCGGCCCTGCTCCTGCTGCTGCTCGTGCTGACCGGGCTGTGCGACGCCGTGCTCTCCGCCGTGCTGCGCGGCGGGGAGCATGCGGGGCCCTTCCGGCCGCGGCTGCGTGACGAGCTGCGCTCCCTCGTCGGCATCGCCTCCGCGGTCGGCGCGACGGGTGTCGTCATAGCGCTCGGCGCCGCCGTCGCCGGGCTGTGGGCGCTGCCGGTCTTCTGCGTGCCGCTGCTGCTCACCCAGCTGTCGTTCCGCCGCTACGCGGCCGTCCGCAGCACCTACCGGCAGACCATCGCCTCCCTGGCCCGCGCCACCGAGGTCGCCGGGTACACCCGCGAGGGCCACGCGGGCCGGGTCGCCCGGCTGTGCCGCGCGGTCGGGCGCGACCTCGGCCTTGGCGGGCGCGACCTGACCGTCCTCGAATACGCGGCGCTCATGCACGACATCGGGCAGCTGTCCCTCGTCGACCCGGTGCCCGAAGGGGCCACCGCATTCCTGCCGGAGGCCGAGCAGCGCCGGATCGCGCTGCTCGGCGGGGCCGTCGTCCGGCAGACCGGCGTGCCGTCCGCGGTGGCCGTGGTCGTCGAGCGGCAGGCCGACCCGTACCGTGAGCAGCCGCTGCCCGCGAGGATCGTCCGCGCCGTCAACGCGTACGACGACCTGGCAGGTGACAGCGGCGGCGGGGGCGGGCCGTCCGCCGCGCTCCACCGGCTGCGGCTCGGCACGGCGCGCGACTACCACCCCGACGTGGTGGAATCCCTCGCACGTGTCCTGGCGCGCGGCGGTCTGACCCCGGCCCCTGCTGGGTAGCCCGTGAGTAGAGAGCAACCACCCGGCATGGTTGGATGCGAACAAGACAGTGTCCTGGGGTATGGCCCGAGCGACCGGCAGGCGGGAATCGTGAGGATCTTCGGGAAGGTACGGCATCGGCCCTCCGCGTCGTGGCGGCAGGCCACCGACCGCGCGTTCACGCTGATCGGGGACGGGCGGTACGACGACGCCGGTGCGCTGCTGACGCGGGCGGCCGACATGGAGCCGTGGCTTTCCGAGTCCTGGTTCAACCTGGCGCTGCTGCACAAGTTCCGGCACGACTGGGAGCAGGCGCGCGCCGCGGGGCTGCGTGCCGTGGCGCTCCTCGACAAGGAGGCCGGCGCCCCCGACTGGTGGAACGTCGGGATCGCCGCCACCGCGCTCCAGGACTGGCCGCTCGCGCGCCGTGCCTGGCAGGCGTACGGCCTGAAGGTGCCGGGCAGCCCGCACAGCGCGGAGGCGGCGGAGGAGCCCGAGGGCATGGACCTCGGCAGCGCGGCCGTGCGGCTCTCCCCGGAGGGGGAGGCCGAGGTGGTGTGGGGCCGCAGGCTCGACCCGGCGCGCATCGAGGTGCTCTCGATCCCGCTGCCGTCGTCGGGCAGGCGCTGGGGCGAGGTCGTGCTGCACGACGGCGTGCCCAACGGCGAGCGCACCACGGCCGGTTCGACGGACGGCTCGCCGCACGTCTACCCGGTGTTCGACGAGATCGAGCTGTGGGCGCCCTCGCCGGTGCCGACCTGGGTGGTGCTGCTCGAAGCGGCAGCCGAGGAGGACAGGGACGCGCTCGAACAGCTCGCGGCCGACGCCGGGTTCGCGGCGGAGGACTGGTCGTCCTCGGTGCGGCTGCTGTGCCGTACGTGCTCCGAGAGCCGGATGCCGAGCGCCGAGGGCGAGGGCGAGTACCTCGACCCGCACGACCACAGCGAGCCGGGACACCCGGGGCCGCTCGGCCACCGCTCGCCCGGCGAGCTGTGGACGCCGGAGCGCGAGTGCGGCATCGCCGCCCCGCAGGGGCTGGTGCGCGGCCTGCTCGACGGCTGGGTGGCCGACAGCCCGGACACCCGCGAGTGGCGCGACCTCGAAGAGGTGTGCTGAGACCGGGCCCGGCTCCGCACGACGGGCTCCGCCGCGCCCGGCCTGGCCTCAGGGGCCCTGGCCATGTGCCCGTCCGGGTCGCGCGGCCTGGCACCGCACCTCGCGGCGTTGCCGAAAAGTCCTAGTAGCTCCGCTACGGGGACTCTCCGGCGCCTTGCGATTCACGGCACCAGACCACGTGACCTCATCGGACGCTCATATGGCAAGGACCCCTTAGGCTGTACGGGTCCCCCGCGCGGCCCAGGAACCGGCGCGCGGCGGGCGCAGCGGCACAACGGTACCCAGGAAGGGCAACTGCGGACATGGCGCAGCAGGAGACGGACGAGCGGATCGGCGAGGGTGTCCTCGCGACGGACGAGGACGGGTTCGTCGTGGACACGGTGGACGCCGAGGAGCGCGAGGCCGCGCACCGGGAGCGCGGCACGTCACGCCCGATCACCGTCGTGGGCCACCCGGCGCTCCACAAGGAGTGCCGCACGGTCACCGAGTTCGACGACGGCCTCGCGCAGCTGATCGACGACATGTTCGCGAGCCAGCGCACCGCCGAGGGCGTCGGGCTCGCCGCCAACCAGATCGGCGTGGACCTGAAGGTCTTCGTCTACGACTGCCAGGACGACGAGGGCGTGCGGCACGTCGGCGCCGTGTGCAACCCGGTCCTGGTGGAGCTCGACCCGGCGCGCCGCCGCCTCGACGACTCCAACGAGGGCTGCCTCTCGGTGCCGACCGCGTACGCGTCGCTCGCCCGCACCGACTACGCGGAGGTGCGCGGGCAGGACGCGCGCGGCAACGACATCAAGGTCCGCGGCACCGGCTACTTCGCGCGCTGCCTCCAGCACGAGACGGACCACCTGTACGGCTACCTGTACATCGACCGGCTCTCCAAGCGCGAGCGCAAGGACGCGCTGAAGCAGATGGCCGAGGGGACGCCCCGCTACCCGACCGTCCCGAACGACTGACCGCCCGCGCCTGCCGCGGCCGCCCGGCTCAGCCGGGCTCTGCGGCGCCCGCGGGCTCGGCGCCGCGGAACGTCCTGCGGTAGGCGTGCGGCGTGGTGCTCAGGGTGCGCAGGAAGTGGTGGCGCAGCGTGGCCGCGTTGCCGAAGCCGGCCCGGCCGGCGACCGAGTCCACCGTGTCGTCCGTGCCCTCCAGCAACTCCTGGGCCAGCAGCACCCGTTGCCGCAGCAGCCAGCGGTACGGCGTGGTGCCGGTCTCCTGCTGGAAGCGGCGCGCGAAGGTGCGCGGCGACATGTGCGCGCGCTCCGCGAGCTGCTCGACGGTGACCTCCCGGTCGAGGTGGCGCTCCAGCCACGCCAGCACCTCGCCGACCGTGTCGCAGCGGTCGCGCGGCACCGGCCGCTCGACGAACTGGGCCTGCCCGCCGTCCCGGTGGGGCGGCACCACCATGCGGCGCGCGATCGCGTTGGCCACCTCGGGGCCGTGTTCGAGGCGCACCAGGTGGAGGCAGGCGTCGATGCCGGCCGC
Source organism: Streptomyces sp. NPDC047002 (assembly GCF_040704505.1). Lineage (NCBI taxonomy): Bacteria > Bacillati > Actinomycetota > Actinomycetes > Kitasatosporales > Streptomycetaceae > Streptomyces > Streptomyces sp. NPDC047002. The sequence goes on from NZ_JBEYWC010000002.1 coordinate 52,365, forward strand.
GGTCCCCGCCGAGGTGATCACCTGGCCGTCCGCCACGTAGAGCACGTCGGGCTGGACGTCGGCGCGCGGGTGGGCCCTGCGCAGCTCGTCGGCGTGCCGCCAGTGCACCGAGCAGCGGCGCCCGTCGAGCAGGCCGGCGGCGCCGAGCGCGAAGACGCCCGAGCAGACGCTGAGCACCCGGGCGCCGCGCTCCACCGCGCGGCGCAGCGCGGCCAGCAGCTCCGGCGGGAACGGGCGGTGCGTGTAGTCGTCGCCCGCGGGCACGCAGACCAGGTCGGCCGTTTCGAGGCGGTCGAGTCCGTGCAGGCCGCCGAGGGTGAAGCCGCAGTGCGTGGAGAGCGTCGGGCCCTCGGCCGACGCCACCGCGAAGTCGTAGCGCGGCAGACCCTGGTCGCTGCGGTCGAGGCCGAAGACCTCGCAGACGACCCCGAGCTCGAACGGGTGCACGCCGTCCAGCAGGACGGCCGCCACATTGGTCAGCATGGCCCCAGTGTGGCACCTCGTTGGCAGTAATTCGACGGCCCATGACAGTCCTGCCACTGCCCGGCGGGCCGCCCGCGCCCGACAGTGGGGGCATGGACATCTTCGTGACCGTCATCGCACTCGTCGTACTCTTCGCCCTGGTCCTCGCCGCGCCCGTGACGTGGTGGCTCAAGGACCGCGCGGTCGACCGGCAGATCGCCAGGTCCGGCGCCGCACGCGCCAGGGGCGCCGTCTCCGCGGCGACCAGGGCCCGCTGGGCCGAGTTGCACCGCGCCACGTGGTCGCGGGACGCCTGGACCCTCACCCGGGGCGACGCCAGGGACTGAGGGCGCGCGCCGGACCCCGGGCGGGGGTCCGGCGCGCGGGCGGCTCAGAACTCGTCGTCGAAGCCGACCGTGCCCTCCACCGCGACCTGGTAGGCGGACGGGCGGCGCTCGAAGAAGTTCGTCAGCTCCTGCACGCCCTGGAGCTCCATGTACGAGAACGGGTTCTGCGACCCGTACACCGGGGCGAAGCCCAGCCGCTGGAGGCGCTGGTCGGCGACGCACTGGAGGTACTCGCGCATGGACGCGGTATTCATGCCGGGCAGCCCCTCGCCGCACAGGTCCTGCGCGAACTGGAGCTCGGCCTCCACCGCCTCCTCGATCATCTCCGTGACCTGGCCGCCGAGCGCCTCGTCGAACAGCTCGGGCTCCTCCCGCCTGACCGTGTCCACCACGTCGAAGGCGAAGCTCATGTGCATGGTCTCGTCGCGGAAGACCCAGTTGGTGCCGGTCGCGAGGCCGTGCAGCAGGCCGCGCGAGCGGAACCAGTAGACGTAGGCGAACGCCCCGTAGAAGAACAGGCCCTCGATGCAGGCGGCGAAGCAGATCAGGTTGAGCAGGAAGCGGCGCCGGTCGGCGGCGGTCTCCAGCCGGTCGACCTCCTCGACCTGGTCCATCCAGCGGAAGCAGAAGGCGGCCTTCTCGCGGATCGACGGGATGTTCTCGACGGCCGCGAACGCGGCGGCCCGGTCCTCGGGATCGGGCAGGTAGGTGTCGAGCAGCGTCAGGTAGAACTGGACGTGCACGGCCTCCTCGAACAGCTGCCGCGACAGGTAGAGCCGCGCCTCGGGCGAGTTGATGTGCTTGTACAGCGTGAGCACGAGGTTGTTCGCCACGATCGAGTCGCCCGTCGCGAAGAACGCCACGAGGCGGCCGATCATGTGCTGCTCGGCCGGCGAGAGCTTCGCCAGGTCGGAGACGTCGGAGTGCAGGTCCACCTCCTCCACGGTCCAGGTGTTGCGGATCGCGGCGCGGTAGCGCTCGTAGAAGTCCGGGTAGCGCATCGGCCGCAGGGTCAGCTCGAAACCGGGGTCGAGGAGGCGGCCCCTGCGGGCGGCCTCTTCGGTCGTCGCTGCCCCGGCCGGGGCGTCGGTCGCGGATGCGGTGGGCGGGTTCACTGGCAGGCCTCACAGGACTCGGGGTTTTCCAGGGAGCAGGCGACGGCTTCGCCGTCCGCGGGGGCGGCGGGCGGGGCCGCCTGCGGGGGCACGGCGGCCGCGCTGCGGCCGGCCGCGGCGCGCGCGATCCGGGTGGCGGGACGCGAGCGCAGGTAGTAGGTGGTCTTCAGGCCCTGCCGCCAGGCGTACGCGTACATCGAGCTGAGCTTCCCGATGGTCGGCGTCTCCAGGAACAGGTTGAGCGACTGGGCCTGGTCGAGGTAGGGCGTGCGGGCGGCGGCCAGGTCGATCAGCGCGCGCTGCGGCAGCTCCCACGCGGTGCGGTACAGATCGCGCAGCTCGGCGGGCGCCCGGTCGAGCCCCGCCACCGAGCCGTTCGCCTCGCGCAGCGCCTCCCTGGTCTGCTCGTCCCACAGCCCGAGCCGCTTGAGGTCCGCCACCAGGTACGGGTTGACCTGGAGGAACTCGCCCGACAGCGTCTCGCGCTTGAAGAGGTTGGAGACCTGCGGCTCGATGCACTCGTAGGCGCCCGCGATGGATGCGATGGTCGCGGTCGGCGCGATCGCGAGGAGCAGCGCGTTGCGCATGCCGGTCGTGGCGATCCTGGCGCGCAGCGCCTCCCACCGTTCGGGCCAGTGGTGCTCGGCCCCGTAGTGGTCGGGGTGGAGCACGCCGCGCGCGGCCCGCGTCTCGTGCCAGGCGGGCAGCGGCCCGTCCTCCACCGCGAGGTCGCAGGAGGTCTCGTACGCGGTGAGCATGATGCGCTCGGCGATCCGGGTCGACAGCTCGCGCGCCTGCGCGGAGTCGAACGGCAGCCGCAGCGCGAAGAACACGTCCTGGAGGCCCATCACGCCCAGCGCGACCGGCCGCCAGCGCGCGTTGGAGCGCCCGGCCTCCTCGGTCGGGTAGAAGTTGCGGTCCACGACCCGGTCGAGGAAGCGCACCGCCACGCGGACGGCGGCGTCGAGCCGTTCCCAGTCGAGCGCGGTGTCCGGCCCGCCGTAGGGGCCGGGGGTGGTGAACGCGCCCAGGTTGACCGAGCCGAGGTTGCACACGGCGGTCTCGGAGTCGTCGGTGACCTCAAGGATCTCGGTGCACAGATTCGACGAGTGGATGACCCGGCCGGGCTCGGCGGTCTGGTTGGCCGTGCGGTTCGCGGTGTCCTTGAAGGTCATCCAGCCGTTGCCGGTCTGCGCGAGGGTGCGCATCATCCGTCCGTACAGCTCGCGCGCGGGCAGCGTGGTGCGGGCGAGGCCGGCCGCCTCCGCGGCCCGGTACGCGGCGTCGAAGCGCTCGCCCCACAGGTCGGTGAGCTCCGGCACGTCGGACGGCGAGAAGAGCGACCAGTCCTCGTCGGCGGCGACCCGGCGCATGAACTCGTCGGGGATCCAGTGCGCGAGGTTCAGGTTGTGGGTGCGGCGCGCCTCCTCGCCGGTGTTGTCGCGCAGTTCGAGGAACTCCTCGATGTCGGCGTGCCAGGTCTCCAGGTAGACGGCGGCCGCGCCCTTGCGGCGGCCGCCCTGGTTCACGGCGGCGACGGAGGCGTCCAGGGTGCGCAGGAACGGCACGATCCCGTTGGACAGCCCGTTGGTGCCCCGGATCAGCGAGCCGCGCGCCCGCACCCGCGAGAACGGCAGGCCGATGCCGCCCGAGTGCTTCGAGAGCCGCGCGACCTGGTGGTAGCGGGCGTAGATCGAGTCCAGTTCGTCCAGCGGCGAGTCCAGCAGGTAGCAGGAGGACATCTGCGGGTGGCGGGTGCCCGAGTTGAACAGGGTGGGGGAGGAGGGCAGGTACGCGCGGCGCGACATCAGCCGGTACAGGTCGGCGACCTCGGCGAGCGAGGCGTCCGAGGTGTCCCTCGCGAGCCCGGCGGCGACCCGCAGCAGGAAGTACTGCGGCGTCTCGATGACCCGGCGGGTGGTCGGGTGGCGCAGCACGTAGCGCGTGTACACGGTCCGCAGGCCGAAGTACTCGAAGCCGTCGTCGGCCGCCGGGTCGACCAGCGCGTCGAGGGCGGCCCGGTGCGCGGCGGTGAACGCGGCGGTGCGGTCGGCGATCAGCCCCTCGCGGTGCCCGACGGCGATCGACGCGGAGAACGACACGGCGCCCTCGCCCGCCGCCTCCTCGGCCACGGCGCGGGCCAGCAGCCGGGCGGCGAGCCTGCTGTACGCGGGGTCCTCGGAGATCAGGCCTGCGGCGGCCTCGGTCGCGAGGTCGCGCAGCTCGGCCGCGTCCGCGTGGGCGCTGCGGCCGCGCAGCGCGGCGGCGGCCACCCTGCCGGGTTCGACGTCGGGCAGGTCGGCGGTGAGGTCCGTGAGAATCCGCAGCAGTTCGGCCGAAACGGGTTCCGGGGGTGCGATGGTCACGCTGGAGGCTCTCCCTCACTTGGCCGGTCCGCGCGGGGCGGGGAACGGCGGTGAGGGCACCGGCCCCTGGGCAGGGCGGGCAGCACCACCGCGTCCACCGGTCCACTCCACGAGACCCGGACGTCCTGGCAGCCCCGGCACCGCGCCGGGGCGGCTGCCGTCAGGTACTCGGACTCGCGCGGACGCACCGCGCACACCGTTGCGGGACAGTCCCGGAGTTTCACCGGGTTCCCCTGCGTCGGCAGCGCCACGAGCATACATCTGGGTGCCCCCGACGCAACGACCACTAGATGTTGTGGCGTGTGGCGTTCTGAGGGTCCGGTGTCGGCTGCTTGGGATATCGTTCGGGACTAGAAGGAGGTGAGCCCCATGACCGCTGTGAGCGACGGACGCGGGATTGTGCCGGAGGAGTTCGAGGAGGCCGCCGAGGTGTTGGTGGAGCACTTGACCGGCATCCGATTCGAACTCTTCGACGGGAAGATCAGGAGCAAGACAGTGCCGGACCCGGAGCACGGGCGGATCATCGAGTGGCTGACCCGTATCTGCATCCAGGCCAGGCCTGAGCTGTGGCTGTATCCGGAGCAGGGGCTCAAGGTGCAGCAGTACCGCAGGGGCCGGGCCAGGCCGGACGGTGTGCTCACGGAGAGCGGTGCGCTCCTCGGCCGTGGTGAGTGGGCGGAGCCGGAGGGCGCCGTTCTCATGACCCTTGAGGTCACGTCGTACGACGCCGATACCAACGCCCGCGACCGGGTCGAGAAGCCGGCGGCCTACGCCCAGGCGGGCATCCCGGTGTACCTGTTGGTCGATCGGGACAACGCGGAGGTCCGCGTGCACAGCGAGCCCGACGGCGTGCGGTACGAGAGCGTGCGTGTGGTGCCGTTCGGCAAGGAGATCACGCTGCCGGAGCCCGTGGGGATCACGCTCGACACCGAGCCGCTCAAGGACTGGGTGCACTGACCCGGGCCGCCTCCTGCCTCGGGGGCGGGAGGCGGCCCGTGGGGGACGCGTGGGAGCGGGTCAGTTGACGGGGGCCGGGGGGAGTTCCACCTCGACGTCCTTGTCGCCCGCGTCGGCGGTGTAGTCGCCCGGGCGCGTCTCGTCGGTGCCCTCGGGGGCCTTGAAGGCGCGGAAGACGAAGGTCAGGGCGACGGAGACCAGGACGTTCAGCACGAACGCCGTCATGCCGATGTAGCCGATCTGCCCGATGCCGGGGATCTCGGCCGACGAGCCGCCGAAGTGCTTCTGCGTCGGGCTGGCGACGCCGTACGCGGCGAGCGTGCCGTAGACCATGCCTGCGGCCCAGCCGACCAGCAGCGCCCAGCGGTGGAACCAGCGGGTGAACAGGCCGCTGACGATGGCCGGCATGGTCTGGAGGATCCAGATGCCGCCCAGCAGCTGGAAGTTGATCGCCACGGTCTGGTCCATGCCGAGCACGAAGACCAGCGCGCCGACCTTCACCAGCAGGGAGACGATCTTGGAGACGCGGGTCTCCTGCTCGGGCGTGGCGTCCGGCTTGATGAAGTCCCGGTAGATGTTGCGGGTGAAGAGGTTCGCAGCGGCGATCGACATGATCGCGGCGGGCACCAGCGCGCCGATGCCGATCGCCGCGAACGCCACCCCCGCGAACCAGCTCGGGAACATCTGCGCGAACAGCGTCGGGATCGCCAGCTGGCCGTTGGACACCTTGACCCCGGCCGCGATCGCCATGAAGCCGAGGATGGCGAGCAGCCCCAGCATCAGCGAGTACAGCGGCAGGATCGTGGTGTTGCGGCGGATCACCTCGCGGCTGCGGCTCGACAGGGTGGCCGTGATGGAGTGCGGGTACATGAACAGCGCGAGCGCGGAGCCGAGCGCGAGCGTGGCGTACCCCCACTGCCCGGTCGGCGGCGGGGCGAGCGAGCCCTTGGGCTTGCCGGTGGCCGGGGAGATCTGCGCGAAGGCGTGCGCCGCCTTCGCGAAGATGTCGTCGAAGCCGCCGAGCCTGATCGGGATGTAGATGATCGCCACGAGGATGACGATGTAGATCAGGCCGTCCTTGACGAACGCGATCAGCGCGGGCGCGCGCAGCCCTGAGACGTACGTGTAGGCGGCGAGCACCAGGAAGGCGATGAACAGCGGCAGGTCCTTGACGAACCAGTTGCTGTCCTGGCCGCCGATGCCCATCACGTCCAGCACGGCCTGGATGCCGACGAGTTGGAGCGCGATGTACGGCATCGTCGCGAGGATGCCGGTGACGGCGACCGCGAGCGAGAGGCCCTTCGAGCCGAAGCGGCCGCGGACGAAGTCGGAGGGCGTGACGTACCCGTGCCGGTGCGAGACCGACCACAGGCGCGGCAGGAACGTGAAGATCAGCGGGTAGACGAGGATCGTGTACGGCACCGCGAAGAAGCCGGACGCGCCCGCCGCGTAGATCGCCGCGGGCACCGCGACGAACGTGTACGCGGTGTACAGGTCGCCGCCGAGCAGGAACCATGTCACCCAGGTGCCGAACGACCGCCCGCCCAGGCCCCATTCGTCGAGGCTGTGCTCGTTGGCCGCCCGGCGCCAGCGGGCCGCGAGGAAGCCCATCACGGTCACGGCGAGGAAGAAGAAGATGAAGACGCCGAGCGCGACGCCGTTGACACCGCCGCCGTTCATCGCGCGGCACCTCCCTCACGTGCGGCGCGGGCCGCGGCCCGCGAGCGCTGGTCGTGCTGCCAGAGCTTGTAGGCGACCATCGTCAGCGCCGTGGTGATCAGCACCCACAGCAGCTGGTACCAGTAGAAGAACGGGATGCCGATGAAAGTCGGGTCCACCCTGGCGTACGAGCCGACCCAGAGCATCGCGACGAACGGGATGACCAGGCACACCCCGATGACCACGCGCAGCGGCGTGACGGTGGGCTCTCTCGTGCCGCCCCCCGCGGCTTCGTGCTCCTGAGGAACATCGGGCATGGGCTGCGTCCCCTCGCTTGATCACCTGGTAATGCGGGGGCAATCTAAGCGCGGTATAAGCGTTGCGTCACCCCCTGTCCGCGTATCGGAACGGCAACGGCGCCGCGGGACGGTCGCGCGAGTGGCCCGCGCCGGCCCGGTTCGGAACTCTTTTTCAGGCGCGGGCCCGCGCGGGCCCGCCGTCCCGATCGCAAACGGCCCGGCGCGGAGCCCGGGCCGCCCCCGGGACGCCTCCTCAGCCCACCGGCCGGTGCAGCCGCGCCACGAACTTGTAGCGGTCGCCCCGGTACACGGACCGCACCCACTCCACGGCCTCGCCCGCCTCGTCCACGGAGTGGCGCGAGAGCATCAGCATCGGCAGGCCCACGTCCGTGCCGAGCAGCCCGGCCTCGCGCGGGGTGGCGAGCGAGGTCTCGATGGTCTCCTCGGCCTGCGCCAGGTGGACCCCGTAGACCTCGGCGAGCGCGGTGTACAGCGAGGTGTACTTGACCAGGGAGCGGCGCAGCGCGGGGAAGCGCTTCGCGGACAGGTGGGTGGTCTCGATCGCCATCGGCTCGCCGCTCGCGAGGCGGAGCCGCTCGATGCGCAGCACCCGGCCGCCGGACGCGATCTCCAGCAGCCCGGCGAGCCGGTCGTCGGCCGTGACGTACCCGATGTCCAGCAGCTGCGAGGCGGGTTCGAGCCCCTGGGCCCGCATGTCCTCAGTGTACGAGGTGAGTTGGAGGGCCTGGGAGACCTTGGGCTTCGCGACGAACGTGCCCTTGCCCTGGATGCGCTCCAGCCTGCCCTCGACCACCAGCTCCTGAAGCGCCTGGCGCACCGTCGTGCGGGAGGTGTCGAACTCGGCGGCGAGCGTGCGCTCCGGCGGTACGGGCGTACCGGGCGGCATCGTCCGGGTCATGTCCAGCAGATGCCTCTTGAGGCGGTAATACTTTGGCACCCGGGCGGTGCGGGTGACCGCGGCGCCGCTACCCTCGGTCTCGGTGGTGCCGGCACCCCCGTCCGCCATGACCTGCCTTCCCGGCTCCTGTGCTCCTGCCGTCACCGGCTCCTCCGTCTGTCGCGGCTCACATGGTGGCACGGCGCGGTGCTGGGACACGGCTCCGTGGTCGGGACGTTGGCCCGCCCTGCCTCAGGTGTCGGTCCGATAACGGACACGACAGCCCTTCTTATACACCCTTGACACCCCTAAAGGTCTAGGCCAAGCTCCCCGTACTGGTCTAAACCATTAAAGACCACGTCCCGGCCCCGGCAGTGCGTGTCGTCAGTCTTCGCGGTGGGCGGGGGGTAGCGGGAATCCCTGAGGAGGGTGGCGTGAAGCGGAAGCTCATAGGGGCGATCGGTGTCGCGGGGATGCTGATCGGAGTCGCGGCGTGCGGCGGATCGGGCGGCAGCGGGGACAAGGCGAGCGGCGGGGACGCCGGAAATACCATCAACGTGTGGTTGATGAGCGGTTCCAACCCCCCGAACTGGACCAAGCAGATCACCGCGGCGTACGAGAAGAAGTACCCCGGCAAAAAGGTCAAGGTCACCATCCAGCAGTGGAACGGCATCCAGCAGAAGCTGACGACCGCCCTCTCCGAGTCCAACCCGCCGGACGTGCTGGAGGTCGGCAACACCCAGACCCCGTACTACGCCCAGACCGGCGGCCTGATGGACCTCGGCAAGGACAAGGCGGCGCTCGGCGCCTCCTCCTGGCTGCCCGCCATGGCCAAGTCCACGGTGTACGAGGGCAAGCAGATCGCGGTGCCGTGGTACGCGGCCAGCCGCGTCGTCATCTACAACAAGAAGATCTGGGCCGACGCGGGCATCACCGGCACGCCGAAGACCCAGGACGAGCTGTTCAAGGACCTCGGCAAGATCCAGGCCAAGGGCACCAAGAACGCGCTCTACCTGCCCGGCCAGGACTGGTACGCCTTCGACGGCATGCTCCTCGACGCCGGCGCCGACCTGGTCAAGAAGGACGGCGACGGCTACCAGGCCAACCTGGACACGCCCCAGGCCGCGCAGGCCATCCAGCTGTACAAGAAGCTCAACTCGTACGGCACCGCCGCGAAGGACAAGGACGAGGCGACGCCCCAGCAGATGGACGTCTTCGCCAAGGGTGACGTCGGCGCCTTCATCGGCCTCGGCTACGAGGGCGCGGGCGCCCTCGCCAAGAACCCGAAGCTGAAGGACCAGATCGGCTACTTCGCCCTCCCGGGCAAGACCGCGGGCAAGACCTCCGCCGTCTTCCTCGGCGGCTCCAACCTCGCCGTCTCGCAGGGTTCGAAGAACCCCAAGGGCGCGCTCAACTTCCTCAAGCTGGCCATGTCGGACCAGTTCGAGGGCGCGCTCGCCAAGGAGGGCGGCGTCGTCCCGAACAAGGCGTCCCTCAACGGCAACCTCGCGGGCAACGAGTTCGGCACCGTCTCGGCGGCCGCCGCGGCCAACGGCGGCACCACGCCGCTGATCCCGCAGTGGGGCAGCGTCGAGAACGCGCCCAACCCGATCACCACGCTCTTCATGACCGGTGTCCTCCAGGGCCAGTCCCCCTCCGCAGCGGCCGAGAAGGCCAACGCGGAGATGGACAAGCGGCTCAGCCAGAAGTAACCCGCCCGCCACAGCCCTCCGCCCGCCGCGCGCCCCGCCTCCCCGCGGACCGCGGCGGGCGGACGGCGGCGGGCCGAAGCGTTCGCAGCGCACGGCACGAGGAAGCGAGAAGCATGGCCGCGCAGTACAGAGGCACCAAGACCAGGGGGCCCGACCCGGCGGCGACCCCGCCCAAGGCCGCCACCGTACTCACCGCGGGGCCGACGCCCCCGAGCAGACCCGTGAGCCTCTCGGGCGCCCGGCGGCGCACGCGCTTCACGCCGTACCTGCTCCTGCTGCCGACGCTCGCCGCCACGGCGCTGCTGCTCGGCTACCCGCTCGTCCGCAATCTGCTGATCTCCTTCCAGACCCTCGAACCGTTCCAGCTGATCCAGCACACCACCGAGTGGAACGGCTTCGGCAACTACACCGACCAGCTGACCAGTTCGGAGTTCTGGCACACCGCGGGGCGCTCGGTCGCCTTCACCGCCGCGAACGTCGTCCTCATCATGGTCGCGGGCACGCTCATCGGGCTGCTGCTCAACCGGCTCGGCAAGCGGATGCGGCTGCTGCTCTCCCTCGGCCTCGTCTTCGCCTGGGCCATGCCGCAGGTCGCGGGCACCACCGTCTACCAGTGGCTGTTCGACACCCAGAACGGCGTCGTCAACTGGGGCCTGGACAGCCTCGGCTGGCACTCCATGCTCGGCTACAACTGGTTCGGCCACCAGCTGTCCACCTTCGCGGTGATCACGCTGATGGTGGTCTGGGGCTCCATCCCCTTCGTGGCGCTCAACCTCTTCGCCGGCCTCACCACCGTCTCGGTGGAGATCTTCGAGGCCGCCAGGATGGACGGCGCAGGCGCCTGGCGCACCTTCTGGCAGGTGCTGTTCCCGATCCTCAAGCCGTTCTTCCTGAGCACCACGTTCCTGGAGATCATCTGGGTCTTCAAGGCGTTCACCCAGATCTACGCGCTCAACGCGGGCGGCCCCGAGGGTCTCACGGAGACGCTGCCCGTCTACGCGTACGTCGAGGGCTTCGGCAACCAGCACTTCGGCACGGGCGCGGCCATCTCCATGCTCACCATCGTCATCCTGGCGGCCCTCATGTCCTATTACTTCCGCGTCATCCTGAAGGAGGAGGACGAGCTGTGAGGCGCACCCTGGCCGGCAGGCTCTGGCCCAACATCATCGCCGTCGTCCTCTTCGTCTTCTTCATCTTCCCCGTCTACTGGATGGTGACGACGGCCTTCAAGCCGGACCTGGACATCGTCTCGTCCACGCCGGTGCTCTTTCCCCTCCACGGGACGTTCGCCCACTTCGACCGGGCGGTGCACGCCGCGGGGTTCTGGACCTTCGTCCGCAACAGCTTCACCGTCACCATCGGCGCCGTGCTGCTCTCGCTGATCGTCGCGACGCTCTCGTCGTTCGCGGTCGCGCGCATGCGGTTCAAGGGCCGCAAGGCGTTCATCCTGATGATCATGATGGCGCAGATGGCGCCCTGGGAGGTCCTCACGATCTCCGTCTACCTGATCGTCCGGGACTCCGACGCCCTCAACAGCCTGATCCCGCTGACCCTCTTCTACATGATGATGGTCCTGCCCTTCACCGTCTGGACGCTGCGCGGGTTCATCGCCGCCGTGCCGAAGGAGCTGGAGGAGGCCGCACTCGTCGACGGCTGCACCCGCTTCCAGGCCGTCGTCAAAGTCGTGCTGCCGCTGCTCGCGCCCGGCCTGATGGCGACCTCGCTGTTCGGCTACATCACGGCCTGGAACGAGTACGCGCTCGTGCTCATCCTCAACAAGGAGGGCGGCGAGACGCTGACCCTCTGGCTGACCCAGTTCCAGACCAACTTCGGCGACGACTGGGGCGCCACCATGGCGGCCGCCACCCTCTTCACCCTGCCCGTGGTGGTCGTCTTCCTCTTCCTGCAGCGGCGCGCGGGCACCGGCATGACCGCGGGGGCGGTGAAGGGATGACCGCGGCGACCTCAGGGGCCGCACGCACCGGCACCCTGGAGCGCGACGCGCTCGCCGTGCTCCAGCCGGGGTTCGCCGGCACCGACGTGCCCGACTGGGTGCTGCGCAGGCTGGACGAGGGGCTCGCCTCCGTCGCCCTGTTCGGGCGCAACGTCGAGTCGGCGGGGCAGCTGACCCGGCTCACCGGCAGGCTGCGCGCCGACCACCCGGGACTGCTGGTCGCGGTCGACGAGGAGGGCGGCGACGTCACCCGCATCGAGGTCGGCAGCGGCTCCTCGGTGCCCGGCAACTACGCGCTGGGCACGGTGGACGACACGGACCTGACCCGCGAGGTCGCCGCGAGCCTCGGCCGCGCGCTCGTCGCGTGCGGCATCGACCTCGACTGGGCGCCCTCGGTCGACGTCAACGCCAACCCGGACAACCCGGTCATCGGCGTACGGTCGTTCGGCACGGAACCCGGGCTGGTCGCCCGGCACGCCGCCGCCTATGTCGAGGGGCTCCAGAGCGCCGGGGTCGCCGCCTCGGCCAAGCACTTCCCCGGACACGGCGACACCGCCGTCGACTCGCACCACTCGCTGCCCCGCATCGACGTGGGCCGCGACGTCCTCGACGCCCGCGACCTGGTGCCCTTCAGGGCCGCTGTCGCCGCGGGCGCCAAGGCCGTGATGAGCGCGCACATCATCAGCCCGGCGCTCGACCCCGACCGCCCCGCCACCCTCAGCGGCCGCGTCCTGACCGGACTGCTCCGTGACGAACTGGGCTTCGACGGCCTTGTCATCACGGACGGCATGGACATGCAGGCCATCGCCGCCACCTACGGCACCGAGCACGGCACGGCCCTCGCGATCGCGGCGGGCGCCGACGCCATCTGCGTCGGCGGCGGCCCCTTCGACGAGGGGACCGTACTGCGGCTGCGCGACGCGCTGGTCGCGGCGGTGCGGGGCGGCGAACTGCCCGAGGAACGGCTCGCGGACGCGGCCGCGCGCGTGCGCGCGCTCGGCGAGTGGACCCTGCGGGCGAGGGGGGCGGCGGGGCCGGGCGCGGCGGCACAGGAGGGGACCGTGCCCGGCGACCCGGTCGGGCTGGTGGCCGCGCGCCGCGCCGTGCGGGTGAGGGGCACCGCGAAGCCGCTGAGCACGCCCGCGTACGTCGCGGTGCTCACCGCGGCCCCGAACATCGCCGTCGGCAGCCAGACGCCCTGGGGCGTCGGGCCCGAGCTGGCGAAGCTGCTGCCGTCCACCGCGAGCGGCACGTACACCGAGGACACGTACGGCACGGCGGAGGTGCTGGCAGCCGCGGGGGAGCGGCCACTGGTCGTCGCCGTACGGGACGTGCACCGGCACCCCTGGACCGCCCGCGCGCTCGACGAGCTGGTCGCGGCGAGGCCCGGCACCTTCGTGGTCGAGATGGGCCTCGACGCGGCGCCGGCCAGGGGCGCCCTGCACATCGCCACCCACGGCGCCGCCCGCGTGTGCGCGCAGGCGGCGGCCGAGGTGATCGCGGGACGCGTGGCCTGAGCCGGGCCGGGACAGCGCGACGGTGCCGGGCCGCCCTTGTGGGGCGGCCCGGCACCGTCATGCCGCGGCCCGGGGCCGCGGCGGTTCTCCTCCTGTGGGGGAGGGGCCTCGGGGATCCGCCTACAGGCCCTGCCAGTCGGGCTTGGAGGCGTAGGTCGCGCGGAAGTAGTCGGCGAGCTTCAGCTTGGACGCGGCGGCCTCGTCGACCACGACCGTGGCGTGCGGGTGCAGTTGCAGCGCAGAGGCGGGCACCACCGAGGCGACAGGGCCCTCCACGGCGAGCGCGACCGCGTCGGCCTTGTTCTCGCCGGTGGCGAGCAGCACCAGGTGGCGCGCCTCCAGGATGGTGCCGATGCCCTGGGTGATCACATGGCGCGGGACCTGCGCGATGTCGCCGCCGAAGAAGCGGGCGTTGTCCACGCGGGTCTGCTCGGTGAGCGTCTTGATGCGGGTGCGGGAGGCGAGCGAGGAGCACGGCTCGTTGAAGCCGATGTGCCCGTCGGTGCCGATGCCGAGCAGCTGCAGGTCGACCCCGCCCGCCTCGGCGAGCGCCCGGTCGTAGGCGAGGCACGCTGCCCGCACGTCCTCGGCACTGCCGTCGGGGCCCATGAAGGCGCCCTCGGCGAGCCCGAGCGGCTCCACGACCTCGCGCAGCACCACGGAGCGGTACGACTCGGGGTGGCCCGCGGGCAGCCCCACGTACTCGTCGAGCTGGGCTATCCGCGCCGCCGACACGTCGACGTCGCCCGCCCGCATCTTCGCGGTCAGCGCCCGGTACACCGGCCCTGGGGTGGAGCCGGTGGCCACCCCGAGCAGGGCGTCCGGCTTGGCGCGCAGCAGCTGCGCGATGCTCTGTGCGACGGTCTCGCCGCCTGCGGCGGCGTCCTCGACGATGACGACTTCCACGCTTCTCCTGCCCATCCCCGCTGCGGTCGGCACCGCGTCCCGACATGTGGTATAGACCAATTTACCAGACGGGTGCGGGCCGCCGGATGGCGGGGCGGCCTGCGCCCGTGGTCGACTGGGTGAAGACCGCAAGAACCGCGAGAGGGCGCACCGGGCCCGCGCTGCCCGCCGGCGCCGTGGAGGCGGCAGATGTCCCAGAGTGAGCAGCCCGGCGTGATCATGGCGTGCGAGATGGCCGAGCAGCCCGCGATCCTGCGGCGCATCCTCACCGAGGGCGCGGACGCCGTCCGTGAGACGGCGGCGGCCGTCGCGGCGCGGCGCCCCCGCTTCGTCCTGCTGTCCGCCCGCGGCACCTCGGACAATGCCGCGCTGTACGCCAAGTACCTGCTGGAGATCAGGCGCGGCCTGCCCTGCGGCCTTGTCTCCATGTCCACCGTCACCGCCTACGGCGCCAGGCCCGACCTGAGCGACGTGCTGTTCGTCACGGTCAGCCAGTCGGGCGGCTCGCCCGACCTGGTCTCCTCGGCCCGCGCGGCGCGCGAGGCCGGCGCGGTCACGCTCGCCGTGACCAACAGCCCCGACTCGCCGCTCGCCGCCGTCAGCGAGTTCCACGTCGATGTCCTCGCGGGCCCCGAGCGCGCCCTGCCCGCCACCAAGACGTACACCGCGACCCTGCTCGCCCTCTACCTCTTCGTGGAGGGCCTCGCCGGAGGCGAAGGAGCGGCGGCCGGCGTCCTGCCCGACCGTGCGGCGGCCGTGCTCGCCAGGCAGGACGAGATACGGGACCTCGCGGCCCGCTACCGCTTCGCCGAGCGCATGGTCATCACCTCACGCGGCTACGGCTACCCCACGGCCAAGGAGGCGGCGCTCAAGCTCATGGAGACGAGCTACATCCCCGCCCTCGCCTACTCGGGCGCCGACCTCCTGCACGGCCCGCTCGCCATGGTCGACAACGTCTCGCCGGTGATCGCCGTCGTGCCCGACGGGCGGGGCGGCGAGGTGCTCAGGCCCGTCCTCGACCGGCTGCGCGGCCGGGGCGCCGACCTGTGCGTGCTGGGCCCCGCAGAGGCGGTCGCCGCCGCCTCCACGGGCTTCGTGCTGCCCACCGACGGCGTCGCCGAGGAGGTCCAGCCGGTCCTGGAGATCCTGCCGCTCCAGCTCCTCGCCCACGAGGTGACGATCGCGCGCGGCCAGGACCCCGACGCCCCCCGCGCCCTGGCGAAGGTCACCCAGACCCGCTGAATCCCCCCTGCGCGCACGGCGGGTGCGCGCGCCGCCGCGCCGCGGAACCGTGCGCAGGGCCCTGGACACCGAAGAATGGTCTAGTCCACAATGGAATCGCAAAAGCGTCCGCCCCTCACCGCACAGAAGGGCGGGACGCGGCACCGGCGCCCTCTGCCCTGACCGCGCCGGGGCCGGGAACGGCCGCGGGACCGCACACCTCCGGCCGTGGCAACTCCGGGCTGCGGTGCCAGGCGGGTTGAGGGTCCCGCTCGGCGCCGCGGCCCGCGGGTACCCTCGCCCCTGTGCCCTCCATGAACGATCTCGTACGGCAGCATGCGGCCCTCGACGAGTCCGACCTCGAATGGCTGCACCTCCTCGTCTCCGAGTGGCAGCTGCTGTCCGACCTCTCCTTCGCCGACCTCGTCCTGTGGGTCCCCACCCGCGACGGGGCCCACTACGTCTCCGTCGCACAGATGCGCCCCAACACCGGCCCCACCTCGTACCAGGACGACATGGTCGGCCACCTGGTGCCGCGCGGCCGCAGACCGCTGCTCGACGCCGCGCTCGACGAGGGCAGGATCGTGCGCGAGGGCGACCCCGAGTGGCGCGAGGAGGTGCCCGTGCGGGTCGAGTCGATCCCGGTGCGCCGCGAGGGCCGGGTGCTCGGGGTGATCGCCCGCAACACCAACCTGCTCACCGTCCGCACCCCGAGCCGGCTCGAACTCACCTACCTCCAGTCGGCCTCCGACCTGGCGCAGATGATCGCCGCCGGCTCCTTCCCCTTCCCCGGCGAGCAGACCGACATGGACGCCTCGCCCCGCGTCGGCGACGGCCTGATCAGGCTGGACGGGGACGGCGTCGTCCAGTACGCGAGCCCGAACGCGCTCTCCGCGTACCACCGGTTGGGACTCGCGTCCGACCTGGTGGGACAGCACCTCGGGCAGACCACGGGCGAACTCGCCCCGGAGCGCGGCCCCGTCGACGAGGCCCTGGTCAAGCTGGCGAGCGGCTACGCGCCCCGGCAGACCGAGGTGGAGAGCGGCGCGGGCGTGATCCAGCTGCGCGCCATCCCGCTGAAGCCGAAGGGCGACCGCATCGGCTCCCTGGTGCTGCTCAGGGACGTCACGGAACTGCGCCGCCGCGAGCGCGAGTTGATGACCAAGGACGCCACCATCCGGGAGATCCACCACCGGGTCAAGAACAACCTCCAGACGGTTGCGGCCCTGCTGCGGCTCCAGTCAAGGCGTATCGACTCCGCGCACGGCAGGGAGGCGCTCAACGAGGCCGTGCGGCGGGTCGGCTCGATCGCCATCGTGCATGAGACGCTGTCCCAGAACCTGGACGAGCGGGTGGAGTTCGACGAGATCGCCGACCGGGTCCTCGCGATGGTGGGGGAGCTGTCCCCCGCGGGCACCGTGACCTGCCGCAGGTCCGGCGGGTTCGGCATCCTCGACGCCGATGTCGCCACGCCGCTCGCCATGGTGCTCACCGAGGTGCTGCAGAACGCCCTTGAGCACGCGTTCGGGCCGGGGGAGCGCGGCCGGGTCGAGGTGAAGGCCGTGCGGGGCGACGCGCCCGCGGGGGCCGGGCGCGGCGCCCGCGAGGACGAGCGGGCAGAGGGCCGGCTGCTGATCACCGTTCAGGACGACGGGCGCGGGCTGCCCGAGGGCTTCGACCCGAAGCGGGCGGGCAACCTCGGGCTCCAGATCGTACGCACGCTGGTGGAGGGGGAGTTGGGCGGCGGCTTCGACATGCTGCCGGCGCCGGGCGGCGGCACCAGGGTGGTGCTCGACATACCGGTCGCCGCCCGCACCTAGCCCGCGGGCCGCGGGCACCCGCGGCCCGCCGGCGGCTCCTGACAGCAAAAGGCCCCGGACCGACGATGTGGTCCGGGGCTCTGCTCGAAGCTCACGATGAGATGCGCATCGGGGGTACTGCGCGCTGCTTTTCGGGGGCGGGGGGTGTGTGCGTACGCGGTGTACGCTCCGCCGGCCTCAGGCTCGTGGCAGGGGGCTTCAGGCGCTTGCGTTGCGTGCCCGGTTGCGAGCGGCGCGGCGCTTCATCGCGCGGCGCTCGTCCTCGCTGAGGCCACCCCAGACACCCGAGTCCTGACCGGACTCGAGCGCCCACTGCAGGCACTGCTCCATGACGGGGCAGCGACGGCAGACGGCCTTGGCTTCCTCGATCTGCAGCAGCGCGGGACCGGTGTTGCCGATGGGGAAGAACAGCTCGGGGTCTTCCTCGCGGCAAACGGCGTTGTGACGCCAGTCCATGGCTGCTACCTCTCTTGGTATGACGTGCGTATTGCTTGTGAATGTGAACGCTTTCACGAATCCCTCAACGACGGAAGGGCCGACAACGCCGGTGAACACCGGTGCGGTCCTGGTGTGAGGAGGGGTTCTGGTTCTCAGGGAGGCTGGTGTTACTGGAGCCGTCCCGATCGCCATGTAGAGATTCGCAAACCTCGGCTGCGGATACAACCCCTTCTGGAAACTTTTTTTGGATTCCTCGGTGTCGACTAGGTCACAGCCGTACATCGATGGGGTGGACTCTGGCCTAAACGTTCGAGTGAAAGGTATCTCGGGCGTTTGACTCACACAATCACACGCAGTGCACGGCGTACGCCTGTGAACGTCACGCTGGTGCGCAGTCCCAGATGGTCGCCGTCCATCTGAAGGGGCAGTGGCACCTTCGAATGCAAGGTGAAGTCGGTGAGGTCGTGGAGCGTGACCGCGTGCTTCCCGTGAAGGCCCTTGTCCGGGGTCGAGGAGAGCAGCTGGGTGGCGTAGCGGGTGGCCGTGGGGACCGAGAGCCTGGTGAGTCCGAGCACGTCGAGGGCGGTGTCGAAGGACGCGCCCGGCACCCCGTAGACCCCGCGGTTGCCCAGATATGTCCACGGCGCGGTGTTGCAGACCATCGAGAGCACCAGGCCGGTGACGGGGTCCTCGCCCGGCTGTTCGAGGGTGAGCGTGCCCTCGCCGCGGTGCGGGTCGCCGAGGAACTGCCGTACGACCTGGCGGAGATAGAGCGCGTGGGTGGAGCGCTTCCCACGCTCACGCGCCTGTTCGACCCGTCCCACCACCCCGCCCACGAAGCCGAAGCCGGCGCAGAAGGTGAACCACCGGTCGGGCACCGCCTCGTCGTCGGTGCCCGGCGTGCCGGACGCGAGTCCGAGGCCGACGGCGCGCTCGCTCCCGTCACGCAGCGCGTCCAGGATCGCGCCCGTCGCCTCGACCGCGTCGTTGGGCAGCCCGAGGGCGCGCGCGAAGACGTTGGTCGAGCCGCCAGGGACCACGGCGAGCCGGGGCAGCGACGGGTCGGGGCCCGCGTGCAGCAGCCCGTTGGCGACCTCGTTGACCGTCCCGTCGCCGCCGAGCGCGACCACCAGGTCGATGTCGTCGGACTCGGCCGCCCTGCGCCCGAGGTCGCGCGCGTGCCCGCGGTACTCCGTCGTCACGGCCTCCAGCTTCACCTCGCTGGCGAGCGCGTGGATCAGGACGTCGCGGACGCGGGCACTGGTAGTGGTGGCAGCCGGGTTGACCACGAGGAGCGCGCGCATGCTTCGCACATTACCGACCGCGCGCGGCCGGGGCGGAGTCCGGCCCCGGGGCGGCGGCTACCCTGCAGGGGTGAGCAGCAGTGAAGGCACCACCCCCGCACCCCCCGCGCCTGTCCAGGCCGCGGCCCGCCCGCCGCGGCTGACCGCGGCCGCGGCCCTGACCGCCCTGGAGGCGCTCGCCCTCTTCGCCGCGGGCGTCTATCTGCTGGTGGCCGGGGCGAGCGGCGCACCCGACGACCCGGGGCAGGCGGAGGCGCTCGGCGTGACCGTGCTCGTCATCGGCGTCCTCCCGCTGATCGCGGCGCGCGGCCTGCTCCGGCTGCGCGGCTGGAGCAGGGGCCCCGCCATGATCACGCACATCATCGCGCTGCCCGTCGCCTACACGCTGATGACCTCGGGCGGCGCGCTGGTGCCTGTGGGCATCGCCGTCGCCGCCGTGGCGATCGCCGGCCTCGTCCTGCTGGTCAACGCGGCCACCACCGAGGCGCTCGGCATCCGCCCGCCGGGCACGCGCGGCGAGGACTGACGCCGCCCGGCGCCCGTACGGCCCCGCGCGCCCGGTACACGGCGACGGCGCGACCCCCAGGGGCCGCGCCGTCGCCGTGTACCGGGCCGCCTACTCCTCGACCAGCAGGCGCTCCCGCAGCTGCGCCAGGGTCCTGGCCAGCAGCCGGGAGACGTGCATCTGCGAGATGCCGACCTCCTGCGCGATCTGCGACTGCGTCATGTTCCCGAAGAAGCGGAGCAGCAAGATCCGCTTCTCGCGCGGCGGCAGGTCCTCGAGCAGCGGCTTCAGCGACTCCCGGTACTCCACCCCTTCGAGCGCCTCGTCCTCGGCGCCGAGGGTGTCCGCGACGGCGGGCGACTCGTCGTCCGTGTCGGGCACGTCGAGCGACAGTGTCGAGTAGGCGTTCGCCGATTCGAGGCCTTCGAGCACCTCTTCCTCGGAGATCCCCAGCCGGTGCGCGAGCTCGTGCACCGTGGGGGAGCGGCCGTGCTGCTGCGACAGCTCGGCCGTCGCGGTCGTCAGCGAGAGCCGCAGCTCCTGGAGGCGCCGCGGCACCCGCACCGCCCAGCCCTTGTCCCTGAAGTGCCGCTTGATCTCCCCGACCACCGTCGGGGTCGCGTACGTGGAGAACTCGACGCCGCGGTCCGGGTCGAACCGGTCGACCGACTTGATCAGGCCGATCGTCGCGACCTGCGTCAGGTCGTCGAGCGGCTCGCCGCGGTTGCGGAACCGCCGCGCCAGGTGCTCCACCAGCGGCAGGTGCATCCGCACCAGCCGGTTGCGCAGATCCGCGCGCTCGGGGGAGCCGTCGGGCAGCCCCCGCAGCTCGATGAAGAGGGCACGCGCGCCCCCGCGGTCCTGCGGGTCGGCCTGTGCACGCTCGTCGGCGCGGCCCTCCCGGCCCGTCCCCTCCGCCTGCTGTTCGCCCTGCTTCTCGTTCATCCCGGTCGCCCGCTCCGCCTGCGCCTGCTCCCCCGTGGCCCCGTGCCCCTCGAATCCGCCCTCGGGATGGGGACGGGCCTGCTGCTCCGGTATGCCGGCGGGCGCCGACCGCCCGTGGCCCGGCCGCGCCGCGTGCCCACCGGCGCCGCCGCCGACGACGCGCCCCTCGTCACGCACCGGCCCCTCCCCTTCGCTCACGCCGGGCCCGGGCCCGCGCCGCGCTGTTTGTACAGGCTGATGGAGACCGTGCGGTCGTCGGCCACCGAGGAGTCGACCTTGCCGGCGAGCGCGGAGAGCACCGTCCAGGCGAAGGTGTCGCGCTCGGGCGCCCTGCCGTCGGTGGTGGGCGCGGCGACCGTCACTTCGAGGGAGTCGTCGATCAGCCGGAAGACGCAGCTGAGCACGGACCCCGGCACGGCCTGCTGGAGCAGGATCGCGCACGCCTCGTCCACCGCGATGCGCAGGTCCTCGATCTCGTCGAGGGTGAAGTCCAAGCGCGCCGCGAGGCCGGCCGTGGCCGTACGCAGCACGGACAGATAGGCACCCGCAGCGGGCAGCCGGACTTCCACGAAGTCCTGGGTCCCGGGTTCGCCTGCGATCTGGGACACCCTCACCTCCAAGGTGGCACAAGCTTTTCGGGGCTCCCCGGCGCCGGGGGCGCCAGGGGCCGCGCGGTACGCGGTTCGTACGCGCCGGTCTGGACTGGCGACGCTACCGCGCTCCATAGTGCCCTGTCGCAGGGCCCCTGTCCGACCGCCGTCACTCATGGTAGGTCCTTGAGCACGCAAAGTGCCCAGGGGTGTGCGGCACCCAAATCGGAACGTCCGGCGGACCGTTGACGTACCCACCCGGTGCCCCCGCGAACCCCGCGGCCCTCGCGAACCCCGCGGCCCCCGCGGACCGGCGGGAGCGGCCGCGGCGGTGCGCACGGCGGCCCTGGCGGTGCGCCGCGCGACGGCTCCGGCGGTGCGCACGGCGGCCGCGGGCGTCAGACGATCCTCCCGTCCGCGTAGCACCACCGCCAGCTCTCTCCCGGCTCGACCGACCGCATCACCGGATGCCCGGTGTCCTTGTAGTGCCGCGTCGCGTGCCGGTGCGGCGAGGAGTCGCAGCACGCCACGAGACCGCAGACCAGACACTTCCGCAGCTGCACCGGGTGGCTGCCCGCCGCCAGGCACTCTTGGCAGGTGTCGCTCAGCGGCGCGGGCTCGGGGCGCGGCAGTTCCGCGAGATGGGTGCACTCACTCATGATGGCCAGGTTACGACGGGTGTTGAGGAGCAGGGATGGACGTATTGCCGCTGGTCGCGCTGGTGGCGGGGAGCGCGGCGATCGCGGGCGCCGCGCGCAGGACTTCGGTCCCCGCGCCGCTGCTGCTGGTGGCCGCGGGACTGATCGCCGCCTACGTGCCGGGGATCCCCGACTACACGCTCGACCCGCACGTGGTGCTGCCGCTGATACTGCCCCCGCTGCTGTACACCTCCGCGGTCGACGCCTCCTATCTCGACCTGCGCGCCAACGCGCGGCCCGTCGCGCTGCTCTCCGTCGGATATGTGCTGTTCGCGACGCTCGCCGTCGGCTACCTGGCGTACCTGCTCGTCCCCGACCTCCCGCTG
This sequence comes from Streptomyces sp. NPDC047002, assembly GCF_040704505.1. Lineage (NCBI taxonomy): Bacteria > Bacillati > Actinomycetota > Actinomycetes > Kitasatosporales > Streptomycetaceae > Streptomyces > Streptomyces sp. NPDC047002. Next base: position 74,404 of record NZ_JBEYWC010000002.1, read on the forward strand.
ACCGCGGCGCTCGTGCTCGGCGCCGTGGTGGCGCCGCCCGACGCGGTCGCGGCCACCGCCATCGCCCGCAGGCTGGGCCTGCCGCACCGGATCACGACCATCCTCCAGGGGGAGTCGCTGGTCAACGACGCGACCGCGATCACCGCCTACAAGGTCGCCCTCGCCGCCGCGGTCGGGGAGGGCGCGAGCTGGGGCGCGGGCGTACGGGAGTTCCTGCTCGCCGCGGTGGGCGGGGTCGTCGTCGGGCTCGTGCTGATGGTGCCGCTGCACTGGCTGCGCACCCGGCTCGACAAGGCGCTGCTCCAGAACACGCTGTCGCTGCTCATCCCGTTCGTCGCGTACGCGCTGGCCGAGCAGTTCGGCGCGTCGGGTGTGCTCGCCGTGGTCGTCGTCGCGCTCTACCTCGGCCACCACAACACCCAGGTCGACTTCGCCACCCGGCTCCAGGAGCACGCGGTGTGGAAGATGGTCGCGTTCGTCCTGGAGTCGGCGGTCTTCGCCCTGATCGGGCTCCAGCTCCCGTTCGTCCTGCGCGGGCTCGGCGAGTACGGGGTCGGCGAGGCGCTGCTGTACGCGGTCGGGGTCTTCGTGGTGGTCGTGGTGGCCCGGTTCGTCTGGGTCTTCCCCTCGACGTTCGTGCCCCGGATGCTGTCGGAGCGCATCAGGAGCCGCGAACCCGACACCAACTGGAAGGCGCCGCTGATCGTCGGCTGGGCCGGCATGCGCGGCGTGGTGTCGCTTGCGATCGCCTTCTCCATCCCGCTGGCCACCCACGACGGCTCACCGTTCCCCGGCCGCAACCTGGTGCTGTTCCTGACCTTCACCACCGTGATCGGCACGCTGGTCGTGCAGGGCCTCACGCTGCCGCCGCTGATCCGGCTGCTGCGCCTGCCGCGGCGCGACCCGCGGACCGAGACGCTCGCCGAGGCGCAGGCCCAGAGCGAGGCGTCGCGCGCCGCGGAGCGCCGCCTCGACGAGCTGCTCGCCGACGAGCGCAACACCCTGCCCGGGCCGCTCGCCGACCGGCTGCGCTCCGTGCTCGAACGGCGCAGGAACTCCGTGTGGGAGCGGCTCGGCGGCGTCAACGAGACGACGGGCGAGTCGGCGGACGCCACCTACACCCGGCTCTCCCGCGAGGTCATCGAGACCGAGAGGTCCGTCTTCGTCGACCTCCGCGACCGGCGCCGCATCGACGACGAGATGATGCGGACCCTGCTGCGCAGACTCGACCTGGAGGAGGCGGCGGCCTACCGCGAGGACGGCGACGGCTGAGCGGCCGCGAGCGGGGACGGCGCGGGCGCGCGGTCCCTGTGCTGCGGGCGCGCGGTCCCCGTGGCGGGGGCCGGGCGGGCGGCACTTGCGGCGCGGCGGGTGTGGGGCTGTCCGGTGGGCTCAGGTCGGTTCCGGCGGGCCTGTGATCACCGCGGCGACCCGCGTGCCGGGCGGGAACTCGCCGCTCGCCGCCATCGCCGCGAGGCCGTGCAGCAGCTTGGCGACGTAGACGCGCTCCACCGGTACGCCGTGGTCACGCTCGAAGGCGTCGGCGAACCCCGCGAGCTCCCGGCTCGTACGGGCGAAGCCGCCGCCGTGGAAGCGGTCGTCCACCCGCCAGTCGCCCCGCTCGGCGCCGAACGCGGCGCGCTGGAGCGCGCGCACCTCGCCGGTGAGGAAGCCGCCGCGCAGCACCGCGACCCCGAGCGCCCGCTGCCCGGGGCCGAGGCCCGCGGCGAGCCCGGCCAGCGTGCCGCCCGTGCCGCAGGCGACCGCGACGACGTCGGCGGCGCCCCGCAGTTCGGCGCCGAGCGCCGCACACCCGCGCACCGCGGCCGCGTTGCTGCCGCCCTCGGGCACGATGTACGCCTCGCCGCCCGCGCTGCCTGTCTCCGCGAGCGCCCGCGCGACGAGCGCGGCGAGCACCCCCGGCCCGGCCTTGCGCCGATAGGTCGCACGGTCCGTGAACCACAGCCGCATGCCGTCGGCCGCGCACCGCGCGAGCGACGGGTTGAGCGGCCGCGCGGCCAGCTCGTCGCCGCGCACCACGCCCACTGTCGTGAGCCCGAGCAGCCGGCCGGCCGCAGCGGTGGCGCGCAGGTGGTTGGAGTGCGCGCCGCCGAACGTGACGAGGGTGTCGGCGCCGGCCTCCCGCGCCGCTGCGAGGTTCGGCGCCAGCTTGCGCCACTTGTTGCCGGGCATTTCGGGGTGGATCAGGTCGTCGCGCTTGAGCAGAAGACGTACGCCAGATGCGGCGAAGTGTCTGTCCTCCACCGGTTGGAGGGGGGAGGGCAGCCGCGGCCCGAGCGCGTCGGCGGGCGGGCCGGGGGCGGGCGGTCCTTTCGGTGTCACACTCCGCATTGTCCGCCGCGGCCCGCTGGATTCCCGTACGGCGTCCCCTTCATGCCCACTCGTTTGTGTAGTGGTGCAGCCACCGTGCGTGCTGGAACGCTTTGCCCTGCAGGTCAGTACATGATCGAAGGGGAGTCTTCATGTCGGTTGCTGATGAGGTCCGCTCGGAGCAGTCGGGGACCCAGCAGAGTCTCGGCACTGCCGCCGCGAGGAACCTGGCGACCACCACCAAGTCCGTTCCGCAGATGCAGGAGATCACCTCGCGGTGGCTGCTGCGGATGCTCCCGTGGGTGCAGGTGCAGGGCGGCACGTACCGGGTGAACCGCAGGCTGAGCTACTCGGTGGGGGACGGGCGGGTCACCTTCGTCCAGACCGGCGACCGGGTCGCGGTCATCCCCGCGGAGCTCGGCGAACTGCCGTCCCTGCGCGGCTACGAGGACGAGGAGGCCCTCAACGAGCTGGCCAACCGCTGCGAGCAGCACGAGTTCGAACCCGGGCAGACGCTGGTCACCAGGGGCGAGGCGGCCGACCGGGTCTTCCTGCTGGCGCACGGCCGCGTCGAGAAGACGGGCGAGGGACCCTACGGCGACGAGGCGGTACTCGAAGTCCTCGGCGACGGCGCGCACTTCGGGGACGCCGCGCTCACCGACGGCGAGGCGGTCTGGGACTTCACCGCGCGTGCGGCGACCGCTTGCACGGCCCTCGTGCTCAGCCGCCGCGACGTGCTCAACCTCGCGGAGCGCGCGGACTCCCTCGCCGCGCACCTGCGTGCGCGGGTCGCGCTGCCGCACCAGCGGACCAACAAGTACGGCGAGGCCGAGATCGACCTGTCGGCCGGCCATGTCGGCGAGGCTGTCGTGCCCCACACCTTCGTGGACTACGAGGCGGCGCCGCGCGAGTACGAGCTGAGCGTGGCGCAGACCGTGCTCAAGGTCCACAGCAGGGTCGCCGACCTGTACAACCAGCCGATGAACCAGACCGAGCAGCAGCTGCGGCTCACCGTCGAGGCGCTGCGCGAGCGGCAGGAGCACGAGCTGGTCAACAACCGGGAGTTCGGGCTGCTGCACAACTGCGACTACGCGCAGCGGCTCCAGCCGCACGACGGCGTGCCGAGCCCCGACGACATGGACGAGCTGCTGTCGCGGCGCCGCGGCTCGAAGATGTTCCTCGCCCACCCGAAGGCCATCGCGGCGTTCGGCCGCGAGTGCAACAGGCGCGGCCTGGTGCCCGAGAGCGTCGAGGTGGCGGGCCACCACGTGCCCGCGTGGCGCGGCGTGCCGATCTTCCCTTCCAACAAGATCCCCGTCTCGGACGCCAGGACGACGTCGATCATCTGCATGCGCACCGGCGAGCAGGACCAGGGCGTCATCGGCCTCCAGCAGGCCGGCATCCCCGACGAGATCGAGCCGAGTCTGTCGGTGCGGTTCATGGGCATCGACGAGCAGGCGATCATCTCCTACCTCGTCACGGCCTACTACTCGGCGGCCGTGCTCGTCCCCGACGCCCTCGGTGTGCTGGAGAACGTCGAGGTCGGCCGCTGGCGGTGAGGTGAGCCGCCCGGCCGGGGCGGGCCACGCCGCGGTCCCCGCCAGGGGCCGCGGGGCCCGCCCCGGTACGGCGGCGCCCCGCCTTCCTCCGCTCCCGCTTCCCCGCTCCCGCCCCGCAGCAGGCCGCAGGCCGCGCCGCACGCCGCACGCCCCACGCCGCACGCCGCACGCCGCACGCCGCACGTACAGGGAAACGCACATGACCATGACCAGCCAGGACGCCCCGGTCGAAGGATCAGGCGCCCCCGCACTCCTGGAGAGCGCCCGCGCCGCCGTGGAGCCCGAACTCCGCGCCGCCGTCGAGACGTTGCCCCGCCCGATACGCCACGTCGCCCGCTACCACCTCGGCTGGGCCGACGAGCACGGCGCGCCCGCGGCCACCGGGGGCGGCAAGGCCATCAGGCCCGCCCTCGTGCTCGCCGCCGCCCGCGCCCTCGGCGCCGACCCGCTCGGCGCGGTGTGCCCCGCCGTCGCCGTGGAACTCGTCCACAACTTCACGCTGCTGCACGACGACGTCATCGACGAGGACCCGACGCGACGTCACCGTCCCACGGCCTGGGCGGTGTTCGGCGTCCCCGACGCCATCGTCACCGGCGACGCGATGCTGTCGCTCGCCGTCCGGCTGCTCGCCGCCGACCCGCACCCCGCAGCGGGAGCCGCGGTGGCGCGCCTGACGGAGTGTGTGATCGAGCTGTGCGCGGGCCAGCAGGCCGACTGCGCCTTCGAGGACCGCAGGCCCGAGGCGGTCACCCTGGACGAGACACTCGCCATGGCGACCGCCAAGACCGGTGCGCTGCTGGGCACTTCGTGCGCGCTGGGCGCCCTGTACGCGGGTGCGGACGAGGAGTCGGTCGCCGCGCTCGACGCGTTCGGCCGGGAGGCGGGCCTCGCCTTCCAGCTGATCGACGACCTGATCGGGATCTGGGGCGACCCCGAACGCACCGGCAAGCCCGCCGGCGCCGACCTCGCCGCGCACAAGAAGTCCCTGCCGGTGGTGGCGGCCCTCGCCTCGGGTACCGCGGCGGCGGACGAGCTCGCCGAGCTGTACCGGCACCCGATGGACGAGCGCGCCGTGCGCCGGGCGGCCGCCGCCGTCGAACGGGCCGGTGGTCGCGACTGGGCGCAGGCGGCAGCGGCGGAGCGCATGGCCGGCGCCATGGACGGACTCGCCCGCGCAGTACCGGACTTGACCGCCGCCGGCGACCTGCTGGCACTCGCCGAGTTCGTCACGCGCCGCACCCGCTGAGCACCGGGCCCGCCGGGCACCTCCCCCGGCGCCCGGGCGGTGCACCGCACGGGGAGTGTGTCCGCTCCTGAGTGTGTTGTCCGGTGTGCGGTCCGCACCACGGGCACCTGCGCTGGGGCGATGGGCCGGACGGCGGCACCGCTACACCGCCGACAGGTGCCCCGACCGGCGGCGGAAGGCTCCGTGCCGCTACAGTCCGCGGCATGACACTGGAGTCGAGTGACACATGGGCGGGTTGGTTCAGAGACCGCGACGGCACGGTGCCGATCACGTTCCTCGTCGGCGGCGGCCGGGTACGCACCGAGGTGCGTGGAACCGTCTACGAGGGCGACGACTTCGCGGCGCTCGAAGCCGCGGACGGCGGGGCCCCACTGGCCTCGTGCGTCATGGAGTGGGACATGCCGATGTCCCTCACCGCCGAGGGCGCGTCCCAACAGGCCACCCTCAGCTGCCTCCTGACGCTCAGTGACAAGGGTCCCGAACTGTCGCTCACGCTGCACTGGGCGGGCGCGGCCTACGCCTCGGGCATCGCGGGCGGCGGTTTCGAGGAGGCGCTCGGCCGCATCCGGCGGCAACTGCCGGGTGGCACCGAGCTCGCGGCCAGGTCGCTGGTGGGCGCCTGACGGCGCGTCAGCGTGGAGTGGGGCCGCACCGCCGTCCCCCTCCCGCAGGGCGGCGGACCACGGCGGGCCCGGTCGGGCCGTGCGCCGCCCGCCCGGCTCAGGCGAGGCCCGCAGGACCGTCGTCGTAGACCACGTACGCCTCCTCGACGTCCACCGCCCGCAGTCCTGCGGCGAGCAGCCCGTCGAGCAGGGCGTCCAGCCGGGCCCGCGCGCCCGGACGGCCCACGCCGCGCGCGCCCTGCACGAGCACCCGCTCCTGCACCCCGCGCGTGGGCACCGACCGCACAAGCCGGGACAGCCGTGCCGTGTGCCGTCCCGCGACGGCCGAGAGCCGCCGTGTGTCATAGGGGATCGGGAGCCGTACGGTCACCCGGTGCGCGAACCAGCACTCGGGCGCCTGCGCCGCCTCGGAGTCCGTCTGCGGCACGCCATCGTCCCACGGGGCCGCCTCGATGCGGGTCCGCACCACCCGGAAACCGTCCGACGCCAGCCGCTCCGACCAGGCACGGGCGGCAGCACACTGCTCCGCGAGATCCCCCGTGCCCTCCAGGACCAGGGTGGGCCGCCCCGGCGTGCGCCCGCGGTCGAGCACCCCGCCCTCGACGCGGAACCCCTGCTGCCCGGCCCATCCGGCCACGTCCCGCGCCCGCCCCACTCCGATGGTGAGTCTCAGCCGGAACTCTCCGACGACCTGCCCGCCGACCGGGCGGGCTGAGAAGGAACCGATGTCCATGGGGCAACGTACCAAGGTTTCGTCACACCCAGATGAACGCACGAGGGCGGACCCGCCCGGGAGGCGCGATCGCGTCACGCCGAGGTGCTGCTCGTGTGGTCCAAGGCGGGAGCGACCGACGGCATGCAGATGGACAGGACCGTGGCGGTGAGCATCATGGCGACGATGTGGCCACAGATTTTGGGCATGCCGGGAACCTTTGCATCAGCAGCGGGAGAATACATGTGGACCGCGTTTAGCGATCTATCTACGGTCGGGACGTGTCTAGCGCATGATCCATCTCGGCCGCAACTCGCTTCTTCCGGTGCCCGGACAGGGGGAGTTCAGGTGTGGAGGCGGTGCGCGCAACCGAAGGGGCGCGCGCTCCCGTTACGCGCTCTCGCCGAGGGAATCCGCGTCGGCCTCGCGCGCCGCGCGGAGCTCCGCGCGGGACGCGCGTACGCGCGCGATGTCGTCCTCGGAACCGAGGGACTCCGCGATCGCCATGGCTTTGTCAAAGTCGCGCGACGCGGCCTCCGTGTGGCCGAGCCGGCTCTCCGCGACGCCGCAGCCCCAGAGCGCCCCGCACTCTTCGAGCCTCGCGCCGATGGCGACTGAAATCGCCAATGACCTGCGATGACTCTCCAGGGCCTCGGCATGGCGACCGGCCTGCTGGTGGACGAGTCCGATGTTGTGCAGCGTGATCGACGCGTTCCGCTTGTCGTCGAGCCTGAGGAAGGTCTTGAGGCCCTCGGCGTAGAGGGAAAGGCGCTCGCCGGCTTCCTCGCGACCGGTCATCGCATCGGCGAGATTGACCCGCGCTATGGCGCGCTCCATGTCATTTCCCCGCTTGCGCGCATAATCGAGCCGGCCTTCCAGAATGCGCCGCGCCGATGCATAGTCCCCGGTCTTCATATGGACATTGGCAAGATTGACGAGAGCGCGGTTCATCTCTTTCGCATCACCGGTTTCCCGGAAGCCTTCGAGGGCTTCTCCGAGTATCCGGTAAGAGGGCTCGTAATTGCCAAGGTAAAGATGGAAGATTCCGAGATTGTTCAGGGCCCTGGAGATCTGCCACAGGTCGCCGTCCTCGCGGCGCAGCGCGAGTGTCTCCTCCGCCCAGCGCTTCGCCTCCGCGTGCCTGCCGCGGTTCCAGGCGAGGATCGAGAGGGCGCGAAGACCCTCGGCGACCGTCTGGCGGGAGTGTGCGGCGCGTGCGGTCGCAAGGGCCCGCAGCCCCGAGGTGTGCGCCTCGTCGTAACGGCCCGCACCCGTCTGGGCGTTGGCCAGGTCCACCAGGGCCGCGCCCTCGGCGGCCCGGTCGCCGGTGCGGCGCCAGTGCTCGGCCGCCGCCTCGTGCAGGGTGCACGCCGTGGCGAAGAGGCTCTCCTCTTGGAAAAAGGGGGCGAGTGCGTGGCTGAGAAGCGCCGCAGTATGTCCGTCGCCCGTGGACCGTGCCACGTGCTCCGCCTCGATGAGCGCCTCGTACTCGTCGTGCAGCCACCGGCGCGCGTGATCCGCGTCGTTCCACGGCGGCGGCGAGGCGTCGAATTCCGGCCGCCGGTCGGACGGGAGGCGCCCCCGGTGCGGATAGACCATCGATGCCGCGAGTTCACAGCTGCGCACGTAAAATCCGATCAACCGGGCCCGAGCCGCGTCGCGTTCCTCGATTTGATCTTCGTCTGCGGCGAGATCCCTCGCGTACTCCCTCAGAAGATCATGAAAAGCATACCGGTCGGCCTCCGGTTCGCGAATGATATGCGCGTAGAGAAGCTCTTCGAGAACGCGTTCCGCGCTGTCGAACGCGCGCCCCGTGAGAGCGGCCGCCGCATGAGCTCCGAACGTGCCGCCCACATGGAGACTCAGCAAGCGGAATGCCCTCCGCTGGTCCCGGTCGAGCGCGTTGACCGACATCGCAAAGGTGGCGGTGATCTCCATCGGGCCGTTGCGGATCTCGCCGAGCCGGTGCTCGCGGTCGAGCCGGCCGATCAGATGGCCGGTGGTCCAGGAGGGGCGGGAGACGAAGCGGCCCGCGACGATCTCCACGGCGAGCGGCAGCCGCGTACAGATCTCGGTGATGCGGCGCACCTCCGCCAGGTTCCGGGTGCGGTCCTCGCCGGCGATCCTGCGGAACAGCGCGATCGCGCTGTCCATCGGCAGGTCGTCGAGGACGAGCGAGCGGGCGCCCGGCAGACCTGTCAGGCGGTGGCGGCTCGTGACGAGCACGGCGGACGGCGAGTCGCCGGGCAGCAACTGCCGTACCTGCTCCGCGTCCGCGGCGTCGTCGAGGACGATCACCGCGGCGCGGTCGGCGAGCAGGGTGCGCCAGGCGCCGAGGAGCCCCGGCAGGTCGGCGGGGAGATTCCCCGCGGGCACGCCGAAGTCGCGCAGGAGCGAGGTGAGCGCGGCCTCGGGCGTGAGCGGCGGCAACCCCGGGCTGTAGCCGCGCAGGTCCACATGGACCTGGCCCGCCGGGTAGTGCGGCGCGAGGCGGCGGGCCGCTGCGCCGACGAGCGCGCTCTTGCCGACGCCTGGGCCGCCGGTGATGACCTGGACCGTGCCGCCCGCCGCAGGGCCGTCCGAGTCCGCGGCAGCGAGCACGCGGGCCATCTCCTGCTCGCGCCCGACCAGCGGCGCCTGGGCGGGCAGGGTGCGCGGGGCCGTGCCGCGGGCGGCGGTGCCCGCGAGGAGGTCGCCCACCGGGACCTGTTCGAGGATCAGCCGGTGCAGACGGGCGAGCGACTCGCCAGGACCCGTGCCGAGTTCGTCGCTCAGCCGGTGCCGCACGGCGTCGTACGTGCGCAGGGCGTCCGCCTGCCGGTGGCAGCCGTACTGGGCCACCATCAGGTATCCGGCCAGCGTCTCATCGGTGGGGTGCTGGTCGGCGAGCGTCGTCAGGTCGGGCAGCAGCTGCGCGTAGCGGCCGAGGCGCAGTTCCGTGCCCAGCCGCGCCACGTCGGCGGCGAGACGTTTCGCCGCGAGGTTGCGCCGCACCACCGCGGCCCACAGACCCGGCAGCCCGGCCAGCGGCTCGCCGCGCCACAGCCCGGACGCCTGGTCCATCACGTCGAGCGCGCGCTCGGCCGCCCCCTCGTCCGCGAGCGCTCGCGCGTCCGCCGTGAGCCGCTGGAAGAGATGCAGGTCCACGGCGTCGGGGTCGACGTCGAGGGTGTAGCTGTGCGCCTGGTGGACGAGATGGGCCGTGTCCCCGCAGCGGGCCAGGCGCTTGCGCAGCCTCGCCACATACGCGTGGACACTGGTGCGCGGCCGGTGCGGCGGCTCGTCGCCCCACAGCCGGTGGACCAGCCCCTCCAGCGGTACGGGCCGGCCGGCGTCGACCGCGAGCGCGGCGAGCGTGAGGCTCTCCCTGCCCGTGCCGACCGGTTCGCGCCGCCCCTCGCAGCGCAGCTCGACAGGACCCAGTATGAATATGCCAGAGGCCATCGTTGCCCCCATCGGCCGGCGTTCCTCGTCGGCGCACACCAAAAGGATGGCAGTACGGGGGATGGTTCAAAAGACGGCAATATCGGTCGGTTGGAGATTCGCGGCCGATTGTTTGAAACGATCAATCGGTCAGGATGGCGAAAATATCAGTCTGTAGTTGTCATCCGGCGGGTAAGTCCGAGGTGACCGGCCCGGTCGGCGGTATCCGGGCCGTTCGGACGGGAGGCGGTGGCGCGTGAATCGGATCTCGGCCGACGAGCTGGAATTCGCCCTGAGCGCGGCGGCGGCCCTCCCGCCGGAGTTCCGGCGTGAACTCGTGGCGCTCGTCGGGGAATACGCGCCCGACGCCGACGCGGGGCTGCTTCCGCTGGTGGAGCGCGCCGCACACCCCGCCCATGTCACACCGGCGGGTACCGTACGCGCCCTCGCCGACCGCCTGGCCCAACTGGCCGAAAGGAAACCCGCGTTCGGCCGCGACATCGGCCGGTGGGCGCACATGGTCGCCACGCGCGCCCACCGGTGGACGGCCAACACGGTGGGCGGGGGCCCCGCGCCCACCACTGTGACGGGGCCCGTCGTGCAGGCCGGTGACATCGCGGGCGACCTGCACGTGCACACCGCTGCCGCCCCCGTGGGCGGCCCGTTCCCCCTCGTTCCGCGCCAACTCCTTCCCGTACCCCCGTCGTTCACCGGACGGTTACGGGAACTCGCCCTGCTCGACGGCTTCGCGGCGGCCGTCGGGGCGAACCCGCTCACGGACCCGGGGCCGGGCGCCCGGGCGACCCCCGGCAGCCTCGGGGGCCCCGGCGGGGCCCACGCCCCCGGTGGGCCCCACGCCCCCGTGCTCGTCGTGGTCAGCGGGCCGCCCGGCATCGGCAAGACCGCGCTCGCCTCCCGCTGGCTCGCGGGGCGCGCGCGGCACTTCCCCGACGGCCAGCTCTACGCCGACCTGCGCGGCCACGGCGACGAGGAGCGGCCGCCCGCCGCGCCCGGCGAGGTGCTCGGCCAGTTCCTGCGGGCGCTCGGCGCCGCGAAAGTACCGGCGGAACTCGCCGAACAGGCCGCCCTGTGGCGGACGTTCACCGCCGGGTCGCGCATCGCCCTCCTCCTGGACAACGCCCTCAGCGTCGCCCAGGTCCGGCCCCTGCTGCCCGGCGCGGCCGACAGCCTCGTCGTGGTCACCAGCAGGCGGCGCCTGACCGGCCTCGGTGTCGACGGCGCCGCCTTCCTGCCGCTCGGCGCCCTCGCCCTGCCGGACTCCGTCGACCTGCTGAGCCGCAGGATCGGCGCCGAGCGCGCACACCGCGAACCCGAGGCGACCAGGACCGTCGCCCTGGCCTGCGGCGGGCTCCCGCTCGCGATGTGCGTCGCCGCGGCCAGGCTCGCCGCACGCCCCCACCGCTCCCTCGCCACACTCGCCGCCGCGCTCACCGGCGCCGACGGGGTGCGCGCACTGCGCGTCGAGGGCACCCACACCGTCGAGACCGCGCTCGACCAGTCGTACCTGCGGCTGCCGCCCGCCCTCGCGCGCGGCTACCGCCTCCTCGGACTGCTGCCCCTGCCCGCGGTCGACCGTACGACAGCCGCCGCGGCCCTCGCCCTGCCGGACGCGGAAGTGGAGTACCTGCTTGACGAGTTGACCGAGGCCAGCCTCCTTGAGGCGCACACTGCCTGGGACGGGGACACCGCGCGCGAGCGCTACCGCTTCCACGACCTGACCCGCGCCCACGCCGCCCGCCGCGCCGCGGCACACGACTCCGCACAGGACCGGCACGACACGCTGCGCCGCCTGGTGGACCACTACCTGGGCACCGCGACCGAGGCGGAGGCCCTGATCACCCCGACCCACCGCACCCTGCGCAGGGACTACGCCTTCCCGCCGACGCGGCACGCGCCCTTCCGCGACGCGGCGGGCGCCCTGCGCTGGCTGGGGCAGGAGTCGGCCGACCTGATGACCGTGCTGCGCGCCGCGGCGGAACGCGGCTGGGACGACGCGGCCTGGCAACTCGCCGACGCTCTGTGGCCGTTGTTCAACCGCTTGCGCTCCTACGACCTGTGGATCGAGGCCCACCGCATCGGCCTCGCCGCGGCCCGCAGGCGCGGCGACCCCGAGGCGGAGAGCCGCATGCTCACCTCAGGCGGCGCCGGGCTGCGCAACGCCGGGCTGCACGACGAGTCGGTCGCCTGGGTCACCCGCGCCGCCGAACTCGCCGACCGCGCGGGCGATCCCGTCGCACGCGCCCAGGCCCTGCACGACCTCGGGCAGGCGCACCGCCTCGCCGGACGCCTGGCCGAGGCCCGTACCCACTTCGCGGTGGCGCTCGGGCTGCGCGAGGAGCACGGACTGCGCCGCGGAGGCGCCCTCACCCTGATCTGCCTCGCCGACATCGACCTGGAGACCGGCCGCGCCGAGGACGCCTTCCACCGGCTCACCCGCGCCCGCGCCGACCTGCTCGCGGAGGGCGACGGCTACGACGCGGCGCGCGCCCTCGCCCTCCTCGGCCGCGCCGTCGCGCTCTCCGGCCGCGGACACACCGAGGGGGACGCCCATCTCGCCCGCGCCCTCGACGAGTTCGCCGCCGCCGGGTCCGTGCACTGGCGGGCCCGCACCCTGGAACTGCTCGGCGAGAGCGCCGAGGAGCGCGGCGACACGGCACGGGCCAGGGACCACTACGCGCGGTCCCTGGCCCTGTACGAACCCGTCAGCGACACGGACACCCGTCGCGTCGCCCGGCGGCTCGAACGCCTGGGGGAGCGGGGCGTGCCCTGACCCCCCACACCACCCCGGCAGGCTCCGAGCAGGCGACCACCACGAGCGCACACCCCGGATAGCCGCGCAGGGTACGGCGTACGAGCAGTGCGGCGCACTCGGACGGGCGCGGCGCGCCCGCCCACAGCACGTCGGCGCACTGCCGCCACTCCTCGCCCGCAGGACCGTCCAGGTCGACGGCCACCGCCCCCTCGGGCAGCAGTACCACGCCCGGCGCGCTCACGCCGACAGCCCGAGGCCGCCGGAGCCGCGGCCCGGGTGCCCAGGGAGCCGCGCGGGCAGCGGCAGCGGCCCCGGCGACGGGTCGTACGCCGGCGCCCCGAGCCCCAGCACCCGGTACATCAACGCCCGCATCCGCAGGTCGAAGCTTCCGGGCTCCGAGGAGATCAGACCGGCGATCCGCGCGTACGCGTCCGCCGGATACGTACGCGCCGCGTACGCCAGCTGCTGCGGCAGCGGATGGCCGGGCGAAAGCGCGGGCGCGACCCGGCCCAACTCCGCGCCGGGCGAGGCCGGATTGACGTCGCCGGAAGGGAACCGCGCCAGCAGGATCGCCGCCCGCGTCAGCGTCCCGTACACGGTGGTCGACCCGTGGTCGCCCACGATGTAATCGGCGGCGACCAGATGCGTGCGCCAGTCGGCGCCCGCGCCGAGCACCGCCACCCCCCGCCTGCGGAAGCCGGCGAGCCACGAGCCCACCTGCCAGTCCCCGTGCCCCGCATGCACGTTGGGGTGGACGAGCACCGCGATCCGGTACTCCGGGGCCGGCAGCTCCGCCACCAGCCGTGGCAGCAGCGCGTCCAGCCTGCTGAAGGACGAACCGCGGCCCCAGGTCGTCGTCACCAGCACCAGCTTCTGGCCCGGGCGCAGCCCGAGCGCCGCCCGGTAGCGGTCGCGGTGCGGCAGGCTCGCCCGTATCCGGTCGAAGCTGCCGTCGCCCACCACCGTCGTGATCGGCACGGCCTCCGGGCAGTCGCGCGCCAGTACGTCGAGATCCGCGCGGTGCGCCAGCGCGAGCGCCGCCGGCACCACCCGGCCGTCCCACGTCAGGTACTCGCGGCCGAGGCCGCCCACGCTGCGCCGCTGGGGCGCGCCGCCCTCGGGCACCCGGGACAGCTTGATGTGGCCGGCGCCGTGCGGGAGCCGGACGACCGGCGCCCGCACCTGCTCCATGCCCTGCGACCCGGCGGCGAGCGCCAGGTCGAACTCGGTCTCCACCGCCTCGCGCCACGGCAGGACCGCCGTGCCCCCGACCTCGTCGAGCGAGCGCGCGGCCCCGCTGTTGAACGCGTGCGGTGCCACCGTGAACGCCACCTGCACCCGCAGGTCCGAGTCGAACAGCGGCAGCAGCTCGCGCAGCCGCTGGCCGTAGACCTCGGTGTGGACGACGAACAGAACCTTCTTGCAACCGGCCAGTGTCAGCCACTGCCCGGAGTCGCGCACGGGGCCCGAGGGCCCCTCCCACTGCTTCATACCTCTCCCCCGAGACGCGCCCCGGCGGCCCCGGGGCTTCTCGGTCGGCCTCATGCCCGACCCCGGCCCCGGCCGGCTTGCCAAGCCCTTGCAGAAGGCTTGCAGCCGAGGTGGGGCGGGGGCTCAGGCAGCGGCGGGGCCCCGCCGGGTCACGCCGCCCTGGCCCCGGCGGCTGCCGCCGCGGTGACGCGGGCCAGCGCCGCCGCGTCCGGGCCGCCCGGCTCCGCCGTGCCCACGAGCAGCTGCTGGCCGGGGGTGCCCTGCACGTCGAACGCCTGGTAGGTGAGGGTGAGGCGGCCGCCCACGGGATGCTCGAACATCTTGGGCCTGCTGCCCAGCCGGTCCACCGCGTGCTGCTCCCACAGCCGTGCGAACTCCTCGCTCACATCGAGGAGTTCCGCGACCAGCGCGGTCAGCTCCCGGTCCTCGGGCGCGGCGCCTGCGGCCTGCCGGAGCACCGCGACCGTGTCCCGCGCGACCACCGGCCACTCGGCGAACAGGGTGCGGGCCGCCGGGTCGGTGAAGACGGTGCGGACCATGTTGCGCCCGATCGTGAGCGGGGCGCAGAGCGCGGCCGCCGGCGCGTTCCAGGCCAGCAGGTCGAGCCGGCCGTTGACGATGTACGCGGCGGCCGCGGGGAAGCCGGCCATCAGCTGGAGCAGCGCGGGGTCGACCGGGTCGCCCGCCTCGGGCCGTACGCCGGGCCAGGACCCGGCCGCCGCGGAGACGGCGGCCCGGACGGCCCCGGGCGCCGGCGCGGTGGTGCCTGCCGTCGTCCTCGGCAGCAGCCCGGCCAGCCGGTACGCGTGCCAGCGTGCGTCCGTCCCCAGCCGCAGCGCGTTCGCGATGGCGTCGACGACCTGTCCCGACGGGCTGCGCTCGCGGCCCTGTTCGAGCCGGGTGTAGTAGTCGGCGCTGACCCCGGCGAGCACAGCGACCTCCTCGCGCCGCAGCCCCGCCACCCGGCGGGCGCCCGACGTGGGCAGGCCCACGTCGGCGGGGCCCACCCGGGCACGCCTGGCCCGGAGGAACTCACCCAGTGCGCTGCCGTCCATGGGCCACAGGGTACGGCGGCGCCGGTCCCAGGAGTGCCGCACCCAGGAAGACGCGCCCTGCCGCGGGGCGCCGGGCGGCGGCACGATCACAGCCGAGCGGCGCGCGGCAGGTCCACGTGCCGTACGCGACGCGCCTGCCCGGCCGCACGGGCGGGCGCGCGTGCCCCGACGGCGCGCCCGCCCGGCGCCCCAGTAGACCCACGAAGGCAGGACATGAACAGCGCAGCCCCCCGTCCCACCGCGGACACCGGCCCCGCCCCCGCGCGGGACGCCGCGTCCCTGGTCGTCCTCGTCACCGGAGCGAGCAGCGGCATCGGCGAGGCCACCGCACGCAGGCTCGCCGCCGCAGGCCACCGGGTCGTACTCGGCGCCCGCCGCGCCGGCCGGATCGCCGCGGTCGCCGCGGACATCGAGGCGGCCGGAGGCAGCGCGTACCACCAGGTGCTCGACGTCACGGACCCGGCGAGCGTCCGGGCGTTCGCCGCCGCGGCCCGCGCACGGCACGGCAGGATCGACGTCCTCGTCAACAACGCGGGCCTGATGGCACTCGCCCCGCTCGACGCGGTCCGCACCGACGAGTGGGACCGCATGATCGACGTCAACGTGCGGGGCGTACTGCACGGCATCGCCGCCGTGCTGCCGCAGATGCGGGCCCAGGGCTCGGGCCACGTCGTCAACGTCGCGTCCGTCGCCGGGCTGCGGGTCGACCCGACGGCCGCCGTCTACTGCGCGACCAAGTACGCCGTGCGGGCGGTCTCCGAGGGACTGCGCCAGGAGAGCCGCGACGTGCGGGTGACCGTCGTCAGCCCCGGCTTCACCCGCAGCGAGCTCGCGGAGGGCAGCGGCGACGAGGCGGCCCGCGACGCGGTGCGCGCCGGCATGGAGACCGCCATCCCGGCCGAGGCCGTCGCCGGGGCGATCGCGTACGCGGTGGGGCAGCCGCCCGAGGTGGACGTCAACGAGATCGTCGTACGGCCCACCGCGCAGGGCTGACCCGGGCGGTGCCCGGTGTCAGGGCACCCGCGCGACGCCCACGTAGAGGCCGGTCGGCGCCGGGTCGGGTACGGGGGCCCCGGGGAACCACTCGGTCGCGGTGACCAGGCCGGGCGCGACGGGTTCGAGGCCGTCGAAGAACCGGGCGCAGGCGGCGCGGTCGCGCGGCACCAGCTGCACCCCGCCGCTCGCGTACGCGTCGAGCACGCCGTCGAGCAGCTCGGGGTGCATGTCGGACCCGGCGTGCGAGAGCACCACATGGCTGCCGGACGGCAGCCCGGCCGCCAGCTCGGCGACGAGCCCGTGCGGATCCGCCGAGTCCGGCACGAAGTGCAGCAGCCCGGTGAGCGACAGGGCGACGGGCCTGGTCAGGTCGAGGGCCGTACGCGCGTGGTCGAGGATCGCCGCGGGGTCGCGCACGTCGGCCTGGAGGTAGTCCGTGCCGCCCGCCGGATGGCTCACGAGCAGCGCCTCCGCGTACCGCAGGATCAGCCGGTTGTTGTCCGTGTACACGACCCTGGCGGCCGGATTGACGCCCTGCGCCACCTGGTGGAGGTTGGGCTCGGCGGGGAAACCCGTGCCGATGTCGAGGAACTGGTCCACCCCGCGGCCCGCGAGCCACGCCACGGCCCGGCGCATGAACGCGCGGTTGTGCCGGGCGCTCTCCCGGATCAGCTCGGGCAGGCGGTCGCCGATCTCGCGGTCGGCCCGGTAGTACTCGTGGCCGCCGAGGAGGTAGTCGTACACGCCGGCGGTGCGCGGTCTGCTGCTGCTGTCGATCGCCGCGTAGGGCAAACCCGTCATGGAATGTGACCCTATGTCAGCCTCGAACGACTGCGCGAGACCTTGCGCCGTTCTTCCCGCCACTTTCGCCCGCCCCACACCCCCCACCCCGCACAGCCGCCGCCCGCCCGGCGCGGGCCCTCAGGGGGTGGGGCGGCGGGTGAGGACGAGAGGGGTGGCCTCGGTGACGGCGATCGTGTGCTCCGAGTGGGCGGTGCGGGAGCCGTCCGCCGAGCGGATCGTCCAGCCGTCGGGGTCGAAGACGATCCTGTTGGTGCCTGCGGCGAACCAGGGCTCGATGGCGATCGTCAGGCCGGGGCGCAGCTGCCAGCCGCGGCCGGGGCGGCCGTCGTTGGGGATGTGCGGGTCCTCGTGCATCGTGCGGCCGATGCCGTGGCCGCCGAACTCCAGGTTGACCGGGTAGCCGTACTCCGCGGCGACGGCGCCGATGGCCGCCGAGACGTCCCCGAGCCGGTTGCCCGGCAGGGCGACCTTGATCGCGGCCTCCAGGGCGACCTCGGTCGCCTCGATCAGCCGCAGGTCCTCGGGGGCCGCGGTGCCGACGACGACGGAGTGCGCCGAGTCCGCCGACCAGCCGTCGATGCTCACCGCCATGTCCATCGAGAGCAGATCGCCGTCGCGCAGCGCGTAGCTGTGCGGAAGGCCGTGCAGGACCGCGTCGTTGACCGAGAGGCACACCACGTTGCGGAACGGGCCCTTGCCGAACGAGGGCGCGTAGTCCCAGTAGCAGGACTCGGCGCCGCGCTCCTTGATCCGGCGCCGCGCATGGTGCTCCAGGTCCATCAGATCGACGCCCACCGCGGCGAGGTCGCCGAGTTCGGCGAGCACCTGGCCGACGAACTCTCCGGTGACGCGCATGCGCTCGATGTCCTTGGGCGATTTGTGCTCGATCACTGTGATCCTCGATCTCCGCGGGGTGCCGACAGGTATATTTATACCAGGCCGAGGGGTGGTTGCCGCGGGTCACCTGCGCCTTTAGCATGACCGCATGGTTCGCCACCCGCTCGCTCCCGAACAGATCGAGGCGGGCCGACGCCTCGGGGCCGCGCTGCGCGCCGCCCGGGCCGGGCGCAGCCCCGTCGAGGTGGCCGCGGCGGCGGAGATCTCGCCCGAGACCCTCCGCAAGATCGAGACCGGCCGGCTCCCGACGCCCGCCTTCGGCACCGTCGTCCGGCTCAGCGAGGTCCTTGACGTACCGCTCACCGAACTCGCCCTCGTCTGGCGCACCGACCCCGCCCTCAGCAAGGCGTCCTAGCGGCGCCCGCGTTCGCCTCGTACCGGGTCGGTGAAACGGCCGCACCCGCCCCCTCGCGTCCGCCGGGGGCGGCGGGGTGAGGGGGCGGGTGCGGCCGGAGACCTGGCGATCGCGGGGATCGCGGTCAGGGGGCGTGACGCGGGGTCACGCCTTCTTGGTCTCCAAGTAACGGGCCGGGTCGGCGACCTGCGGGGATCTTTCCTGTGGGGCGCTGACCTGGCTCTTTACTGTTGGCTGGCGATGAGATGAGACGGTTGCGATTGAGAGCCCTGTGGACTGAGCGCGGACTGGCCCGCAGTCGGTGGAGAGTAATGCTAAGGCCCAGCATGGTCTCCGTGCGATCGATAGGGTGCCTCACACTGCCAAGCGGGCTGGGTCGGGAGAAACAGTGCAACACGCTGGAGGAGCGATGGCCGAGGGGACAGGGGCGGAGACTCCCGCCGATGTGTTCCGCCGCATGGAGACTTCATACTCCCCCCTGTCGACGGGTCGCCCTCGCAGCATCCACGAGGGCTTCTCCGTGCTCGACTTCGAACTGCGTTTTCTGGCGCTTCTAGCAGCGTCGACCGTGAGGGCAGCGGGACGGGCACCCGCGCAGGTTGGGCGTTCTCCTGGTCTCGGTGAGTGGACCGCTTATCTGCGGCGTGCCAGTCAGCAGCTGAAAGAATGCCCGACGGTGCCGGCCGACCGAGTGGACCGGGCCGTCGCCAGGGTCCTGGATCTCTATGACCAGGGTTTTCCGGGAGCGCCCAGGGAGCTGCGCGATCTCAAGCGGCTGCGCGACCACATCAGCCATGGGGGACCGCTGCCTGCTGGAGAAAACGAGTTGGCCACGCTGGACGAACTGGTCCTGTCCATTGCCGACGCGGTCACGGAGTCCCTCGGCGAGGCTGAGCTATCGATGGAGGAGGGTGAGTCGGGGGAACGGCGGCCGTCGTTCGTCTGGGCTGGGGACATGGTGTCGCTGTGGCCGTTCCTTTACATGAAGCCGAACGGTGTCTGGCACCTTTTCTCCAAGTTCGCCCGCGCCCAGCCCAGCTTCCTCTGCTTCGGTGGTGGATCGGTAAATAGTTCTCCCTCCGACGAGGCGGTCCGTGCGGCACTTCACCCTCTCTTGAAGGCGCAGAAGGCGCAGAAGGCGGACAAGCGCACACTGTGGTACTTCATCAAGGACGTGGAGCAGGATCTTCGAGGCTTTGCCGATGACGACTCCGAGCCCGTCTACGCCGACCACGAGCAAGGCTTCGAGTACTACTGGGACAAGGCGACCGGTGAGGGCACGGGAACCCAGCCTCGGCGTGACTACTTCCGCTTGGGCCCCGACAACGCTCGGCAGTGGCGCGCGGAGTCTGGTTGGCTCCCCTACTCAGACTATCTGCGTTCGCTCGCCAACTGGCAGGTGGTCGCGACTCGTCTGCGGCAGAGGCTGGAGCAGCTGGAGAGCAAGCTGGCGGCCGAGGAACGTGACACCCTGGGCTGGGTATCCCGGGAGCGAGACACCACCCGGATGGGCATGGTCGTTGTCTCTGACATCGACGGCAGCCAGATGGAGCCCGCCCGCACCTTTGCCGAACTCATCGACGGCGTCGATCAGGATCTCCAGGCCAATAGGGGCCAGACACAAGTGGTCTTCATCAACGGTGAGGCGGGCATCGGCAAGACGCGGGCGATGCTCGACGCAGCGAAGACCCGTGCCCGGGAGGTCGAGCGAGCGCTCCTGGCGGGCGAACCGTCGAATCAAGCCTTGTTCCTTTACGTCCGTTCCACGGGCCAGGTACTCGACAGCCTCCGCACCGTGGTGGACAGTGCTGTCGCATCGACTCGGAATCTCACCGACAAAGGCGTGAAGGCGTTGTGTCGCAATGGGCTGATGACTCTGCTCATCGACGGGTTCGACGAGCTGCTCGGCGGGGTGGGATACAGCGACGCGATAGGGTCGCTACGTCCCTGGCTCGACGAACTCGGTGGTCGCGGCGTAGTCGTGGTGTCCGCGCGCTCTTCGTACTACATGGGGCAGTACCGCTCTAGTGTTGAGCGTGCTAACGATCAGGGGATGCCCTTCGTACGGCACCGCGTCGCAGCCGTGCAGCGGTGGTCCCCGGAGGATATCGAGGCGTTCCTTGACGATTACGGAGTGCCGCGCGCGAGCCTGAATCAATTGTCCGAGTACGACCGTCAGTTGCTGGGACTGCCGTTCTTTGCTCACGCGTTCGCGGAGATGACGCTCAACCCGGACGACAGCGAGATCAAGAGCAACACACTTGCGGAGCGACTGCTCGACAAGTACGTGGCGCGCGAGGAAGGCAAACTGACGGGACAGGGTGACACTGCGCTCATGAATCGTGCCGAATTGCGGCGGATGTTCGAGTACGTCGCAGAGTTCATGGCGAGCCACGAAGAGCGTGAGGCGGACATCAGTGAGCTTCAGGACGCCGCCGAGTACGCCATGGGCGAAGAGCTGTCCAGCCGGCGTCACCTGAGGCAACGGTTGCCCGTGCTTTGCGGACTTGCTGCAGCCTCGGATGATGCGTCCGTCTCACGGTTCCGTTTCCAGCACGAATTGTTCTTCGATCAGTTTCTGGCGGGCGCCGCGAGCCGCTACCTCCTGGACGGACAGCCTTCTCTGTTCCAAGCGATGCTTAAGCAGTCTCCCTGGCGGTCGGCTACCGTCACGGGAGTCGTCGCCGCGGTGGGAGAGGAATGTGTCGTCCAAGCCATCACCAACTTCGCGCCACGACTCAAGAACGCGGGAATACAGCAAATCGAGTCTACTGTCGCGGCTACCAACCTGGGTGCCCTGTGGGCGGCTGTCATCAAGGACACGGGTCGAATCCCGGGCACTGAGATACTCAACGCTGTGTTTGCGGACGGGCTGGACCTCTCACAGGTGCAGGGAGTGAATACTCGCATCGTCGGCTGCGAGCTCGACGGGCTTGTGTTGCCTGCGGCGGGGGGCTGGTCCATAGTGCTGAGGAATGTGACAGTTAAGAAGATTAAGGTAAGTGGGGTTCCCTCTGATCTCGCCGGACTGCGCGGCGTTCGCCACTCCGACCTCGTGGAGCTGCTGCTCCCCAATGAACTCCTTTACCGTACGGAACGCATTCTTGAAGCGCTGCAACGCAACGGAGCAGAGGTCGTCGACGCCGAGGACAGGCATGACGACCTTCCGCCTACCGAAGTGCTTGCCGGGCGCCACTATCTGACGACGATGGTACGGCGTGTGGAGAAGTCCGTCATTCTTCGCAGCGACCACCAGCCGGAGGAAAACCGGGTGAAGTGGGCTCAGGAATACGGCCCAGATGTCTGGAAAAGGTTTGTCAACGAGCTCGTGGCTTCGGGTCTCGCCGTGAACGAGACGTTCTCGGCGAGCGGGGAGCGTAAAGTCCGGCTTCGGCTCAAAACCAGCCCCGCCGCGATCCTCGCCAACGACGGGACGCGCGTCGGAACCGAGGAATTCTGGCGCCGACTAGAAGGGATTTCCAATTAGGCGAGGAAGTGCCGTGCCGTGTCGCTATCGGAGGGGTCGACGTCTTAGACGTCCATGTTTTTTCCCGGTCCTGGTGGAGTCCGAGCATAGTGGCACCCCCACTAAGGCCGTGTCCTATGTGGGCTCTAGCTCGTTGGTCTGAGCATGGGGAAAGGTAGGTGGAGTTGTATCGTTCCGGATGGTTTGTGGGAGATCGCGGAGCCGTTGATCCCGCCGTCGAAGGTGCGTCCGCAGGGTGGCGGGACGTAGGAAACGCCTGATGAGGCGCTGTTCGCAGCGATCGTCTACGTGCTGGTCAGTGGCTGTCCCTGGCGGGCCCTGCCGTTTTGTTTCGGCATATCGAAGTCCACCGCGCACCGCCGCTTCCTGATTTGGTCGCGGGCCGGCGTCTGGGGGCCGACTCCACGAAGCAGTGCTGGACCGGATCGAAATGAATGTGGACTGCTGGACCTCACGCGCACGGCCCTCGACTCGGCGCATGTGCGGGCTAAAAAAGGGGCGAACTCACAGGTCCGAGCCCCATGGACCGGGGTGGCCGGGCTCCAAAATGCAAGGACTTGGTGGAGCGGGTGATTCTTCACCTCGCCATCGCTCTGTACGGACTTTGTCTCTTCATCGTATGCGTGGCCGTGGCCTGATGTTCGGTATCATGCACTTCGTCGGCGGGGCTTCAGTGATCGTTTCGGCTCGTCAAGAGCAAGCTCCTATCCCCAGCCGTTGAGAGAGACTTCCGGACCACTCATGAGGTAGCGGTAGAGGGCGCTTGAGGTGGTGTCCACGAAATTCTCTGGGATTGCGTCGGCGTCGGCCCAGCGGACCTGGGCGTGCTTGCGCGGTTCGCGGTTCTCGGGTTCGCCGGTCCACTCGTGGGTGGCGAAGACGACGGTGAGGAAGCCGTTGGGGGCTTCGACGCCCCGGGCGCCGTGGATGATGTGGACGACCTTGAGGGACTCGGGCTTCACGGTGAGGCCGGTCTCCTCGTAGAGCTCGCGGACTGCGGTTTGCGTGATGGGCTCGCCCGGTTCGCTCTTGCCGACGGGGAGGTCCCACATGCCCTGGGCGAACTTGGCGTTGTCGCCGCGCTGGAGGAGGACGACGCGGTCGGTGGCCTTGTCGTGGACGATGACGGCCGCGACCAGCAGGGTCATCGAGTCGAGCGCCGGCTTGAGGGCCTTCGGCTGGTCGTTGGTCTGCTGGGCCACGGTGTTCCCTTCGTCGGTTGGGTTGTTGGGCATGTTAGGCGAGTGCCTCGCGGGCGCGGAGGGCAAGTTCGCCTGCGCCGGGGACTCTGCGGCGTTGGTAGACCGTGAGGGTGGAGCGGATCGAGGCGATGGCCTTGCGGGTGCGGTCGGAGGTCATGCCCTCCATGAGGATCAGGGACTGGGACCAGGCCGCTACGGCTTCGTCGGCGCGGGCCTGGGCGGCAAGGCTGTCACCGAGGTCGGCGTACGTCAGGGCGTGGACGCGCTTGTACTTCGCCGGGTCCCAGCGGGTGAGGGCGTCCCGGTGCTGCTGCTCGGTGCCGATGTGGTCGGCGAGGTCGGTCAGGGTGCGTGCGGTGTGGCTGGCCACGGTGCCGGCGGCGGGGCCGCTGACGCGGGAGTAGCTGGGTTGGGGGCCGTCTTCGCGGAGGAGGGCGTCCTCGGCGGCGAGCAGGGCGCGTGCGGCCGACGAGTTCTCGTCGGTGGCGGCGAAGGCGCGGGCTTGGGCGATGTGAAGGAGCGCCTCGGTCCGACCGTCGACGTGGCCGAGACCTGTGCGCAGGGCGCCTTCGACGAGGTCGACGCAGTGGTGGGGCTGCTTGAGGCTCAGGGCCTGGTGGGCGAGGGCGCGCATCATCCAGGCGGCGTGGCCGTGGGGGTCGGCTTCGCAGGCGAGCTGGTAGCCGACCTGGTAGTAGCGCTGGGCGGCGCCCTCGTGGCCGAGGTCGTGATGCTTCCAGCCCGCGAGGTACGCGAGTTCGGCGACGGCGCCGAAGGCGGCCCGGCGTGAGGCCTCGGTGGGGAAGCGTCCGTGCAGCATGGGGGCGGCCGTGTCGGCGAGGTACGCGGTGACGGTGGTCAGGCCGTGCCCGCCGCCGAGGCGCTCGTCGGCGGCGCTGAAGGCCGCGGTGATCTGGCGTACGACGTCCACGTCCTCCGCCCCGACCAGGGATGTGCCGGTGCGGGCGCGGAGCATGCGGGCGGTGGCTTCGTGGTCGTAGCCCAGCGGCATGGCGACGCCGGCAGTGGTGAAGGCCGCAATGGAGAGGAAGCGGCGACGCTCGACGTCGGCACGGCCCAGGTCAGTGACAGCGAGGACCGGGTCGGATTCCGCCGGTGCATCGTCATCACCGGCCCGGAAGCCGATCTCGGTCTGCGTGACCGTGCGGCCCGCTCGACGGGACAGCGCCTCGGCGAGGTACTGACCTACCCGGCCCGACGGCGCACGGGTGCCGTTCACCCAGTGTGAGACGGCCGACTTGTTGGTCTGGAGTATCTCGCCGTTCTCGGCGGCGATGCGCCGCACGTCTCGGGCGAGAGCCTCATAGGTGCAGCCGACCGCTGCGATGGCGTCGCGCAGACGTAAGCCGGGATCTCTCTGCGCCGTCACGATCGCCTCCGTCTCGGAGCTGTAAACCGCGTATACCGGTTCAACTGCCTCCCACCGTACCCACTGAGTGCAAGCGCCGGTTCACTTGTGAGCAGCCGCCCGGAAGCGCACGACTTCGGCCCGGGCAGCACCCCGAAGTTCCTTACACCCACAACGGGTTCGGGCATTCCTATGCCCGAACCCGGTCGAACAGAGACGGAGATTACGGTGACCACCATCGACACCACGGCCATCACGGTCGAGCTGCCGGAGGCGTTCGACCCGCGCTGGAGCCGCTTACCCGGCATCCAGGCAGACGGCCGGCGCATCACGATCGACTCGGCCGACTACTTCTTCCGCTTCGAGTCCAGCGCGTGGCTCGTCGCGGACTGGGAGCTGGTCAAGTCCCAGCTCCTGGAGGTGGACGAGACGACCGAGAGCGCGGTCGAGCAGCTCGCCCTCGACTTCGTCAAGCGGCACGGCGAGTCGACCTCTGACGCCGCCCGCGTCCTGGCCACCGCGTACGAGGTGTACGCGTACCTCTTCCGCGAGGAGCACCTGGCCGGCCTCGGCCTGCCGCAGATCACCGCCGAGCACCTGCGGATGCTGCGCGAGGCGGCCACGTTCATGGCGCTCAACAAGGTCGAGGTGGACGGGCACATCTCCAATGTCGGGCCGTGCTGGTTCTTCCCCGCCGCGACGTCCGTCGTCTTCGACCTGGACGACGACATGGGCGGGATGCTCGACGAGGTCTACCACGGCGGCTGGTTCAACGAGCACCGCCGGATCGAATCCATCAAGGCCCACGCCGCGCTCGGCGGCCGGCTCGTGCACGGCTGCCAGTCCGTGCCGGACCAGTCCGGCGGCGTGGTCGCGCCCTACGGTGCCTCGATGGCGAACTTCCGTGACGACCTCGCCGAGTTCAAGGCGGGCTGGATCGAGCAGGTCTACGCCCACCGCATGATCCCCGCCGCGTAACACGCCACCCGATCAGGCTCCGGGGCGGGCCGACCTCCCTCGCCCGCCCCGGACGCCGCCACCTCCCCGGAGCCTTCCCGTGACCACGAATCCCAGCGCCGAACTCCTCGACAACCTGCTCACCGCGACCGGCCAGACCACCGCCGTACGGGAGGAGGTGCGCGTGTGGTCCATGTCCGGCGTCGAGCGCGTGACCTTCCCCGACGGCTCCACAGCCATCTTCAAGTACGCGAAGAAACCCTTCGACAGCGAGGACCAGGCCCTCCGCCTGGCCCACACCCTCGGCGTTCCCGTCCCCCAGGTCCACGCCTCTGCCGTTCTGAACGGATGGCTCGGCATGCTCATGGAGGACCTGGGGTCGTCCGTACGCGAGGCCGACGATCTCGACGGCGTCACCGCGACCGTGATCCTGCACAGCACCCGTACGGCGTCGCGCTTGCCTGTGCTCGACCAGGAGCGGCTGCGCGTGCTGCCCGCCCGGGCGCTGGACCACCTCGACCGGCTGCGCAAGGCCGATCGGTGGCAGGACACCGACGATGTCGAGGACGCGCTCGACCGGATCGCCCGGGCTGCCGGGGCCCGTTCGGCCGGAGCACGGCTGGAACCATTCGGGTGGGTGCACTCCGAGTTCCACCCCACCAGTCTCCACATCGGCGAGCACGGTTGGCGGCTGCTCGACTTCGCCCGCGCCTTCACCGGCCCCGGCCTGCTCGACTTCGCCAGCTGGCACGGCACCATCGATGCCCCACACCCTGTCCGCCTGCGCGTCCTCCTGGAGCAGTACATCACCGCCGGCGGCACCGCCGATGCCCTCGCCCCGCGCGGCGGTCTCACCGCCGAGCACTGGGCCCTGGGCTGGCACCGCATGTGGGCCGTCGAGTGGTTCATGGAGCAGGCGATCCGCTGGATCAACGACCCGGCCACCGACCCCGCCTACATCAAGGCCGTCCGCCGCCACCTCACCGACGTCCTCCACCTCCTGGAGATCTGACGTGCTCGCCCAGGCATCCCCCTGGCACGCCCACGCCCTCCAGCGCACCGCTGCCGGACCTGCCCAACCCCTTGCCGTACCCGCCCGGATGGAATGGACCACGAGACCCGGCCAAGGGCCTGGAGCCGAGATCCTCGGCCCCGACCTTCGGGGCAAGCGGCTCCTGGAACTCGGCTGCGGCCCCGGCCACAACGCCGCGCACCTCGCTACCCGCCACGGCGCCCATGTCGACGGCGTCGACCTTGTCGGTCTCCAGGTCCGCCGCGCCCGCTCCCACTACGGACGGCTGGACAACCTCACCTTCGTCGCCGGGCACGCCCTGCACCACCTGCGCGCCTCCGACGAGCCGTTCGACGCGATCTGCTCCGTCTTCGGCGCCATCGGGCTTGTCGCCCCCGAGCTTCTACTCCCGGCCATCGCCCAGCGCCTCACGCCCGGGCGGGTGCTCGCCTTCTCGGTTCCGCACCCGCAGCGTGGCGGCCGAAGCCCCGCCGGAGACGACCGTCCTCGCCGCGACCACGTCACCCTCCCCGACCGCACCCGGCTCCCCATCGTCCGCTGGGAGTTCTCCGCGGACCGGTGGGAGAAGCACCTCCGCCGTGCGGGCTGCCTACTTACCTCGGCCCAGGAGTTCCACGACCCCCGGACGGGCCACTGGCCCGCCACCCTGCTGATCCGCGCCCGCAAGCTCTGACAGCCGCGCCCATCCAGTTTCTGGAGGACCGATGCGTACGCCCTACCTGCTTCTCGATGTCGACGGAGTGCTCATACCCTTTCCCGACGAGCACGGCTCGACCCCGGCCACCCACGCCCGCCATGACGTCGTCCCCCACGGCCGCGGCGCCGACAATCCGGTCACCATCTGGCTCGACCCCGACCACGGCCGCCTGCTCAGGGACGTCGTCCGCACCGGCCTGGTCGTCCCGGTCTGGTGCACCAGCTGGCGGCGGGACGCCACCACCCTGATCGGGCCACTACTCGGCCTCCCGCCCCTGCCGCATGTCGCTCTGCCCCGCGTTCGGATCACTACCAGCCACCCCGACGGCTACCTCTGGAAGCGCGACCACGTCGAGGCCTGGCTCGGCGATGCCCCCGCCGTCTGGATCGACGACGACTTCACCGGCCTCGACCGTGAATGGGCCGCCGAGCGCAGTGCCCTCGGCGTCGCGACCCGTCTCATCCAGCCCGATCCCCACGGGGGGCTTGGCGCCGGCCACCTCGCCGAGGCTCTCGCGTGGGCAGAGCGGCTGCTCACTGTGCAGAGCGGGCCTCCGCGGGCCCCTCGGGGCCAAGCCCGGAGGAATTGCCGCACCCGCCCCGAAACGGCCGCACCCGCCCCCTCGCGTCCGCCGGGGGCGGCGGGGTGAGGGGGCGGGGGCGGCCGGAGACCTGGCGATCGCGGGGATCGCGGTCAGGGGGTGTGACGCGGGGTCACGCCTTCTTGGTCTCCCAGAAGATCTTGTCGACCTGGGCGATGTAGTCCAGGGCCTTCTGGCCGGAGGCCGGGTCCGTGGAGCCCTTGGCGGCCGACAGGGCCTTCAGGGTGTCGTTGACCAGCTGGTGCAGCTCCGGGTACTTCTCGAAGTGCGGAGGCTTGAAGTAGTCGCTCCACAGCACCGAGACGTGGTGCTTGGCGAGCTCGGCGCGCTGCTCCTTGATGACGGTGGCGCGCGCCTGGAAGTGGGGGTCGTCGTTGCCGGCCATCTTCTCCTGGATGGCCTTGACGGACTCCGCCTCGATACGGGCCTGGGCGGGGTCGTAGACGCCGCAGGGGAGGTCGCAGTGGGCGCTGACCTTCACCTTCGGAGCAAACAGGCGGGAAAGCATGAGCTGTCCTTCCTCGTGATCGTCTTCTCGGGTGCGACATTACTCTGTAAGAAGCCCGATTTCGCGAGTGCCCCCTGGGGCTTAGGACAAAAGTCCGGCATCAGAATTGGACCGACGACGGAGTGCGGTGTGACCGGGAGGTGCCGGATGGCGGAGGTGGGGCGGGACCCGCGGGAGGCGCGGGTGCCCCTGGGCATCGCCGAGGTGACGGGTCCTTCCATGTACCCGACCCTCGTCCACGGCGATCAGCTGCTCGTGCAGTACAGGGCGCCCGTCAAGGCGGGTGATGTCGCCGTCCTGAAGCATCCGCTGCAGCAGGACCTGCTCATCGTCAAGCGGCTGGTCGAGCGGCGCGACGGCGGCTGGTGGGTGCTCGGCGACAACCCGGCGGCCGAGGGCGACAGCCGGCTGTTCGGCACGGTGCCCGACGAGTTGCTGCTGGCCCGGGTGCGCGGCCGCTACCGGCCGCGCGGCGAGGGTCAGCGCTCCGTCGGCGCGACGCTGGCCTGGCTGGCCTCCGCGGTGCGGCCGGTGCTCGCGGACCGCTCGGTCTCCAGGCGCTTGCGGGCCCGGTAGGCGGCCACGTTCGCCCGGGTCGCGCACCGGTCGGAGCAGTAGCGGCGCGAGCGGTTGGTCGAGGTGTCCAGGTAGGCGTTGCGGCAGGGCTGCGCCTGGCACAGCCCGAGGCGGTCGACCCCGTATCCGGTGAGGTGGAAGGCGAGGCCCATCGCGGCCGTCGCCGCGTAGGCGGCGGTGGCGTTGGAGGTGTGCTCCGCGAGGTGCATGTGCCAGTCGGGCCTGCCCTCCTCGTTGAGCAGGTCGTGGCCCGACACCTTGGGGCTGACGGGGAAGTCGAGCAGCAGGGCGTTGAGGAGGTCGACGGCGAGCCGCTCGTCGCCCTCGTCCGCCGCGGTGAAGACGGCCCGCAGCCGGGCCCTCACGGACCTCAGGCGGGTCACGTCCGCGTCCGTCGCCCGCCGCGCCACCTGGGAAGCGGCGCCGAACAGGGTCCGTACGGCCTCGACCGACGTGAGGGCGTCCGTGCCGCGCAGCGGCTCCTCGGTGTTGACGAGGCGCACCGCGTAATCCGAGTAAGAGGCCAGGTCCACTTGTAGTCCTTACGGCTGCGGTCTAGGGTTCTGGGCGGGGCGGCGTAATGGTCGTTCTCGGTTTCAGGGTATTACGGATGCGCTCCCGCGGAGAAACACCCGCGGGGAGCAGGGAACGGCACACAGGACTGAGCAGGGGCGGAGGGCTTCCCATGGCGGACGTGGTGCGGGCACGGGGCGGACCGGAGGCGGCGGAGGGTACCGACTGGCGGGCCTGGCAGGAGAGCTGGGATCGCCAGCAGGAGTGGTTCATGCCGGACCGCGAGGACCGCTTCCGGGTCATGCTCGACATGGTCGAGGCCCTCACGGGACCCGAGCCGCGCGTGCTGGACCTGGCGTGCGGTACGGGCAGTATCACGGACCGGCTGCTCAAGCGGCTCCCCGGGGCCACGAGCACCGGCGTCGACCTCGACCCGGCGCTGCTCGCCATCGCGCGCGGCACCTTCGCGGGCGACGACCGGGCGGCCTTCGTCACGGCCGACCTCACGGACCCCGGCTGGACCGCGGCCCTGCCGTACGGGACGTACGACGCGGTGCTCACCGCGACCGCGCTGCACTGGCTGCGCAGGGAGCCGCTGGCCGAGCTGTACGGGCGGATCGCCGGCCTCACCCGGGACGGCGGCGTCTTCCTCAACGCCGACCACATGCCGCACTCCGGCACCCCGCGCATCGACGCGGCAGAACGCGCCCACCGGCACGCCCGCATGGACCGGGAGCGTGCCGCCGGCGCCCTCGGCTGGGACGAGTGGTGGCAGACCGCGGCCGCCGACCCCGCGCTCGCCGAGCCGACCGCCGAGCGGTTCCGGATCTACGGCAGCCACGCCGAGGGCGAGACGCCCTCCCTCGACTGGCACGTCGCGGCGCTGCGCGCGGCCGGCTTCGACGAGGCGCGCGCCGTGTGGGCCTCGCCCACGGACTCGCTCGTCCTCGCGCTCAAGTAGCCGCGGCGACCGCCGTAACCGTATGAACCGCGGCAACCGCCCGCGCGCGGGAGAGCGGGC
Source organism: Streptomyces sp. NPDC047002 (assembly GCF_040704505.1). Lineage (NCBI taxonomy): Bacteria > Bacillati > Actinomycetota > Actinomycetes > Kitasatosporales > Streptomycetaceae > Streptomyces > Streptomyces sp. NPDC047002. Next base: position 104,633 of record NZ_JBEYWC010000002.1, read on the forward strand.
GGGGGAGGCGCGGACGGCGGGGGTACGGGCCGCCGGGGTACGGGGAGCGCGGCGCGCCGCCCCCGCACCCCGGCGCCGTGCGCCCCGGGGCGGGGAGCCGGCCGTCACAGCACCTTGGAGAGGAACGCCTTGGTGCGCTCGTGCCGCGGGGCGGTCAGGACGTCGCGCGGGTGGCCCGACTCCACGACGATCCCGTCGTCCATGAAGACCAGCGCGTCCCCGACCTCGCGGGCGAAGCCCATCTCGTGGGTCACCACGATCATGGTCATGCCGTCCGACGCCAGGTCGCGCATCACGTCGAGCACGTCGCCCACCAGCTCGGGGTCGAGCGCCGAGGTCGGCTCGTCGAACAGCATCAGCTTCGGCTCCATCGCCAGCGCGCGGGCGATCGCCACCCGCTGCTGCTGGCCGCCGGAGAGCTGCGAGGGGTAGTTGCCCGCCTTGTCCGAGAGCCCGACTCGGTCGAGCAGCCGCTCGGCACGGGCCCGCGCCGAGGCCCTGGACTCCCGCTTGACCTGCACGGGCGCCTCCATGACGTTCTCGAAGGCCGTCATGTGCGGGAACAGGTTGAAGCGCTGGAAGACCATGCCGATGTCGCGGCGCTTGAGGGCCACCTCGCTGTCGCGCAGCTCGTACAGCTTCTCGCCCTGCTGCCGGTAACCGACCAGCTCGCCGTCGACGTAGAGGCGCCCCGCGTTGATCTTCTCCAGGTGGTTGATGCACCGCAGGAACGTCGACTTGCCCGACCCGGAGGGGCCGACCAGGCAGAACACCTCACGGGGCGCGACTTCGATGTCGATGCCCTTGAGCACCTCCACCGCGCCGAAGGACTTGTGCACGCCCTCGGCCTTCACCATCGCGGTCACGCGGTGACACCTCCTCCGGAACGGTTGCTCAGCGAGAGCACGTTGGCCTTCACCCGCTGCCAGGGCGTCTGCGGCAGCGCGCGGCTCGAACCGCGCGCGTAGTACCGCTCCAGGTAGAACTGGCCGATGCTGAAGACCGTCGTCAGGATCAGGTACCAGGCGGCGGCGAGGAACAGCATCTCGGCCGCCGCGCCCGAGGTCTGCCCGATGTCCTGGGCCACGCGCAGCAGTTCGGAGTACTGCACGGCCGAGACGAGCGACGTCGTCTTCAGCATGTTGATGACCTCGTTGCCCGTCGGCGGCACGATCACCCGCATCGCCTGCGGGATGACGATGCGCCGGAGCGTCTTGCCGTGGCTCATCCCGAGCGCCTGCGACGCCTCGGTCTGCCCCTCGTCCACGGACAGCAGGCCCGCGCGGCAGATCTCCGCCATGTACGCGGCCTCGTTGAGTCCGAGTCCGAGCAGCGCCGTCAGGAACGGCGTCATGAACGACGACCAGTAGTCCTTGTAGATCGGCCCGAGGTTGATGTACTCGAAGACCAGGCCCAGGTTGAACCAGACCAGCAGCTGCACATAGACCGGCGTGCCCCGGAAGAACCAGATGTAGAACCACGAGATGGACGAGGTCACCGGGTTCTTCGACAGGCGCATCACGGACAGGATGACGCCGAGCACGACACCCATCAGCATCGCGAGCACCGTCAGGAGCAGGGTCTTGCCGACGCCCGCGAGCACGCGGCCGTCGAAGAAGAAGTCGGGGATGGCGCCCCAGTTCACCTTGCCCTGGGCGAAGGCGTAGATGATCAGGGCGAGCACGGCCACGGCGATCGCGCCGGAGACGTACCGCCCGTAGTGCTTCACCGGGATGGCGCGGATGGCCTCCGGCGGTGCGGGCACGGAGTCGGCGGGTTCCGCCTTGTTGTTGGTGTCGACACTCACAGGTCTTGTCTGCCTCTCGGTCCTCGCGGCCTCGGTCCGGTGCGCCCCGCCGCGCGGGCGTGCGCGGCGGGGCGCCGCGGGTCAGCTGCCGCCGTTGACCGTGGCCGAGGTCACGGCGCCGTCCTGGGCGCCCCACTTCTGCAGGATCTTCTGGTACTCGCCGTTCTTGATGATCGCGTCGAGCGCGGCCTTGACGGCCTGCGTCAGCTGGGTGTCGCCCTTCGTCACCGCGATGCCGTACGGGGCGGCCTGCACGGTCTTGCCGACCAGCTGGAAGTCCTTGCCCCCGCCGGACGTCTTGACCGCGTACGCGGCGATGGGGGAGTCGGAAGAACCGGCGTCGGCGCCGCCGCTCCTGAGGCGCACCTGCGCCTGCTGGTCGGTGTCGAACGACTCGATCTTGAGCGGCTTGCCCGCGGGGCACTTCTTCGCCTCGGACTTGGCGAGGTCCTCGGAGACCGTGCCGCGCTCCAGCACGATCGTCCTGCCGCAGAGGTCGCCCCAGCCGTCGATGCCCTGGGTCTTGCCCTTCTGCGTGTAGATCGAGACGCCGGCGCTGTAGTAGTCGACGAAGTCGACGCCGGCGCCGACCTTCTTGCCGTCCTCGACGCCGTTCTGCCGGTCCTTGGTGTCCGTCATCGCCGACATGATGACGTCGTAGCGCTTGGCCCGCAGGCCGGTCACCAACGAGTCGAAGGTGCCGTTCTCGAACTGGACCTTCACGCCGAGCTGCTTGCCGAGGGCCGCGCCGATGTCGGGGTCGATACCGGCGGTCCTGCCCGACTTGTCGGTGAATTCGACCGGCGCGTACGCGATGTCCGAGCCGACCTTGAGCACGCCCTTGTCCCTGACCTGCTGTGGCAGCTTGTCGTGCAGCGCCCCGCCGGCGGCCCCCGACGACGCGGCCGCGCCGCCCCCGCTGTCCTTCTTCGTCTGGTCGCCGCAGCCCGTCAGGACGAGCGCGCCCGCGACCGCGAGCGCGCCGACGGCGGCGATCCGCGACCTCGCGGCGGTGGTGCGAGGGATGGTGCTCATGTTCGAAGTCCTCCGAGGTGGGTCACCGTTTTGTGGCGGCAGCGGGTGTCTGCCAGGTGGACGTGCACACTTCTTCGGGTGTCGCGACCGTGTGTGATGAGTGGCATCCTGCCATTCGGACAGGCGGCTTCAGGACGCCGGGCATGTCAAAATCGGATAACGGGTCACCCCCGAACCTGCACCCCGGCCGCCGCCAGGCGGCGGGGCACTCCTCCGGGACGTCTCTTCCCGGCCGGAGAATCTCCGGCCGTCCACACCGTGGTCCGGCGCGCGTGGCGATGCCGCCCGTCGGGTATGAATGACTTTTCCCCACCGGGACTTGAGGACGCGCGTGCGGCGCGTCGGCCACCGCCCGACCACGGCGGCACCCCCGGCACCACCCTCGAACGAACGACTCAAAAGGGGACACAAGACATGGCAGCGGAGATCGTCAACCCGCGCAGCGGCGCGGAGCCGGACACCGAGTCCGACGAGCCCTTCGATCCGGCCTTCGCCCTGCACAGGGGCGGCAAGCTCGCCGTGCGGTCGACCGTGCCCGTGCGGGACAGGGACGAGCTCTCCCTCGCGTACACCCCCGGCGTCGCGCGCGTGTGCACCGCGATCGCGCAGAAGCCCGAGCTGGTCCACGACTACACATGGAAGTCGCAGGTCGTGGCCGTGGTCACGGACGGCACCGCGGTGCTCGGGCTCGGCGACATCGGCCCGGAGGCGTCCTTGCCCGTGATGGAGGGCAAGGCGATCCTCTTCAAGCAGTTCGGCGGGGTCGACGCGGTGCCGATCGCGCTCGGCACCACCGATGCGGACGAGATCGTGGAGACGGTCGTGCGGCTCGCGCCCTCGTTCGGCGGGGTCAACCTGGAGGACATCGCGGCACCCCGGTGCTTCGAGATCGAGCGCAAGCTCCAGGAGCGGCTCGACATTCCGGTCTTCCACGACGACCAGCACGGCACCGCGGTCGTCACGCTGGCCGCCCTGCGCAACGCGGCAAGGCTCACCGGCAGGCGCCTCGCCGACCTGCGCGCGGTGATCTCCGGCGCGGGCGCCGCGGGCGTCGCCATCGCCAGGTTCCTGCTGGAGGCGGGGATCGGCGACGTGGCCGTGACGGACCGCAAGGGCGTCGTCAGCGCCGACCGCACCGACCTCACGGACGTCAAGCGGGAGATCGCGGGGCTCACCAACAGGGCGGGGCTCAGCGGCTCGCTGGAGTCGGCGCTCAAGGGCGCGGACGTGTTCATCGGCGTCTCCGGCGGCACCGTGCCCGAGGCGGCCGTCGCTTCGATGGCCGAGGGCGCGTTCGTCTTCGCCATGGCCAACCCGGATCCCGAGGTCCACCCGGAGGTCGCGCACAAGTACGCGGCCGTCGTGGCGACCGGCCGCAGCGACTTCCCCAACCAGATCAACAACGTGCTCGCCTTCCCCGGCATCTTCGCCGGCGCGCTCCAGGTGCGGGCCTCCCGCATCACCGAAGGCATGAAGATCGCCGCGGCCGACGCGCTCGCGGACGTCGTGGGCGACGACCTGGCGGCCGACTTCGTCATCCCCTCACCCTTCGACGAGCGGGTGGCCCCCGCGGTCACGGCCGCGGTGGCGGCCGCCGCGCGGGTGGACGGCGTCGCACGCCGCTGACCGCCGCAGGGGCGCGCGGGCCGGATCCGCGCGCCCCGCGGGCGGTGGCGGCGGTGCCTGTGCGCCCGCAGGCGGTGGGCGCCGGCGGGGCGCGCGTCACACGGGCGGTGTGTTCCGCCGCGCGCGGGCGCCCCTATCGTCGTCGCATGTTCGCCGTCTACGCAGCACGCATCGACAAGGACCAGCCCCTCAACGGCCTTGAGCTGGGGGAGCGTCCGGAGCCCGCGGCCCGGCCCGGCTGGACCACCGTCACCGTCAGGGCCGCGTCCCTCAACCACCACGACCTCTGGTCGCTGCGCGGGGTGGGGCTGCCTGCCGACCGGCTGCCGATGATCCTCGGCTGCGACGCCGCGGGCGTCGACGAGGACGGCAACGAGGTCGTCGTCCACTCCGTCATCGGGGAGAGCGGCCACGGCGTGGGCCCGAGGGAGCGCAGGTCCATCCTCACCGAGACGTACGACGGCACGTTCGCCGAGCGCGTCACCGTGCCCGTGTGGAACGTGCTGCCGAAGCCCGCGGAGCTCAGCTTCGAGGAGGCCGCCTGCCTGCCGACCGCCTGGCTCACCGCGTACCGGATGCTGTTCACCAACGCGGGCGTGCGGCCCGGCGACTCGGTCCTCGTGCAGGGGGCGGGCGGCGGTGTCGCGACCGCGTGCGTGGTCCTCGGCAGCGCCGCGGGCCTGCGCGTGTACGCGACGAGCCGCGACGCCGCCAAGCGCGAGCGGGCCGTCGCGCTGGGCGCGGTCGCCGCCTTCGAGCCGGGCGAGCGGCTGCCGCACCGGGTCGACGCGGTGATCGAGACGGTCGGCGCGGCGACCTGGTCCCACTCGATCACGTCGCTGCGGCCCGGCGGCACGGTGGTGATCTCCGGCGCGACCAGCGGCGACCGCCCGTCGAACGCGGAGCTGACCCGGATCTTCTTCCTCGAACTGAAGGTCGTGGGCTCCACGATGGGCTCGCGCGACGAGCTGGAGGACCTGCTCTCCTTCTGCGCGGCCACGGGCGTCAGGCCCGTGATCGACGACGTGCTCCCGATGGACCGGGCGCGGGACGCGTTCGCCCGGATGGCGGAGGGGAACCTCTTCGGGAAGCTCGTCCTCACCCGCTGAGCGGTACGCGGCGGCCGGGCGCCCCGGCTCAGGGGGCGCCCTTCCGGCCGGGGTTGTCAGGATGCGGGTGCCCTGTCTGCAGGAGCGCCGTGATGCGGGCGGCCGCCGTCGACAGGTGGCGGTGCGCCTCGCCCAGCTGGGCGCACGTCACGCCGTGGTCGCGTGCCGCGTCGCGCACATCGTCCCTGAACCGGTCGAGCAGCCGCTCCAGATCACGCTCCGGCCTCCCCGACGAGACCGCGTCGGCCCCCCACGCGCCGCCGCCCCCGGGACCGTCCCAGGACCGGCGGCCCTCCGCCTCGGGGATGCCGTCGTCCGCGACGTCGCCGCCCTCTGGGGCGTGGCCGGTCCGGGTGTCTTCCGTACTGGTGGCGTGGCCGGTCCTGGCGTCAGCCGCCCCGGCGGCGCCCGCCGCTCGCCCGCCCGGCGCCCGCGGCGGTTCCTTACGGCCCGACGCCGGGCCGCCCGCAGATTCCGTGCGGCCGGGTGTCGCGTCCCGCGAGGGTCCCGTACGGCCCGACGCCCGGCCGCCCGGGGGTTCCTTACGGTCACGGGCCGGGCCCGCCGAGGGCTCCGTACGATCCGATGCAGCGTGTCCCGAGGTCTCCGCACGGTCCGTGCCCGCGTCCGCCGGGACTCCCGTGCCGTCAGGCCCCGGGCCCGCCGGGGCCTCCGTGCCGTCCTGGCAGGGGCCGTACGCCGGGCCGGGGCGGGTCTTCGCCCAGCCGCTCAGCTGGCCGGCGATCTCGGACAGGCCCTCCCGCACGCCGGTGGGCCAGTCGCCGCGCGCGAAGTGGACCTGCACCTGCTCCTGCACCTGGCGGGCCATCCGCAGCACCTCGTCACGGGCGAAGTCCTGCGCCTCCTTGGCCTGGCGGCGCGCCCGCTGCGCCTCCTCGCGGGCCCGGCGCGACTCGTCCTTCGCCCGCCGCGCCTGCTCCTTCCACTCCTGCTTGGCGCGGCGCATCTCCTCGCGCGTCGTCCACCACGCGTCCTGGTCCGCGCCCCCGCCGGCGCCCGCGTCCGCCCCGCCGCCGGGGCCCGAGGCCTGCGCCGCCGCGCGCATCTCGCTGCGCAGCCGCCCGGCCGCACCCCGTACGTCGTCGCGGATCTCCGCGGCGAGCTCCGAGACCGACTCGCGGATCTCCAGTTCGAGCTCGGCGAGCTCCCCGCCGCGCCCGGCCAGCTCGGCGCGGCCCGCTTCTGTGATCGAGTAGACCTTGCGGCCGCCCTCGGTGGCATGGGTGACGAGGCCCTCGGACTCCAGCTTCGCCAGCCGGGGGTAGACCGTGCCGGCCGAGGGCGCGTACAGGCCCTGGAAGCGCTCCTCCAGCAGCCTGATCACCTCGTACCCGTGGCGGGGTGCCTCGTCGAGCAGCTTCAGCAGATACAGGCGCAGGCGGCCGTGGGCGAAGACGGGCGGCATGTCACAGCTCCTTCGTGCGGGCGGGCGCGGCGTCCGCCAGATCCTCGGCAGGCGGCCTGCGCAGCAGGGCGATCGCGCCGGACACGGTGGACGCGCGCAGCGTCCCGCCACCGGAACCGAGCGTCCCGGTGAGTCTCTTCGCGCCCCAGCCCCCGGTCACCTTGAGGTCCTCGAACGCGCTGCTGACCCGCCCGCTCGCGGTGTTCGCCTCGACCTCGGTGTCCACCGGGTACGGCAGCCGGATCGCGACCTCGCCCGAGACCGTGCTCAGCCGGATGTCCGCGGGGCCGCCCGCCGGGTCGAGGTCGAGCACCATGGCGCCGCTGACGGAGTCCGCCCGTACGGACGAGCCCGCGCCCTCCACCACCGTCAGGTCGCCCGAGACCGAGTGGAAGCGCAGCGCGCCCGTGACGGCCTGGGCCTCCACCGCGCCTGACACCGTCTCGGCGAGCACCCCGCCGCTCAGGCGGACCAGCGTCGCGTCGCCCGAGACGCCCCGCACCTCGGTGCGGCCCCGCACCCCCGAGACCACGGCCGCCGCGCCGACGAAGCCGACCTCGGCCGAGGCGGACCAGGGGACGGTGAGGGAGACGACGGCGCTGCGGCCGCGCCACGGCCGGCCGCCGAGCCAGTCGAGCAGGCCCGGCCTCGTCAGGTCCCCGTAGCCGACGCCGAGCGTGCCGCCGTCCCTGGTCACCACGAGCGGCGGGCCCTCGATGCCGCTGATCTCCAGGCGCGCGCCGCCCTGCGCCGCGAGGGCCGCGGGGTCGGCGCCGACCACATTGACCGCGCCGCCCACGACGCGCACGCGCAGGGCGGTGAGCGACTGCTCGGCCAGGTCGAAGGTGAGGGTGCGCGGCTCGGCGACCCGCCAGGTCGACCGCGGCAGCTGTGACATCGAAGGCCCCCGATCCGTCCCGGGCGCGCGGGGCGCGCCGGGACCCGTCCACGGCATGACACGACACAATATATCGCGTCCTCCGGAGGAACGCGATATGTCGTGGTCGGGAGAGGCTGGGAGAGGCTGGGAGAGGTCGGGAGAAAGTCGGGAGCAGGGGTGGGGAAGACCGCTCCCGCTGCGCCGCTGCCCTGCTGCCCTCGCGGTCACCTCACGGCGCGGTCACCTCACCGCGCGGCCGGCCACTCGCCCTACGCGTCGTCCTCATCGTCATCGTCGTCGTCCAGCCGGGCCAGCCACGTCGCCAGCCGCTCGACCGGCACCTCGAAGTCCGGATGGAGGTCGACGAAGATCCGCAGTTGTTCGGCCAGCCATTCGAAGGTGACCTCTTCCTCGCCCCTGCGGGAGGCGAGCTCCTCGATGCCCCGATCGGTGAAGTACATGCTCGTCAGGGTAGAGGGCCCTCCTCGGGGCCAGAACCGGAGGACGCGGCGGGGCGTCTGTCCCGGTGGCGGCCCGTGTGACCTCGCGTCCCCGTGTCCACTGCCGCTACCCTGCGGGACTCGGGGCCGCACCGACGGGGCGTCAGGATCGGGGGATGTCGTGGTGGATTCCGGAAGTCGCGTCACGCTGGTGGAGATGCCCGACGGGACGCCCGTGTGGGCCAGGATCTCCGGGGCCGAGGCCCTTGAGGAGCCCTCGGGCGAGCTGCGGTTCTCCGACGTCGGCGCGGGGCAGCGCGTCGCCGCGCGGGTGGAGGACCTGGGGGACGTGGTGGCGAGCGTCGCCAGGTCGCTGGCCGCGCCGCTGCGCGCCGTACGGCCCGACGAGGTCAGCGTCGAGTTCTCCATCGAGCTGACCGCCAGGGCGGGCAGGGTCGTCGGGCTGATCGCGGACGGCGAGGCCAAGGGCGGCATCACCGTCACCCTCAACTGGCACGGCGGACCGCCGGATCTCACCGCCCCCGCCGCGCCTCCTGCCGCGCCCGCGAGCGCCCCCGTACCACCGCAGGCGCCCCCGTCCGCCGGAGCGGGGACCGGCGCAGCGGCGCACCCGGGAAGCGGCGCGCCCGGCGCGGGGAGCGGAGCGTGAGGTACGAGGAGGGGGACGGCGCGTACTACGCGCCCGACGAACCCCTCGCCGCCCTCGCGAGCCTCGTGACGGCCGCGACCGTGCGCATCCATCGGCCCGGCCCCGGGTATGACCACCACGGGCCGGGGTCCTTCCTTGGCAGCGGGTTCTTCGTCGCTCCCAACTGGGTGCTGACATGCGCCCACGTGGGCCTGATGGGCGAGCGGCAGGGGGAGGTGTGCCAGGTGACGGTGGTCTTCGCCGACCCGGACGGCGGGGCCGAGCGCGCGGTGGCCGGGACCCTCACCGCCGTGCTGCCCGAGGGCGGGACCGCGCCTCCCGAGCCGGGCCGCCGGGTGCCCTCGCCCGACCTCGCGCTGATCCGCCTCGACACCCCGACCGCGCACCCGTGCGTCTATCTCGCGGAGCGCGTCTCCAAGCGGTTCGACGGCGGCAAGGTGCTCTGGGCGGGCTGGGCCGAGGTCGACGGGGTGCTGGAGATCGTCGTCAGCGCGCGCGGCCGCGACCTCGGCACGGTCGGCTCGCAGATCCGCCTCGGCGACGACGTGCTCACGGAGGGCATGTCGGGCGGGCCCGTCGTCGACCCGCGGCGCGGCCAGGTGATCGGCGTGATCAAGTCCCGCAGCATCGGCTCGGACGGCGGCACGGCCGTCGGGGTCGAGCAGCTGCGCACCCTGCCGTCGCCCGCCGGCCTGCTGCGCGACGAGGCGCACGACACGTACCACGCGATGTGCCACGCGCACGACCGCTACCACCGCGACCGCCACCACCACCCGGGCCCGGAGGACAGCTGGACCGACGCGCAGGTGCGGCTCGAAAAGGGCGCGGGCCGCGTCCTCGGACCGGCGCAGCGCGTGGAGTTGCTCGGTCTGCTCGCCGAACTCCCGCCGCCCGTCAGCACGTCGAGCCTGCTCGACCTGATCGGCAGGGCCGAGGGGCGGCGCGGCGGGCGCGGCACGCAGCCGGTGCCCGCGCCGCGCAGCTGGCGCGACGGACTCGGCGAGCTGCGCGAGACCCACGGCGGCCCCGCCGACCTCGAACTGGTCCTGCGCTACAGCATGAGCGCCGTCGCCGCCGAGCGGCCGTACGTCACCGCGGCGACCGGTGAGGCGGAAGAGGCCCTGTACCAGTGGGTGCGCGAGCTCGCAAGGGACCGGCTGACCCGCTCGTTCCGCGGCGAGCTGCGGCAGCTGTGGGCCGAGAGCCGCGAGCGCACCGACCGCGCGCAGCGCCGCGCCCTGCCCGCGTACGGGGAGCGGCCGAGGCCCGGTGAGCGCGCGGGCGTCCTGCTCGAACTCGAACCCCGGGGCTGGGAGCGCGACAGCTACGACTGGCGGGTCGGCGTCGCCCATTTCAACGGCGAGGTCGACGCCATAGGGGACGGCACCGGCACGGTGCTCGGCGAGCTGCCGGGCGCGCTCGCGGGCCCGCTCGCCGAGGCGTTCCGCCAGTGCGACGAGCCCGACGAGCCGGCGGTCCTCCAAGTCGCCCTGAGCCAGGGGGAGCTGGGCCTGGACGTGGAGCGGTGGAGCGTGGTGCCCGGCGCGCCGCCGCTCGGCGTGCAGCGGCCCGTGGTGGTGCGCTGCCTCGATCCCGAGCCGTTCGACGGCGCCACCGGGGAGCAGACGCGCTGGGACCACCTGCACACGGTGGGCATGCGCACCGAGGACGTGGACTGCCAGGACGGCGACCCGGTCGCCGTCGAGGACGAGGAGCGGCTGGCCTCGCTCGCGCACGAGACCGTGCCCGTGCTCTGCCACTTCGGGCAGCGGCCGGGTCCTGAGGGGGCCGAGGGCTTCGCCCGGCTCGCCCGTACCGGCTACCGCGTCCTGCTGCTGCGCAGGGAGACGGAGACCGGCCCCGAGGCGCTCTGCGCCGATGTGCACCGCAAGGCGGCCCGGGTGGTCACCGAGATGCGGACGGCCGGCCATCTCCCCGGTAAAATCCATGAGTTGCGGCAGGGAGTCTGGCAGAAGAGGACCGAGACCTACTGGTCGGACCAGGTGGCGCTGTTCTACGACGACCCCCGCCACCCGCTGCCCGGCCCCGGCCTCCTGCTGAACGCGCCGTGACCCGCACGACCGGCGTCCTCCCGCCGCGCACGCCCCGGAGGCCCGCCGCGCACCACGCCACGCGTCACCGACACCGGACGGCCGAGCGACGACCATGAGGGACACGCTATGAGCGAAACCAGCGAGTGGCTCATCTACCGCGGCGCGGGCGAACCGCACGACGGCATCACCCGGCTGCCCCCGCCGCCGCCCTGGCGGGACTTCACGGGGCGGGACGCGGCGTCCCAGGACAGCGGCGAGGACGAGTCCGCCGACCGGCGCCTCGGCGTCCACCGGCACCGCGCCGAGCTGCACCGGCCGGGCGCCGAGGAGCTGGAGATGATCAACGCGGCGCTCTACCTGCGCCGTCCGCTGCTCGTCACCGGCAGCCCCGGCGCGGGCAAGAGCACCCTGGCCCACTCCGTCGCCGCGGAACTCGGCCTCGGCCGGGTGCTGCGCTGGCCCATCGTCAGCAGGACCCGGCTGGTCGACGGCCTCTACCACTACGACGCGATCGCCCGGCTCCAGGACGTCCAACTCGCCGCCCACCGCGGGGACTCGGGCGAGGACCCGACCGCAGGCATCGGCAGTTACATCCGTCTCGGGCCGCTTGGCACCGCGCTGCTGCCGTCGGAGAGGCCGCGCGTCCTGCTCATCGACGAGCTCGACAAGAGCGACATCGACCTCCCCAACGACCTGCTCAACGTGCTGGAGGAGGGCGAATTCGCCATCCCCGAGCTGGAGCGCATCGCCGACCGGCTGCCGGACGGCGAGGCCCAGGTCCTCACCCACGACGGCACGAAGGTCACCGTCAAGGGCGGCCGCGTGCAGTGCCGCGCCTTCCCGTTCACCGTCCTCACCAGCAACGGCGAGCGGGACTTCCCCGCGCCGCTGCTGCGCCGCTGCATCCACCTCGAACTGGGCCGCCCCGACCACCAGCGGCTCTCCACCTTCGTCACCGCGCACCTCGGGGAGGACGCGGCACGGGCGGGCAGCGACCTGATCTCGCAGTTCTTCGAGCGCTCCCAGCGCCAGCAGATCGCCACCGACCAGCTGCTCAACGCCGTGTACCTGACGGGGATCGCGGCCCCGCAGAGCCGTGAGCGCCTGGCCGACCTGCTCATCCAGCGGCTCGACCGGCCGAGGTGATGCGCTGATGTCCGGCGTACCGGCCAGGGACGGCGGCCCCGGCAGCCCGGCGGCGCCCGGCGGGGAGCGCGCCGCGCTCGCGGCCTTCGTCGGCCGGCTGCGCCAGGCCGGGCTCGACCCGGACGCGCGCCAGCTGTTGGACGTGCTGTGGCTCGCCGGACACCTCGCCCCCGCGCCGGGGCCCGGCGAAAGCCCGGCGCCCCCGGACGCGGGCGGTGCGCAACCGGGGGAAAACGGCGGGGACGGCGTGCGCGGCGGGCCGGACGGCGGGAACACCCCTCCCGTGGAGGGCACCGACGGCACCGCAGCCCCCCACGGCCCCGGGCGCCCGCCCGCCGACCCGCGGATCGCGCTCGGCGCGCCGCGCGTCGCAGACGGGAGCGACGGCCTGGGCGCAGGGACCCGGGGCGTGCCCTCGCGCGCGGGCCTCGCGCCCGGCGTCCCCGGCGGGGCCGTGCTGCCGCTCGGCGTGCCCACCGCCAACGCCCTGCCCGCCACCCTCGGCCTCCAGCGCGCGCTGCGCCCGCTCCAGCGCTACCGCCGCCCCGCCGCCCCCGTGGAGAGCGTGCTCGACGAGGCGGCCACGGCCGACCTGAGCGCACGCGCGGGCGGCCTCATCATGCCCGTGCACCGCGCAGAGCCGCGTCCCGACGTGGACCTCCAGTTGGTGATGGACGTGTCGTCCTCGATGCTCGTGTGGCAGCGGCTCATCGCCGAACTGGAAGAAATTTTCAGCCATTTGGGCGCCTTCCGCGATGTGCGCACCCGCTACCTCCACCAGGGCCCCGACGGGGAGCCCGCCGTCTCCGCCGGCCTGGACCCGCGCGCTGCCGCCCTCGGCCCCGCCGAACGCCTCTGCGACCCCACGGGCGGCCGCATCACGATCCTGGTCAGCGACTGCGCGGGCCCGCTCTGGTACAGCGGCCAGGCGCACCGCCTGCTGCACCGGCTCGCCGGGCTCGCGCCCGTCGCGGTGCTCCAGCCCCTGCCGCAGCGGCTGTGGAGCCGCACGGCCCTGCCCGTGACGTACGGGGTGCTCGCGCGGGGTGAGGGCGCCAACGCGGGCACGCTGCGGCTGGTCGGCCGCGGCGCCCCCGCGCGCGCCGCAGGCGCGGTGGCCGTGCCCGTGCTGCCGCCCGTCGCCGCCTCGCTCGGCGCCTGGGCCGCCCTGCTGTCCGGTACGGGCGCCGGCCACACGGACGGCGCGGTCGGCTGGGTGCGCCCCGACCAGCCGGCGACGGCCGCGCCGCGCCGTGGGCAGCCGCTGCACGCGGCGCAGGTGGTGCGCAGGTTCCGCTCGGCGTCGTCGCGGGACGCGGGCCGCCTCGCCGGATACCTGGCCGCCGCGCCCCTGTGGATGCCGGTGATGCAGCTCGTGCAGCGCACGATGCTGCCCGACTCCGGCCCGGCCGAGCTGGCGGAGGTGCTGCTCGGCGGGCTGATGCGGCTCGACAGGAACGCCCCGGCGAACGGCGGCCCCTGGTACGCCTTCGACCCCGGCGTGCAGGACGAACTCCTCGCGCCCCTCACCCGCGAGGAGGCCATGCTCGTCCTGAAGCACTGCTCCGACTACATCGAGCGGCACTTCGGCAAGGGCAGCTGGAACTTCCCCGCGGTCGCCGCCGCCCAGCTCGACAGCGGGCGCTCCGGCATCGACTGGCCGGTGCGGCGCCCCGCCGCCGGGTCCCCGTACTCCCCGGGCGGGGACGGCGATCCGGAGGAGGCGCGGCGCGCCAGATCCGCGGTACCGCACCCGTTCGCCGAGGTCGCGGCGCACGTGCTCGAACAGTTCATGCCCCTGCCTGGACGCTTCATCGCCGAGGGCGACGAGCCACGCCCCGCCCCCGACGCGGTACACACCGCATGGTCGCTGGTGCGGGAGTACGAGGCGGACGGCATGATGCAGCACCTCCTGGACGCGGTGCAGCTGTTGCGCGGCGCCGTCGCGGCCGACGCGCGCCCCGGCGGGCGGGCAGAGGCACACAGGGCGGACGCCGCGGACGCCACGGAGGAGGGGCGCACGGAGGTCCGCACCACGCTCGCGAGCTGCCTGCTGCGCCTGTGGGAGGTGCAGGGCGGCCCGGGGCTCCTCAAGGAGGCCGAGGACGCGGCCCGGTGGGCCGTCGACCACTCCGGGGGCGCACGCGGGCGCGCGGTGCTCGCCGCGATCCTGCACGCGGCCGCCGACGACCTCCAGCGGCGCGGTGACGAGCGCGGCGCGCTCGACCTGCTCCAGCGGGCCGACCGCGAGTACACCGCCGCCTGCGCGAGCCCCGGCATGGAGCCGGGCGACGCGCTGCGGCTGACGCTGGAGCGGGTGCGCGCGCTGGAGACCCAGTGGCGCCTCGGCCACGACACCGCGCTGCTCCAGAGCGCCGTCGGCATGCTGGAGGCGTTCTCCGACGCCTGGCCCGACCAGCGCAGCCGCCCCGCCGCGCTGCCGCTCGCCCTCGGCCGTACGCTGCTGCGGCTCTCCGGTGCGACGGAGGACACCGAACAGGCCCAGCTGTACGCGAAGCAGGCGGCCAGGTCGCTGCGGAGCGCGCTCGGCGAGCAGAGCGGCGCCCACCAGACCGGCGGCACGCAGGCGGGCACCGTGCTCGATCTGGCCGACGCGCTGCTCGCCTCGGGCGACGCCCTCGACGACGGGCTCACGCTGGTCGGCCGGGCTCTCGGCATCGTCCGCGACGACCGGCTCAGCGCCCAGCTCAGGCTGCGCGAGGCCCGCCTCAGGCTCGCCAGGTACCGGGCAGACGAGGACGGCGGTCCTGGTGAACTCCAGGAGGCCATAAGGGCGTTCGCGTTCGCCGCCCGCGGGGTGCCGCGCGACACGGCCGCCCACGCCGACGTGCTGGCCGAGTGGGGGAGCGCGCTGCTGCGGCGTGCCTCGCTGCCCGACGGCGCCGAGCACGTGCACGCGGCCGTGCAGGTGCTGCGCGACTGCCGGGCCGAGACCGCGCTCGGTGACCCGCACCAGGCGGACCGGCTGCTGATGCTGGGCCGTGCCCTGATGATCAGGCACCGCATCGCGGAGGACCGGGTCGACCTGCGGGAGGCCGAGTACCTCTTCGGGCTCGCGGCGCGCGAGGCGCGCGACCCGCTCACGGCGGCGCGCTGCTGGCTCGAACTGGGCGCCGCGCGCCTCGACGCGCACCGGGTGCTGCACCGCCCGACCCGCCTCGACGAGGCGGCGGAGGCGTTCCGGGAGGCCGCGCAGGCGGCGCGCCGCGCCGAGGAGGGCGCCAACGGCGCGACCCCCGCCCTGACCTGGCGCGCCGAGGAGGCGGTCGCGCTCCAGGCGCGCGCCCATGAAGGACGGGGGCGCACCTACGCCGAGGCGGCCCGCCCGCGCGCGGCCCGCGACGCCTACCGGGCGGCCCGCGAGCAGTGGCGCAAACTGCCCGGGGGCGGCGGCGAGGAGGGCCAGGAGACCCTGGACCGTCTGGCGGAGCTGGAGCCGTGAGCGTTCAATGGTGGCGGGTGACCGTTCATGCCACGATGCGACCGCGAGTGGTCGCCCGCCGATCGAAAGCGACCGATTCTGGGAGGCGTTGAGCGGGGGACCGTACGATCAGGACACCGCCGCACCCGAGGCCGTACGCGCCACCGCCGCGGACGGCGGCCCGGCCACCGCGGACGGGACTCGACGGCGAGTGGCGCACGGGCCGGAGCGCACACCGCGACCCGCGCACGGCGACCACGGGGAGAGACCATGAGTGAACCGCTGAGCCCTGACACCGGCATCGAGAACTCCGGCACCGGAGCGGACTGCCCCGGCGCCGAGGCCGGCGCCATCGAGGCAGGGGACGCCGCGCCGCGGGACGCCGCGCCGCCGCTGCCCGACCTCTGCGAGGTCGATCTGGAGACCCTGCGCACCCTCGACCACCCCGTGCTCGCCGCGATGGTCGCGGACCTGCGCGAGCGCGCCGAGCGCCCGCGCGAGATGCTCTGGGGCTTCACGAACGCGTTCTGACCGGGGGAGCCCCGCCGCCGACCCCGCCGACCGCCTGCCACCGACCGCCCGGCATCTGTCGATTGCATATGCCGCAACTCCGGACAGCCGTACGCTTTCGGACCGGCCTGCTCGGGAACCGGACAACATCGTCCGCCCGCGGTTCGCGTCCGCCCGCCCCAGACATATCCCGTCTCGGGGTGTTCCGCACCGCAGCGGCGGCTCCCCGCCGCTTGGCGAGCCGCACAGGATCGGGGGTTCTTCGTGCCGCGCAGGGGGACACCGGGGCACACCGGCACGCCCGTGCCCTTCGGCCAGTTCGTCGTCAAGGCGCACGGCAGGTGCAACCTCGCCTGCCGCTACTGCTACCTGTACGCGGGCCCCGACCGCACCTGGCGCGCCCGCCCTGCGCGCGCGGGCGACGACGTCCTGGCCCGCACCGCCGCCCGGATCGCCGAACACGCCCGCGCCCACGCCCTGCCCGCGCTCTCCCTCGTCCTGCACGGCGGCGAGCCCCTGCTCGCGGGCGCCGACCGGCTCGCCGCCTTCGCCGACCTGGTACGCGCCTCGGTGCCCGCCGACTGCGCCGTGCACGCGTCCGTGCAGACCAACGCCACCCTCCTCGATGCCGGGCGGATCGACACCCTCGCCCGCCACCGCGTCCGCGTCGGCATCAGCCTCGACGGCGGCCTGCCCGCCCACAACGCCGCCCGCGTCGACCACGCGGGCCGCCCCTCCTGGCCCGCGGCGGCCCGCGGCGCCCGGCTGCTCGCCGAGCGCGCGCCCGACGCCTACGCGGGCGTGCTCGCCGTCGTCGACCCGCGCACCGACCCCGTCGAGTTCTACGAGTCCCTGCTGCCGCTCGCCCCGCCCGCCCTCGACCTGCTCCTCCCGCACGGCAACTGGACGAAGCCGCCGCCCGGACTGCCCGGCGGCGACCCGGCCGCCGCGCCGGGCACCACACGCCCCACCCCGTACGGCGACTGGCTCTGCGCCGTCTTCGACCGCTGGTGGGACGCGGGCAGGAGGGAGACGCGGATCCGGCTGTTCGAGGAGTGCGCGGGCCTGCTGTTCGGCCTGCCGGGCGCCACCGAGTCGCTCGGCCTCGACCCGGTGGCCGCGGTCGTCGTGGAGACCGACGGCGCGATCGAACAGGTCGACTCCCTCAAGTCCGCCTACGACGGGGCCGCGGCCACCGGCCTCGACGTGTTCGAGAACAGCTTCGACGAGGCGCTCGGCCACCCCGCCGTCGCCGCGCGCCAGGCGGGCCCCGGCGCACTCGCCCGCGCCTGCCGCGCCTGCCCGCTGCTCGCCGTCTGCGGAGGCGGCCACTACGCCCACCGCTACCGCGCGGGCCGCGGCTTTCGCCACCCTTCCGTCTACTGCGCCGACCTCGACCGGCTGATCCGGCACGCCGCAGCGCGGCTCGCCGCCGCGGCCGTCGGGAGCGGCAAGTGAGGTCCCCGTGAACGCCACCCCCACCACCGCCCCCGCAGCCGCCCCGCCGGGCCCCGTGCCCGCGCCCCTGCTGCGCGAACTCGGCCGCACCGAGGGCGGGCCGCGCGCCCTCGCCCTGCTCGTGCGCGACCAGCACGCGCGGCGGCTCGTCCGCCTCAGAGCCGTACTCGACGCGGCCGCCGCCGCGCCCCCCGGCCTGTGCACGCCCGCGGCCCGCGACCGGCTGCTCGCCGACTGGGCCCTGCTCGAAGCGGCCGAGCGCGCCGACCGGGACGCCGTACGCGCCGTCCTGCTGCACCCGATGACCGGGCCGTGGGCCCAGCGCTGCCTGTACGGACTGACGGCGGACGGCCCGGGCGCCCGGGGCGAACTCACCGCCGACCTCGCCCACTTCGGGGCCGTCGCCGCCGCCGCCGCGGTACGCGCGGGGCTCCCGTTCACCGCCGGGCTCACCGCCCGCGGCGACCTGCTCGCCCTCCCCACCCTCGGCGCCCTGCGCACCTGCCAGGGCGCCCGGGTCGACCTCACCCTCGACCGCGACGGCGTCCTGACCCTGCGCCAGGGGCCCGCCACCCCGCCCGTGGTGGTCCCCACCGCGGCGGGACCCGCCGGGGTCGCGGCCGCCGACCGGCACGGCGACCCGCGCTGGCTGCCGCTCGGCGCGCTGCCCGCCCTGCTGCCCGGCGCGCCGCCCGTGCTCCTCGACGACCTCGACCCGTACCGCACCGCGGGCAGCGGGCTCGAACGGCACGGCCTCGGCGCCGTCACCCGCCTCGACCCCGCAAGCCGCGCGGCCTGGACCGCCTCCTGGGCCGGCACCGAGGCCGTCCTGCGGGCCGGCGGCACCCACCGGGTCCAGGAGGCCGCCCTCCTGCTGCGCTGCCTGGTGCCGCTCGCGCCGCCCCCGGGCCGGGGCCCGGCAGGCGAGAGCGCATCCCACTGCAGCGGCACCCGGCGCGAGGCGTTCGGCGCCGTCCTCAGCAGCCTGCCCTCCACCCCCGCCTACCTCGCCGCGACCCTCGTCCACGAGCTCCAGCACACCAAGCTCGCCGCGCTGAGCGCCCTCGTCAGGTTGCACGAAGCGGGCCCGGCGGAAGCGTATTTCGCGCCCTGGCGCACGGATCCGCGCCCCTTCGACGGACTGCTCCAGGGCGCCTACTCCCACCTCGCGCTCGCCGACTACTGGCAGCGCTACGCCCTCGCGGCCCCCGGCACCACCGCGCGCGACCTGGCCTGGGCCGAGCACGCGCGCTGCGCCGAACAGGTGGCCGCCGTGCTGCCCGTCCTCGCGGGGTCCGACGCCCTCACCCCCCAAGGCCGCCTGCTGGTAAGCGAGATGACGGCGGTCCACGAAAGGATCGCCGCCGACCCGCCACCCCCGGGACACGCCGCCAGGGCCCGCGCCTACGTCACCACCGCACGCACACTGTGGCGCCAGCGCCACCCCACCGCGCCCTCCCCGACACCGCGCGCGGGCGGCGGCCGCGCCTCCCTGCGCGGGAGCGGGGGACGACCGGACGCATGAATCTTCCCGCCCGCCCCCAGCGGTTCGCCCCCACGTCCCGCGGAACCCCGCCAGGATCACCCTCACAAGGCCTAAGCTCGACGTCATGTCAGGTGGGCACATCATGATGGGAGACGGTTGAATGCCCGGAGCACGCAAGAGGGTTGCCGAGTCCGGGCCGCTGACCGTGACGATCAGCTTCGCCGGGTACAACCGGGTGTGGGCCGCCTGGATAGGGGACCGCCTTGAGCGCCGCGGGCTCACGGTCTCCTACCAGCGGTGGGACCCCCAGGAAGGCACCCCGCTCGCGGACTCCCTGCGCGCCCTCGCGCTCGCCCCGGGGCCCGTCCTCGTCATCCTCAGCACCTGGTACTTCCAGCTGGGCCCGCGCACCCAGGCCGAGTGGAACAGCGCCCTGACCGAGGTCGTGGCCGCCGACCCCGGCAGATTCGCCGGGGTGTCCGTCACCAACGACGCGCTGCCGCCCGCCACCGCGGTGTTCGCCGCGGCCGACCTCACCACCGTCGGCGAACAGGAGGCCGAGCGGCGCGTCCTGGCCAGGCTCGGCCTGCCCGTGGACCCGCTCCCCGCCGACCAGGCGGCGCGCGGCGGCCCGCGCTTCCCCAACGACCCCTCCGACGTGTGGGGCGGTGTGCCGCGCCGCAACACCCGCTTCACCGGCCGCGAGCCGCTCCTCAACGACATCTACCACACCCTCAGGAACGCCGAGGACAGCGCACGCGTCGTCACACTGCACGGCATGTCGGGCGTCGGCAAGACCCAGCTCGCCGCCGAGTACGTCTACCGCTTCGGCGCCGAGTACGACGTGGTGTGGTGGGCCGCCGCGGACAAGCGCGCGGTGTGCCGCCAGCGCCTCGCCCAACTCGCCCCGGAGCTCGGCCTGTCCACCGGCGTCGACTACGGCGAGCGACTGCGCGCCACCCGGATCGCGCTGCGCCGCGGCGATCCGTACGCCCGCTGGCTGATCGTCTTCGACGGCGCCGACGACCCCGAGGCCATCTGGGACCTGGTGCCCGAGGGCCCGGGCGACGTGCTCATCACGGCCCGCAACCCCGAGTGGGCCCAGCACAACAGCCTCCTGATGGAGGTCCCCGCCTACGACCGCGACGAATCGGTGTCGTTCGTCCTGCGCCGCGCCCCGCGGCTGAGCGCGCGCGAGGCCGACCGGCTCGCCGAGGCACTCGAAGACCTGCCGCTGCTGCTCGACCAGACCGCCGGCTGGCTCAACGACTCGGACATGTCCGTGGACGAGTACATCGCCCTGCTGGAGCAGGAGGGGATCGACGAGGACGTCGTACGGGTCTCACGCGACTTCCCGACCTCCTTCCCCACCAGCTGGTCGATACTGCTCAACCGCCTCAGGGAGACCGTCCCCGAGGCCGTCACCCTGCTGCGCCTGTGCGCGTTCTTCGCGCCGGGCGCCATCCCCGTGCGCCTCGTGCGCGACCTGCCCGCGCAGGAGCTGCCGGAGAGCCTGCGCGGCCTCGTCACCAACTCCGTCAGCTGGGCAGCCGCCATCAACAAGCTCCGCCAGTACGCCGTGGTGCGCGCCGCGGGCGTCGGCGACCGGGAGATCCACGAGACCATGCCGGAGGCTGGCGGCGCCGTGCCGGGCGACACCCTCTACATGCACCGGCTCGTGCACCAGATCATCCGCCAGGACATGCCGGCCGACGACCACGACGAGCTGATCGAGGTCGTACGGCGCGCGCTGGCCGCCGCCGACCCGGGACAGCCGACCGACTCCCGGATGTGGCCCGAGTACGCGGAGATCGCGCCGCACCTGCGCTGGGCCGACGTGCTCCAGACCACCAGCCCCGCCATGCACGTCCTGGTGCTCAACTGCCTCCAGTACATGCTGCACTCGGGCGAGTACCAGGCGGGCCTCACCCTCGGCAGCCGCGCCATGAAGGCGTGGAAGGAGCAGCTCGGCGACACCCACCCGCGCATCTGGGACCTCACCCACCACTACGCCAACCTGCTGCGGGCGGTCGGCGACTACGCGCACACCGAGGCGCTGGAGCGCACCGCGGTGGACCACCTCAGGGAGGCCCACGGCGCCAAGGACCTCACCCACCTGCGGGCCGCCGGCGGCCTCGCCGCCGACCTGCGCGGCCTCGGCCGCTACGACGAGGCGTACACCATCTCGCGCTGGGTCCTCGACGCCTACCGGGAGCTCCTCGGCGACCAGGACGCCAGGACCCTGAACGCGCAGAACAACGTGGCCGTCTCCCTGCGCCTCCTCGGCCGCTACCCCGACGCCCTCGACCTCGACCTGCGGACCCTCGCCGAGCGGCGGCGCCTGCTGCGGCCACGCCACCGCTGGTCCCTCTTCTCCGAGATCCACGTCTCCACCGACCAGCGCCTCCTCGGCCGCTACAGCGAGGCCGAGTCGATCCAGGGGCAGAGCGTACGGGTCCACCGCAGCGTCCTCGGCGCCGACAACCCGCAGACCCTCAACGCGGAGCACAACCTCGCCCTCACCCTCTACCGCATCGGCCGCCGCAGGGAGGCCGCGGAACTCTTCACCGGCGTTCTCGAACGCAGCGAGCGCGTCCTCGGCGAGGGCGACCCCGACACCCTGCGCTTCGCCGCGGGGCAGAGCTGCTTCGCCCGCGAGCACGGCGACATCGACCAGGCCAGAGAGATAAGCGAGCGCGTGGTGGAGGGCTACACCCTGCTGCTCGGGCCCGACCACCCCTTCCCGACGGGCGCACGCTCCAACCAGGCCCTCATCATGCGGGCCGTCGGCGAGCGCGAGCAGGCGTACGAGCTGGCCGAGCAGGCGCTCGCCGGCATGCGCGCCGCGGTCGGCGACGACCACCCGTGGACCCTGGGGTGCGCCGTCAACGCCTCCGAGATGCGCTCGCTGCGCGGCGACACCGAGTCGGCTGCCGCCCTCAACGCGGACACCGCGGCGCGTGCGGCGCAGAGCCTGGGCCGCACCCACCCCCTGACGCTCTCCGCGCGCGTCGCCACGGCGGCGGACCTGCGCACGCTCGGCAAGCGCCTCGAAGCGGACAAGACGGAGGCCGAGGCGCTCGACGACCTCGCCGCCACGCTCGGCGCGCAGCACCCGCACACGCTGGCGGCCCGCTCGCGCACCCGGCCGTACTGGGACTTCGAACCCCAGATCGTCTGAGTCCGGATCGTCCGACTTCGGATCCTCCGACCCGGGATCGTCCGACGGCGGCGCACCGCACGGCGAAGGGCCCGGCCCCGCGAGAAACGCTCCTCGCGGGGCCGGGCCCTTGTGCCGCAGCCGTCGGGCCCCAAGGCCCGCAGGGGTGCCTCAGGCGTCGAAGACCTCGTTGACCAGCTGCTCCTGCTCCTGCTCGTGGCGCTTCTTGGAGCCCACGGCGGGGGACGAGGAGTGCGGGCGCGAGATGCGGCGCAGCCGCTCGCCGTGCGGCACGTCGGCGCCGACCGCGAGGTCCAGGTGGTCGATCAGGTTGAGCGCGACGAACGGCCAGGCACCCTGGTTCGCCGGCTCCTCCTGCGCCCACAGGTACTTCTCGGCGTTCGGGAACTTCGCGATCTCCGCCTGGAGTTCGGCGCCGGGCAGCGGGTACAGGCGCTCAAGCCTGACGATCGCGGTGTCCGTCGCGCCGCGCTTCTTCCGCTCGGCGTCGAGGTCGTAGTAGACCTTGCCCGCCGTGAAGACGACCTTGCGCACCTGCGCCGGGTCGACGCTGTCGTCGCCGATCACCGGGCGGAACCCGCCGGAGGTGAACTCCTCGGTCTTCGACTGCGCGGCCTTCAGCCGGAGCATCGACTTCGGGGTGAAGACGATCAGCGGCTTGTGGTGCGGGTTGTGGACCTGCCAGCGCAGCAGGTGGAAGTAGTTCGAGGGGAGCGTCGGCACGGCCACCGTCATGTTGCCCTGCGCGCACAGCGCCATGAAGCGCTCGATGCGGGCCGACGAGTGGTCGGGGCCCTGGCCCTCGTAGCCGTGCGGCAGCAGCAGGGTGACGCCGGAGGTCTGGCCCCACTTCTGCTCGGCCGCCGAGATGTACTCGTCCACGATCGACTGTGCGCCGTTGACGAAGTCGCCGAACTGCGCCTCCCACATGACCAGCGCGTTCGGGCGGGCCAGCGAGTAGCCGTACTCGAAGCCCATCGCCGCGTACTCGCTGAGCAGCGAGTCGTAGACGTTGTAGCGTGCCTGGTCCTCCGTCAGGTACTGCAGCGGCGTGTACTCCTCGCCGCTCTGCTGGTCCACCAGGACCGCGTGGCGCTGGCCGAACGTGCCGCGGCGGGTGTCCTGGCCGGCGAGGCGCACCGGGGTGCCCTCCATCAGCAGCGAGCCGATGGCCAGCGTCTCGCCCGTGCCCCAGTCGATCGTGCCGTCGTCCACGGAGGCCGCGCGGCGCTGGAGCTGCGGCATCAGCCGCGGGTGTACGTGGATCGACTCGGGGATGTTGACCTGGGACTCGGCGATCCGCTTGACGACCTCCTGCGAGACCCCGGTCTGCACGCTCACCGGGAACTCGGCCTGCGCGTCGGGCACGACCGCCTCGGACGGCTGCGAGGTGGCCTCGCGGACCTCGGCGAAGACCTTCTCCAGCTGCCCCTGGAAGTCCTGGAGCGCCTGCTCGGCCTCTTCGAGGGTGATGTCGCCCCTGCCGATCAGCGACTCGGTGTACAGCTTGCGCACCGAGCGCTTGTTGTCGATCAGGTTGTACATCTGCGGGTTGGTGAACTGCGGGTTGTCGCCCTCGTTGTGGCCGCGGCGGCGGTAGCAGATCATGTCGATGACGACGTCCTTGTTGAACGCCTGGCGGAACTCGAAGGCGAGCCGCGCGACGCGGACCACGGCCTCCGGGTCGTCGCCGTTGACATGGATGATCGGCGCCTCGATCATGCGGGCCACGTCCGTCGCGTACATCGACGAGCGGGACGCCTCGGGCGCCGCGGTGAAGCCGACCTGGTTGTTGATGACGATGTGCACGGTGCCGCCGGTGCGGTAGCCGCGCAGCTGCGACATGTTCAGCGTCTCGGCGACGACGCCCTGGCCCGCGAAGGCCGCGTCGCCGTGCAGGGCGACCGGCAGGACGGTGAAGTCCGTGCCCGCCTTGTTGATGATGTCCTGCTTGGCGCGCGCGATGCCCTCGATGACCGGGTCGACGGTCTCCAGGTGCGAGGGGTTCGCCGCGAGCGACACCTTGATCTGCTCGCCGTCGAGGCCGGTGAACGTGCCCTCGGCGCCGAGGTGGTACTTCACGTCGCCTGAGCCGTGCATCGACTTCGGGTCGAGGTTGCCCTCGAACTCGCGGAAGATCTGCGCGTACGACTTGCCGACGATGTTCGCCAGCACGTTGAGGCGGCCGCGGTGGGCCATCCCGACGACGACCTCGTCCAGGCGCGACTCGGCGGCCGCGTCGAGGACCGCGTCGAGCAGCGGGATGACGGACTCGCCGCCTTCGAGCGAGAACCGCTTCTGGCCCACGTACTTGGTCTGGAGGAACGTCTCGAACGCCTCGGCGGCGTTCAGGCGGCGCAGGATGCGCAGCTGCTCCTCGCGCTCCGGGTTGGCGTGCGGGCGCTCCACCCGGTCCTGGATCCACTTGCGCTGCTTCGGGTCCTGGATGTGCATGTACTCGATGCCGATGGTGCGGCAGTACGAGTCGCGCAGGACACCCAGGATGTCGCGCAGCGTCATGGTCGACTTGCCGGCGAAGCCGCCGACCGCGAAGTCACGCTCCAGGTCCCACAGGGTGAGGCCGTGCTCGGTGACGTCCAGGTCGGGGTGCTTGCGCTGGCGGTACTCCAGCGGGTCGGTGTCGGCCATGACGTGGCCGCGCACCCGGTAGGAGTGGATCAGCTCGAAGACGCGGGCGGCCTTGGTGACGTCGTCGTCGTGCGAGGCGTCGATGTCCTTCATCCACCGCACGGGCTCGTACGGGATGCGCAGGGACTCGAAGATCTCGTCGTAGAAGCCGTTCTCGCCCAGCAGCAGCTGGTTGACGATGCGCAGGAACTCGCCGGAGGCGGCGCCCTGGATGACCCGGTGGTCGTAGGTCGACGTCAGGGTCATGACCTTGGAGATGCCGAGCTTGTTCAGGGTGTCCTGGGACGTGCCCTGGAACTCCGCCGGGTACTCCATCGCGCCGACGCCGAGGATGACGCTCTGTCCCGGCATCAGGCGGGGCACCGAGTGGACCGTGCCGATACCGCCCGGGTTGGTCAGCGAGACCGTGACGCCGGAGAAGTCGTCCATCGTGAGCTTGCCGTTGCGGGCGCGCCTGACGATGTCCTCGTACGCCTGCCAGAACTCGAAGAAGCCGAGCGTCTCGGCCTTCTTGATGCCCGCGACCACCAGCTGGCGGTCGCCGTTCGGCTTGACCAGGTCGATCGCGAGGCCGAGGTTGACGTGCTCCGGCTTGACCAGGGTGGGCTTGCCGTCCTTCTCGGCGAACGAGTGGTTCATCGACGGCATGGCCTTGATGGCCTGCACCATCGCGTACCCGATCAGGTGCGTGAAGGAGATCTTCCCGCCGCGGGCGCGCTTGAGGTGGTTGTTGATGACGATGCGGTTGTCGAACAGCAGCTTCACCGGGACCGCGCGCACGGAGGTCGCCGTGGGCAGTTCGAGGGAGGCGGCCATGTTCTTGGCGACGGCGGCCGAGGGGCCGCGCAGCGTCACGTACTCGGGTCCCGCCTCCGGCTCGGCGGCCGGGGCCGCCTTGGGCGCCGCGGCGGGCTTCGCGGGCTGCGCGGGGGCGGCCGGGGCCTGCACGGGCGCCGCGGGCGCCGGGGTCTGGGCCTTCGGCTGGGCCTTGGGCGCGGCCTTGGCGGGCTGTGCAGGGGCGGCGGCCCGGGCCTTCGGGGCGGCGGCCGGCTGTGCCGCGGGGGCCTGTGCGGGCGCCGCCGCTACCGGCTGCGCCGGCTTGTCCGCCGTGCCGGCGGAAGCCGTGTTGTCGGACTTGTTGTCCGGACTCCCCGGCTTGTAGTCGGCGAAGAAGTCCCACCAGGCACGGTCGACGGAGTTCGGGTCCTGGAGGTACTGCTGGTAGATCTCGTCGACAAGCCACTCATTGGGGCCGAAGGCTGCGGCAGGGTTGGCGCCCTGCCCGTCTTGGCCATCGGTCGAGATGCTCGTGTTACTGGGGGACTGAGACGACACGGCGTGAACCGCCCTCTTCCGCTTCACAAGGTGATGGACAGCGGAAATCAAGGCTACGCCTACCGAGGTCCCAGGTGCAGGCCGGATGGGCCATCGTCGCGCACGTCACATCCACTGGAGTGTTTCAGCGCACGGTTTGGCGGGAAACTAACGCGTTTTGCCAGGCCACGCTCGTAGGGCCGTCCCGGTGTCCGGGAGCACCCGCGAGCCTGACCCAGCAGATCGCCGGTGGTGCAGTCGTAGCGGCTTCCTACCCAGGTGGGGGCGGGGAGGAACCGCGCGCGGCGGAATTTTCCGGTGATCAGGGGGCGCCGCCGGCGCGCCGCCGTGACAGCCGCGCCGCGGGCGCCACCGCCCCGGCTGTGCGGCCCACGGGGTGCTGCCACCGCCCGGTGGCAGCACCCCGTCACATCCGCTCCTCCGGTACGCCCGGAAGAGTGACCCTTATCCGGCAGCCGCTGGCCGATTCGGCCACTCCTATCCGGCCGCCGTGCAGATCGACCGCCCAGCGCGCGATCGCGAGGCCGAGGCCCGTACCGCCGTCGTTGCTGCCGCCGAGCTTGGTGATCCGGCCGCGGTTGAACCGCTCGAAGACCCGGCTGCGCTCCTCCTCGGGGATGCCGGGGCCCTCGTCGCGCACCTCCAGGTGGAGCGACTCGGGCTCGGGGCCGCGCCGCGCCCGCACCGTGACCCGGCCGTGCGGCGGGCTGTGCTTCACCGCGTTGTCGATCAGGTTCGCCACGACCTGGTGCAGCCGCTCCGCGTCCGCGTACGCCGTCAGCTCCGGCGGCGACACGTCCAGGTGCAGGTGCACGTCCGTCCTGGTGTGCAGCCCCGAGCTGCTGCTCAGGCCGCGGTGCGCCGCCGCGAGGTTCGCCTCCTTCAGCACGCCCGACAGGTAGGGCCACACCTCGAAGCGGCTCGCCTTGAGCGGAACGACGCCGTTGTCGATCCTCGACAGGTCGAGCAGCGTCTCCACCAGCCGGCCGAGCCGCTCCGTCTGTCTCAGCGCCGTGCGCATCGTCTCGGGATCGGCGGCCGAGACGCCGTCCACGACGTTCTCCAGCACGGCGCGCAGCGCGGCGATCGGTGTGCGCAGCTCGTGCGACACGTTCGCGACCAGCTCTTTCCTGTGCCGGTCCACGGCCTCCAGATCGTCCGCCATGCGGTTGATCGTCGACGCCAGGTCGCCCAGCTCGTCCCGCCGGTCGGCGCCGCTGACCCGGCGCGTGTACTCGCCGTGCGAGATGCCCTTCGCGACCGTGTTCATCTCGTCGAGCGGCGCGGTCAGGCCGTGCGCCACGAACTGCGTGATCAGCAGCGTCGCGATCACCGAGAACACCGTGATGAACCGCAGCTCCGTCTTGGTGCGCAGCGCCACCATCAGCAGCCCGGTCGTGATGAAGACGGAGACGACCACCAGCGTGCCGAGCTTGGCCTTGATCGAGAAGGGCCTGACCGCCCACCGGTCGTCCCGGCCCCTCTCGCCGCTGCCCCGCCCGTGGCTGCCTTCCGCTCTTTCCGCTCTTTCCGCGGCGTCCGCGCGCCCGGCCACGCGCCCGCCGCTTCCCGGCCGGCCCGCCAGGTTCATGGCGCCGGTGTCTCCAGGGCGTAGCCGACGCCGTGGACCGTGCGGATGCGCTCCGCGCCGATCTTCCTGCGCAGCGCCTTGATGTGGCTGTCGACGGTCCTGGTGCCCGACGCGTCGGCCCAGTCCCACACCTCGGCGAGCAGCTGCTCGCGCGAGAGGACGGCGCGCGGCGTGTTCGCCAGGCAGACCAGCAGGTCGAACTCGGTCGGCGTCAGGTGCACGTCGTCGCCGCGCACCCGCACCCGGCGCTGCGCGTGGTCGATCTCCAGTTCGCCCAGCCTGAGGATGCCGCTGCGCGGTGTCACGGCGGCCAGCGCCGCGCGCTCGACGCGCCGCAGCAGCACGTGCACGCGGGCCGCGAGCTCGCGCATGGAGAACGGCTTGGTCATGTAGTCGTCGGCGCCGACACCGAGGCCGACGAGCATGTCCGTCTCGTCGTCGCGCGCCGTCAGCATCAGGACCGGGACCGGGCGCTGCGCCTGTACGCGCCGGCACACCTCGAGTCCGTCGAATCCCGGCAGCATCACGTCGAGCACCATCAGGTCCGGCTGCCACGCCTCCGCCGCGTCGACCGCGGCGGGGCCGTCGACCGCGGTCTGCACGAGGAAGCCCTCGGCCCGCAGCCGGGCCGCGATGGCGTCGACGATGGTCGCGTCGTCCTCGACGACGAGGACCCGGCGCTGAGCGCCCGGCGTGGCCGCCACTCCGGTGTGGCTGGTGTGTGTCTGCTCCATCGCCCGCCCCTGGTACGCGTTTCAACGCGCTCCGTATGCCCTTGATCCGCCGGTCTACGTCGTGGAATGCCTGGGGGGTGTCGTAGATCGCCGGATCCTGTATTTCGTGGAGCAGCGTAGAGGTAGCGGCCGCCTTTCGGCTACGCAGTGCGAACAGCGAGATGGACGACGTCCGGCACGCCCCGGGCAACCCCCACCTCTTCGTCAGCAACCCAGGTGAAACCGGCATTCCGCAACGCATCGGCAAAGGTCGCGGAGGGTTGGGCGGACCAGACGGCGAGCACCCCGGAGGGGTTCAACAGCCGCCCGCAGGCCGCGAGTCCTTCCTCTGTGTACAGACTGTCGTTGCTCTCGGTGACGGTCCAGTCCGGTCCGTTGTCGATGTCGAGGCACAGCGCGTCATACCGGTCGGCGTGCGCGCCGAAGGCGCCGCGCACGTACGCGACGAGGTCGGTGTGCAGGATCACAGTGCGCGGGTCCGCGAGCGCGGCTGCCGAGATCCGGGCGAGCGGCCCTGCGCGGTGCCAGTCGATGATCGCCTGCTCCCGCTCCACGACGGCGATCCGGCCCCAGCGGGGGTCGGCCGCGGCGTGCGCGAGCGAGAAGCCCACGCCGAGCCCGCCGATCAGCACGGAGGGCCGGGCGCCCCGCCGCTCCTCGGGCAGCGTGCGCAGCGCCGCGTCGACGAGCAGCCGCTCGGAGCGGCCGTCCGAGGTGTCCATCAGGAACATGCCGTTGGCGATGATCTCCAGCACGTCGCCCGCGCCGTCCGCGCCGTCGCCGCCTCCCGCGGGGCGGCGGCGCAGTGCGACCTCCCCGTACGGACCCTCCCGCCGGTCCAGCGTGACGGGTGCGCCGGGCGCCCGGCCCCGGGTGGTCTTCGGCTCGGACACTCACGGCTCCTGTCTCTCGTCGCTCGCGTACCGCTGCCGCCTCGCACGCCGCCGCCGTACGGGCCGACTCTCGCAGGTCGGAGCGGTCGCGCGCACCGGCGTATTCCGGCGGCCCCGCGCGGAATGGCGGGTCGGCGCGCGGCGTTCCGCCCGTACCGGCCCCACGCCCCGCGCCCCGGGGGAGCGGGCCGCGCACGGTGCGGTGATCGCTGACGGCGAACGCGCGGCCGCCCCGGGAACATCCGGCCGCCCCCCAGCATTGAGTCTGCATAGCTCAACTTGATTGCCGAAGGGGAGATCATGGCTGCCATTTCCACACCGCTCACGCTTCCCGTGCTGCCGCTCGACGACGAGGTCGTGCTGCCCGGCATGGTGGTGCCCCTGGACCTGTCCGACACCGAAGTCCGCGCCGCCGTCGAGGCCGCACAGGCCGCAGCACGCACGGAGGGGGCCGGTGCGGGAAAGCCGCAGGTGCTGCTGGTGCCGCGCATCGACGGCTCGTACGCGTCGACCGGCGTGCTCGGCACCGTCGAACAGGTCGGACGGCTCTCGGACGGCGACCCCGGCGCCCTGATCCGCGGCCGCGGCCGCGTGCAGATCGGTGCCGGTACGAGCGGACCCGGTGCCGCCCTCTGGGTGGAGGGGATCGCCATCGAGGAGACCGTGCCGGAACCGCTGCCGGGCGCCGTGGCGGAACTCGTGAAGGAGTACAAGGCGCTCGCCACCGACTGGCTGAAGAAGCGCGGCGCCTGGCAGGTCGTGGACCGCGTCCAGCAGATCGACGGCGTGTCGGCGCTCGCCGACAACGCGGGCTACTCGCCGTTCCTTTCCACCGCCCAGAAGGTGGAGCTGCTGGAGACCACCGACCCGGTCGCCCGGCTCAGGCTCGCCACGAAGCAGCTGCGCGAGCACCTCGCCGAGCAGGACGTGGCCGAGTCCATCGCGAAGGACGTCCAGGAGGGCGTCGACAAGCAGCAGCGCGAGTTCCTGCTGCGCCGCCAGCTGGAGGCCGTGCGCAAGGAGCTGCGCGACCTCGACGGCGGCGGCGAGGACGACGAGTCCGACGACTACCGCGCCCGCGTTGAGGCGGCCGACCTGCCGGAGAAGGTCCGCGACGCGGCTCTCAAGGAGGTCGACAAGCTGGAGCGGGCGAGCGACCAGAGCCCGGAGGGCTCCTGGATCCGCACCTGGCTCGACACCGTGCTCGAACTCCCGTGGAACGAGCGCACCGAGGACGCGTACGACATCCGCGGCGCCAAGGAGATCCTGGACGCCGAGCACGCGGGCCTCGACGACGTGAAGGAGCGCATCACCGAGTACCTCGCGGTGCGCAAGCGCCGCGACGACCGCGGCCTCGGGGTCGTCGGCGGGCGCCGCGGCGGCGCCGTGCTCGCCCTGGTCGGGCCGCCGGGAGTCGGCAAGACCTCGCTCGGCGAGTCCGTGGCGCACGCGATGGGCCGCACGTTCGTCCGCGTCGCGCTCGGCGGCGTGCGGGACGAGGCGGAGATCCGCGGCCACCGGCGCACCTACGTCGGCGCGCTGCCCGGCCGCATCGTCCGCGCCATCAAGGAGGCCGGTTCGATGAACCCGGTGGTCCTGCTCGACGAGATCGACAAGGTCGGCTCCGACTTCAGGGGCGACCCGGCCGCCGCCCTCCTCGAAGTGCTCGACCCCGCGCAGAACCACACCTTCCGCGACCACTACCTGGAGGTCGAGCTCGACCTCTCCGACGTGGTCTTCCTGGCCACGGCCAACGTCCTCGAAGCCGTCCCCGAGGCCCTGCTCGACCGCATGGAGCTGGTCACCCTCGACGGCTACACCGAGGACGAGAAGGTCACGATCGCCCGCGACCACCTGCTGCCCAGGCAGCTGGAGCGCGC
This sequence comes from Streptomyces sp. NPDC047002, assembly GCF_040704505.1. Lineage (NCBI taxonomy): Bacteria > Bacillati > Actinomycetota > Actinomycetes > Kitasatosporales > Streptomycetaceae > Streptomyces > Streptomyces sp. NPDC047002. Next base: position 135,985 of record NZ_JBEYWC010000002.1, read on the forward strand.
GGGCCTCGAACCCGGTGAGGTCGCCATCGGCGACGACGCGCTGCGCAGGCTGGCGGGCGAGTACACCCGCGAGGCGGGCGTGCGGAACCTGGAGCGCGCGATCGCCAGGCTGTTGCGCAAGGTCGCCGCGGAGCACGAGCTCGGGGACCGCGAGCTGCCCGCCGCGCTCGGCGCCGAGCACCTGCGCGCGCTGATCGGCCGGCCGCACCACGTGCCCGAGTCCGCCACCGACCCGGCGGAGCGCCGCACCGCGGTGCCGGGCGTGGCGACGGGCCTCGCGGTCACCGGCGCGGGCGGCGACGTCCTCTTCGTCGAGGCGTCGCTCGCCGACCCGGAGACCGGCGGCGCGGGGCTGACCCTGACCGGCCAGCTCGGTGACGTGATGAAGGAGTCCGCGCAGATCGCCCTCTCCTACCTGCGCTCGCACGGCGCGGAGTTCGGGCTGCCGGTCGGCGACCTCAAGGACAGGGGAGTGCACATCCACTTCCCGGCCGGCGCGGTCCCGAAGGACGGCCCGAGCGCGGGCATCACGATGACCACGGCCCTCGCGTCGCTGCTCGGCGGCCGTCAGGTGCGCGAGGACGTCGCGATGACCGGCGAGGTCTCCCTGACCGGCCGGGTCCTGCCCATCGGCGGCCTGAAGCAGAAGCTGCTGGCCGCGCACCGGGCGGGCATCACGACGGTCGTGATCCCCAAGCGCAACGAGCCCGACCTCGACGACGTGCCCGCCGAGGTCCTGGAGAAGCTGGACGTCCACCCCGTCACCGACGTCCGCCAGGTCCTCGACCTGGCCCTCACCCCGGCCGACGTCCAGGTCGCCGCGGCGGCCTGACGCCGGTACGGCGCCGAGGGGCATGACCGCCCGCCCCGGGGCCCCTCCGGGGCGGGCGCGCGTCCGCCCGCCGCCCCCGGAAGCAGCGCTTCCGGGGGCGGCGGGGCGGGACGGGTCAGCCGTTGGCCAGTGCGCGGAGGCGGTCCAGGGAGCCGTTGAACTTGTCGTGGTCGCCTACGACAGGGCCCGAGGACGTGTACTGCCAGATCGTCTGGAAGCCCCAGCCCTTGGGCAGCGTGCCGGGCGAGGTGTTGTAGCGGGCGACCCACAGGGGGTTCGTCTTCGCGAAGCCCGCGTAGTCGCCGGTGCACTGCTTCCACCAGGTGGTGGCCGTGTAGATCACCGCGTCGCGGCCCGTGCGGGCCTTGTAGGTCGTGGCGAAGTCCTTGATCCAGCTGACCATCTTCGCCTTCGAGAGGCCGTAGCAGGCCGCGCCGTACGGGTTCCACTCGATGTCCAGGACGCCGGGCATCGTCTTGCCGTCCTTCGACCAGTTGCCGCCGTGCTTGACGAAGTAGTCCGCCTGGTTGGCGCCGCTGGAGGTGTCGGGGGCCGCGAAGTGGTACGAGCCGCGGATCAGGCCGGCCTTGTACGAGCCGGTGTACTGCTGGTTGAACGTGGTGCTCTGGTAGTAGTTGCCCTCGGTCGCCTTGACGTAGGCCCACTTCACGCCCGACTTGGCGAGGGAGGACCAGTTCACGCTCCCCTGGTGGCTCGAGACGTCGACCCCCTCCGTCTGGGCGACCGCGAGGCCGCGGTCGGCGATGGGCGCCCGGCCCTCGCCGTCGTGGGCGACGACGCCCATGCCCATGTACGCGGTGCCGCGCGCCGGCGCCGCGTCGGCGAGCGGTGACGCCGCCCGTCCTGGCGCCGGTGGGAGGGGGGAGACCTCGGCGGTGGCGACGCCGGGGAGGGTGAGCGGGAGGGCGAAGGTGGCCAGGAGCGCCGCGGACGCCGCGTACAGGGTGCGGCGGCTGCTGCGCGTTCCGGGTCTGCGCACGGACATTGCGTGCCTCCGAAAACCTTGGTGGGGGGATCTCTTGACGGGTCGACAATCCGTCAAAGGGGGACATGTCACCCTGAAACGCTACGGACACCGCCGCGCGGCCGCAGCCCCACCACGCTGCTGCTGATGGACTAAACCTGCGAAAATACGGAGAGCCACGGCAAGGGCCGCGGCTTCGGACTCCTCGGGAGCGGGAAAGCGCGCGATGGCAGCTGACGTGCACGGCGGCGGTACGGAGAGGGGACTCGTGTCCGCGGACGGGAGCCAGGTGACCCCCGAGTTCCTCGACCTGGAACGCGAACTGGCGGTCTTCCTCCGCCGTGCCAGGGCCAATTCGGGCGAGATGGCCCGCGAGGTGCACCCCGATCTCGAACCCTCCGCCTACGGCCTGCTCGTCCGCCTCGAGGAGAGCGGGCAGCAGCGCGCGACCGAGCTCTCCGCGTACTTCGGGGTCGGCAAGGCGACCATGAGCAGGCAGCTGAGGGCGCTCCAGGAGCTGGGGCTGATCGCCCGGGAGCCCGACCCGGCGGACGGCCGCGCCTCGCTGGTGCGGATCACGGACGAGGGGCTCGACAGCTTCCGCCGGGTCAGGGACGCCCGCAGGGGCCGCTACGTGCAGAAACTCGCCGACTGGGACCGCGGCGAGATCGCCGAGCTCGCCCGTCTCCTGCACCAGCTGAACGCCCGTTTCGCGGCCTGAAGGACCCGGTCGGGACGGGCGTTCGCACCGGCCGGTTCCGTGCCCCGGCCGCCGTCCCTCGAACGAGTGAGAGGGTCGCTCGCGCGGGAGGGTGAGGAGCGCCCGGCAAACATCCCTTACGGGTGAAACCCGACGCTCGGGCGGCTCCCGTCCGGGGTCTCACCGGCGCTCCCGCGCCCGCCCTCGCCCGCCCTCCGGCCGCGGTCCGCTCACAGCTCGGCGAACGTCGCCGTCGCGTCGTCGTGCCGCTTTCCCCGTACGTGCTCCGCGGCGCCCTCCAGAGCCCGCACCCGGGCGATCAGCTCCCGCGCGCCGCGCTCGCGCACCAGCGCGAGGCACTCCGCCCAGCCGCCCTCGCCGAACATCTCCACCCAGCGGGCCGCGCCGTCGGTGAGCGCGAGCAGGGACCGCACCTCGGCGGCCGGTGCGCTCCCGGTCACCGCGCGCGCCGCGACCGAGGGGTCGGCGGCCGCGGTGAAGAAGCCGCCCTCCGCGTTGCGCAGCGCGTCCGTGGTGGCGACCGACCGCTTCACCTCGGCGGGGACGTGGTCGAGCCGGTCGTCGACGAGCGCGGTCACCCGCCCGTCCCTGTCCTCCCGCAGCAGGGTGGAGTCGGAGAGGACCAGGTGCTCGACCGTGCCTCCGGCGCCTCCCGGGCTCTCCGGGCCCCCGCTCCACCGCGCGAGCACCACCGTCGCCTGAGGGGTGCGTACGTGAGAAAGGTCACAAGTGTCCCGATGTTCCGCGGCCGTCGCCGCGATCGCCGAGGCGAGGATCTCGGTCAGGGACAGGTCCCGGCGGGAACCGCACAGTTCGGCCAGTGCGCCGCCGAGGCGTGCCGTGAACCACGGGACCCCGTGTACACAACCGTCGGGGCCTGCCGGTGGCGTGACCCCGTCAAGCAGCACCAGTGCGCCGCCCTCGCCCGCGGCGGGCGCGATCACGGAAGTCCAGTCCTCGTTGGGTCGTCCGGCCGTTCCCGGTGCGGTGGCGAGTTCGAAGCGCATGGCGACCAGTCTGCCGGAGCGGGGGAGAGCGGGAGGAGGTGTGAAGGGAACCCGGCCCACCTGCGCCGTTCACCCACAGGGCCCGCACGGATCGGCGTGCCGGGGGCCGCGGGGGGCCTCCGGCCGAAAAACGATCACCGGGACCGGGCGCCGCGAGGATGCGGGCGGGCATCCTTCCAAAGCCCGCGCCGCAGGTCCATTCGCCCCGCTGGGCAGGCTCGTGGCACATGCCAGGGAAAGTTGAAGGCCAACTCCTTCGTGATGTTCACTCGTTCAGGTGGCGGGTCGGCCGATGCGCGTCTTCCTCCGTGAAACCACTGGAATGGTCGGAAGCCGTGCCAGGGGCTGGGGGTGGCTCGTCGTGACCCGCCGTCACCTCTGCTTCATGGGCGGACGAGTCGAGAATGCGAGCACCGGTGCAGAAGAAGCGGCCTCGGGGGAACGGCGGTGTGCGGGGCGGCACTCCGATGGGGCGCCGTAAGCGGGTACGCACGCGGCTCGTCGCCGGCGTCGTGGTCACGGGCATCGTCGTGGCCGCGGCAGGCACCCCCGGCCTTCTGTACGCCTCGGCGCGGCTCGACGACGCGCAGCGGCTCGTCACCCTCGCCCGGCTCGACCGCCAGGCCGTCTCCCTCTCCGACGCCCTCGCGGACGAGCGCGACCAGGTCGTCGTCTTCGTCGCGGCCGGCCGCCCCGCAGAGGACGGCGACAGTGCGAAGGACGACGGCGAGGACGGCTTCCGGGCCGCGGGCGACCGCGTCGACCGGCAGATCACCGAACTCGACGCCCTCGTCGCGGACTCCTCGGTCCCGGCCGCCTTCGCCGGCCCCCTGAAGGACCTCGGCACCGTCACCGCCGTCCGCCGCGCCGCCGTAGCGGGCAAGGGCTCGGCCGTCGACGCGTACACCGCGTACTCCCGCGTCGTCGACTCGCTGCTGCGGCTCGACGCCCAGGTCGCCGACCTCGCGCCCGCGGGCGCCGCCCCCGGCGCGCGCGCGGACGCCGACCTCGACCGCGCGGCCGACGAGGCGTCGGCCACCCGCGGGCTGCTGCTCGCCGCCCTGGCCGTGCCGGTCGGCCAGTCGACCGTCAACCCCATGACCGGGCTGCCCATGGCGGACTCCGGCTCCGCCGAGGGCAAGGCGCGCGACGCGCTCAGCGCCGCCGCCCAGCTGGCGCGCGTGCGCGAGCGCGCAGCCCTCGACGCCTTCGACGCCACGGCGGGCGCGGCGGACCGCCGCGCCTGGGCCGACACGGTCACCGGCGCCGGTGTGAAGGCCGCAGAGGGCTACCTCGACCGGCTCACGGCCGCCCCCGAGCTCTCCGACACGGACCTCGACACCGACCGCGGCAAGCTCGACTCCGCGCTCACCGCCAGGATCGACCAGATGCGGGGCGCGCGCTCCGGGCTCGCCGCCGACCGGCTCAAGGGCTTCGAGAAGCTCCGCGACGACGCCGTGCGCGACCTGGAGCTGCGCGCCGCGCTCGCCGCCGGGTGCCTGGTGGTCGCCGTCGTGGTGTCGGCGGCCGTGGCCCGCACGCTCACCAGGCCGCTCGCGGCCGTACGGCGCGGCGCCGCGCGGCTCGCCGCCGCACCGGCGACCGAGGGCCCGGCGCGCCTCACCGGGCGCAACGACGAGTTCGCCGAGGTCGTACGAGCCCTCAACACACTGCACGCCAGGGTGCTCACGCTCACCGACCGCATCGGCGAGCGCGCGGCCGCGGACGCCGCCGGCCCCGTCGGCGGCCCGCAGGCGGCCGAGGCCGCGGAGGAACACGCCGCGCTCCAGGCCCGGATCGCCGAGCTGAGCGACCGGTTGAGGCAGCTGCGGCACACCGTGCGGCACACCTTCGTCAATCTGTCGCTGCGCAACCTCGGCCTGGTCGAGCGCCAGCTCGGCGTCATCGAGTCGCTTGAGGAGCGCGAGCAGGACCCCGAGCGCCTCGCCACGCTCTACAAGCTCGACCACATGGCCACGGTCATGCGCAGGCACAGCGAGAACCTGCTGGTACTGGCCGAGCACGAGCAGAGCCACGCGCACGCGGGCCCGGTCCCGCTGGTGGACGTCCTGCGCGCAGCGGTCAGCGAGATCGAGCCCTTCGAGCGCGTCACCATCCAGACGCTGCCGCCGCACGCCCAGGTCGCCGGGCACGCGGCGGACGACCTCAGCCACCTCGTCGCCGAACTCCTGGAGAACGCGGCCTCGTTCTCGTCGCCCGATGCGGCGGTCGAACTGTCCGGCTGGCTCCTGGAGTCGGGTGAGGTCATGCTCTCCGTCGTCGACCAGGGCATCGGGCTCACCGACGAGCGGCTCACCGAACTCAACACCAGGCTCGCCGTGCCCGCGGGCGCCCCGCCCGCCCCCTCGGGGCCCCACGCGCGCACCGAGGGCCTCGGCCTGCGCGTCACGGCCCTGCTCGCGGCGCGCCACGGCGTACGGGTCGAGCTGCGCAGGCAGCAGCAGGGCGGCGGCATCACGGCGGTCGTCAACCTGCCGCAGTCGCTGCTGCCTTCGGCGCCGCCCGCGGTCGGCGAGGACGCGCCGGTGCCCGACAGCGCGTCGGCGCTGAGCCTGCCGGGCTCGGTCGCCGAGGCCAACTCCCCTGTGCTGCCGGTGCGTCCGGGCTCGGGCCCGGCGGGCGACCCGGTGATCGCGGCGGCCGAGGCGTCCGTACGGGCGGCGGAGCGCGCGGGCACTCTCGGTGCTCCCGCGCACTCCGGGCCGAGGGCACGGGACCAGGCTCGGACAGCGCTGGAGCAGTCGGCCCCCCAGGGGCTGCCCGTGCGGCAGGATCCCGCTCTGCGGGCGGCTCCGGTGCCCCAGGCGGCGCCCGGCACGCCCGCGGCCCAGGGCGGCAGGGCCCGCGTCCCCGCCGCCAGGCAGCCCCGTGCCGCAGCGCCGGGACCCGACCCGTACGCCATCGGGCCTGACGCGCACGAGCGGCCGGCAGGAGGCCCCGACCAGGACACGTTCACCATGCGGCTGCCGGGCCCGCAGGGGGGCGCCCCCGGCGGGCAGCTGCCCAAGCGGGTGCCGCGCGCGGTGCGGACCGCGGGCGCGGCCCCGGTGCGCAAGCGCGGTGTGGACCCCGAGGAGCTGCGCCGTAGACTCGGCGGCTTCCACCAGGGCGCGAAGGCGGGCAGACACGACGCGGAAGCGGAGATCCGGCAGGCCGAGGAGCCGCAGCGCCCCGGGGCCGCCGCGGAACGGCACGGACAGCAGGGCCCCGCCTGGCAGTTCGAGGGGCAGCAGGCGGCCGCGGCGGGGCGTGCGGTACAACAGCTCCCCGGGCAGCAGCCGGTGCAGCGGCCCGCGGGGCAGCGGCTCCCGGGGCAGGTCCCGGAGCAGCAGGCCGGGCCGTACGGCGGGCCCGCGGGGCACCAGCAGCCCCCGGCCCACCGGAACGACCACCAGCAGGACCACACGGCACAGCGTCACACCGAAGCGGCGGGGGACACAGTCGAGGAGGCACACAGTTGACTGCGACCGGCACGTTCGGACTGAGTTCCGAAGCCCGGAACCTGCACTGGCTGTTGAACAACCTGGTCGAGGAGGTGCCTGGCGTACGCTCCGTCGCCGTCGTCTCGTCCGACGGCCTGATGCTGCTCTCCTCCGACCCCGGCCAGGCCGAGGCGGCGGCCGCGCCCGAGGACGCCGACCGCCCCCAGGGGCCGCGCGGTTCGAGCGCCGACCTCGCCACCGTGGTCTCCGGCATCGGCAGCCTCACCATCGGGGCCGCCAAGCTGATGGAGGGCGGCCCGGTGAAGAACACCATGGTCGCCATGGAGGACGGCAGCCTCTTCGTCATGGCCATCAGCGACGGTTCGCTGCTCGGTGTGCACGCCGCGCCCGACTGCGACATGAGTGTCGTCGCGTACCACATGGCCCTGTTCGTGGGCCGCGCGGGACACGTCCTCACGCCCGAGCTGCGCAGCGAACTGCGCAGGACCATGGAGGGCGGCGGCGGGAGCGGCGAGGACGCGGGCCACGGGAGCGGCCGGTGACCCGGTCGTCCACGCCCTGCGGGCAACTGCCGGACGAGCGGCGGCCCGGTGGCCCGTCCGCGTGCGAACAGGCGGGCGAGGGGCAGGCGTTCGACCCGGAGCGGGGCACCGCCGCGCCCCGGGACCCGGAGCGGGGCACCGCTCCCCGGGACCCGGGGCAGGGCACCGGCCGCCGCAGGCGCCTGCCGGCGCCGGGGCTGCCCGTGCGCGGCGGCGGCCACCGCGCGTCGCGCGTCCGCCCCTACTCGCTCACCGGCGGCAGGACGCGGGCCGAACACGTCCTCCAGGTCGAGACGTTCGTGGCGGCCATAGAGGCGCCCCAGGAGCGCAGGGAGCTGCCGCGCCGCGGCTCGTCCCGGGTGATGCCCGAGATGCGGGCGATCGTCGAACTGTGCCGCAGAATGCGGACGGTGGCGGAGGTCGCCGCGCTGCTGAAGATGCCGCTCGGTGTGGTGAGGGTGCTGCTGAGCGACCTCGCCGACCAGGGAAAGATCAGGGTGTACGGGACCGGGCACGGCACCGAACAGCCGGACCGTGCACTGCTGGAAAGGGTATTGAGTGGACTCCGCCGTCTCTGACGACACCGCAGTCACCGAGGACGAGGCAGCCGCAGGCGCCGCCGCTGCAGGGGCCGGTACCGTCGCCGAGGAGAGAGCCGCCACCGCCGAGGGCACCGAGTCCGATGCCCGGGCGGAGGTCGGGGTGATGGCCGTCTCCGAGCCGGAGGAGAGCCTGAAGCCGTGGCAGCTCGACCGCAGCAGGGCCCCCGCCGCCACGAAGATAGTGATCGCGGGAGGCTTCGGCGTCGGCAAGACGACGTTCGTCGGGTCGGTCTCCGAGATCCCGCCGCTGCGCACCGAGTCGCTGATGACGGCGGCGAGCGCCGCCACCGACGACCTGACGGCGGTGCCCAACAAGGTCACCACCACCGTCGCCATGGACTACGGGCGCATCACGCTCGACAACGACCTGGTGCTCTACCTGTTCGGCACGCCGGGGCAGCAGCGCTTCTGGTTCATGTGGGACGACATCGTGCGCGGCGCGATCGGCGCCGTCGTGCTGGTGGACACGCGGCGCATCGACGACTGCTTCCCCGCGCTCGACTACTTCGAGACGTGCGGGCTGCCGTACATCGTCGCCGTCAACCACTTCGAGGGCGCCCAGGCGTTCGACCCCACGGCCGTCAGGAACGCGCTGTCCGTCGCGGACGACGTGCCCCTGCTCATCATGGACGCGCGCCAGCGGGTCTCGGCCGTCGAGTCGCTGATGACGCTCGTGCGGCACGCGCTCGACTCCGGCACGGACTGACGGGACGCCGGGCCCGGCCCGCCCGCCGGTGCGCCGGGCGCACGCCATTCGCGGGCGTGCTCGTGCCGAGTCGGTGTCACGGCGCGGCCGCTTCGCCGTACGGTGGGCGGGTCGTCGGACCGTACGGCGAGGACGGGGCGGCGGTGTGCGGGGCAGCGCACAGGACGCCCGATGCCGTACGGGCCGCCGCCCTCGGACGGACGCACATGGGGGAGCAGCACATGCGGAAGATACTGATCGTCGGCGCCGGACAGTCGGGGCTGCACCTGGCGCTCGGCCTGCGGGCGCACGGCTACGCGGTCACCCTCATGTCCAACAGGACGCCCGACGAGATCAGGAACGGCCGGGTGATGTCCACCCAGGTCATGTTCCACACCGCGCTCCAGCACGAGCGGGACCTCGGCCTCGGGTTCTGGGAGTCCCAGACGCCCCGGCTCGAAGGCCTCGGCATCTCGGTCGGCGACCCCGGCGGCGGCCGTGCCGTCGACTGGCTCGGCCGCCTCGACCACTACGCCCAATCCGTGGACCAGCGCGTCAAGATGGCCGCCTGGATGGAGACGTTCGCCCAGCGCGGCGGCCAGTTGGTGATCCACGGCTGCGCCGTCTCCGACATCGACTACTTCGCCGACAGCTACGACCTCGTCCTCGTCGCCGCAGGCCGGGGCGAACTGGTGTCGATGTTCGGCCGTGACCCGGCGCGCTGTGCGTACGGGACGCCGCAGCGCGCCCTCGCCGTCGCCTACGTGCACGGTGTGGAGCCCCGCCCCGAGCACCCCGGTGTGGATGCCGTGCGCTGCAACCTCGTGCCCGGTGTGGGGGAGTTGTTCGTGATCCCGGCGCTGACCGTGGGCGGCAGGGCGGACATCCTCTTCTGGGAGGGCGTACCCGGCGGCCCGCTCGACGTGTTCCACGGCGTCACCGACCCCGACGACCACCTCGCGGTGGTGCTCCAGCTGATGGAGCAGTTCGCACCGTGGGAGTACGCGCGCGCCACCAACGTCGAACTCACCGACCCGGGCGGTGCGTTGGCGGGCCGGTTCGTCCCGACCGTGCGGCGGCCCGTGGCGTCGCTGCCCGGCGGCGGGCTCGCGCTCGGTGTCGCCGACGTCGTCGTCACCAACGACCCGGTGACCGGGCAGGGCGCCAACTCGGCGGCGAAGTGCGCCGCGGTCTATCTCGACGCGATACTGGCGCGCGGCGAGCGGCCCTTCGACGCGCAGTGGATGCGCGCCACCTTCGAGATGTACTGGGAGCAGGCGCGCCACGTCACGAAGTGGACGAACACACTGCTCGGCCCGGCGCCCGAGCACGTGGAGCGGCTGTTCGGCGCGGGCGAGCGCCTGCCCGCGGTGGCGGACCGCATCGCCAACGGCTTCGACGACCCTGCCGACTTCGAGGACTACTTCTACGACCCGGAGCGCGCCGACGCGTATCTCGCGCGGGCGGCGGCGGCGAGCGCGTGGCCCGGCGTGCGGGGTGCGCGTAGGATCCGGGGCGCCTGAGCCGGGCGCGGGGCGCGGGCGGGCCCTGCCGCCCCGGTGGGCGGGGCGGCAGGCCCCCGGCCGTCCGCGCCAGGACGGGAGGCGCGCCCTACAGCGCGTGCGCGGCCGCGTCGCTCCCCGTACCGCTTCCTGTGCCGCCTCCCGGGTCCCCAGGGAGGGCGGGCGGCCGGTACGCGGCCGGGCTGAGCGCCGCGCCCGCGGGGTCCGGGCGCACGGCGCCGAGCAGCGGGTTGGCGGCGAGCGGCGAGACCTTGACGCGGGCGCCCGGCCGCGGGGCCTGCACGACCCTGCCGTCGCCCAGGTAGATCGCGACGTGCGTGGCCTTGGGGAAGTACACCACCAGGTCGCCGGGGCGCAGCCGGCCGAGCGGCACGTGCGGCAGGGAGTGCCACTGCTCCTGGCTGGTTCGCGGCACCCGCACGCCCGCGTGCGCCCAGGCGCGCGAGGTCAGCCCCGAGCAGTCGAAGGAGTCGGGGCCCGTGGCGCCCCACGCGTAGGGCTTGCCGATCTGCCCCACGGCGTAGCGCAGCGCCGCCGCGCCCGCGGCGGTCGGCGTGGCGGGCGCCGCCGCGCGCCCCTGCGGGCCGAGCGCCCCCGAGGCCACGAGGTCCTGCTGCGCCTTGGCGGTGCCGCTGCGGTCGAGCGCGTCGAGCCGCGCGAGCTGCTCGGGGGTGAGCCGGGCGAGCACCCCCTCGACCTGCCGGAGCTTGGCCTCCGCGGTGTCGCGCTGCTTCTTCCTCAGCGCGCTGAGCCGCTGCTGCGCGGCGAGCGCGGCGCTCGCCGCCTGCGCCGCGGCGTCCGCCTGCTGCTTGCCGCGCGCCAGCTGGTCCTCGGTGGCGACGGTGGAGCGCGCGGACTGGGAGAGCATGTGCTGCTGCTCGGCCGCGCGCTCCGGGTCGTCGGCGAGCAGCAGCTGGAGGTAGCCGGACAGCTCGGGCGTGCCCCGGTACTGGGCACGGGCGATGGCGCCCGCCGCGCCCCTGCCCCGGTCGAGCGCGGCCCGCGCCGTGGCGAGGCCGCCGCCCGCCCGCGCCACCTCGGCGCGCTGCTTCGCCAGCGCCTGCGAGGTCGCGTTGTACGCGTCGCCCGCCGCCTCCGCCTGCTGGTACAGGCTCTTGAGCTGGGTCAGCAGCTCGGCCACCCCGCCCGGCTGGGGCGCGGCCGAGCCGGGGACCGCGGTCAGCACGGTGGCCGCGGCGGTCGCCATGGCCGTCGCACAGGCGGATCGCAGACGTGACATGCCCTTCACCTCCGAGGCGGTGCGCCGGGGGCGGGTGGGGTGCGATCGGGTCCGGCGCTCCGCGGAATGATGAACGCCACATCATGGGATGAGCTGACGAGTACGCCGAATGGCGGCGGAATTCCACCCAGGAGGGGGCGCGCGACGCCCTCAGGGGGCACGTGGACCGCCGCCGGGTCCACACTCCGCGGGTGCCGCCGTGCGGCGTCAGCGGGCGCTGGTGCCGGGGCCGCCGTCCTCGGATGCCGGGGGCCGCGGGGGCGCGGGGCGGCGGGTCCAGGGCCGGCGGGGGCCCTCGGAGGCATGGCCGGCGGGGGCGTACTCGTAGCGCCAGCCGCGCTGGATGCCGAGGCGCCGGGTGTAGCCCGCGGGCACCCTGCGGTACGCGTGCACGGTCGGCGGGCCGCCCGCCGCGTCGGGCACCGGGACGTCGTACCACTTCGGGGGCAGGCCGGTCAGGCCCGTCAGGACGGGCAGCACGCGCCCGTCGAGCGGGCCGCCGACGAACGGGGTGTCCTCGCTTCTCACCCGCCCAGTCTCACCCGGAGGCCGCGGACTCCACCAGCGGGGCCAGCCTGCGGGCGAGCGCCGCGAGCGGGCCGTCCTGCGTTTCCTGCGCGGCGAGCGCGGCGGCCGTCGCCGCGGTCTCCTCGTCCCGCGCCGCCGTCGTGACGAGCAGCACGACCAGGTGGTCGACGAGCCAGTCGCGCAACTCGCGGGCGTCCGGCAGTTTCTCCTCGTCGAGCCAGGTCAGCGACGCGGACTCGACCGCGGCTATCCAGGTGCGCACCAGCATCCGCAGGCGCGGCCCCGGGTGCTGTGCGCCCAGGTGCAGCAGGATCTGCTCGGCCGCGGCGCGCCGCACCTCGTCCACGATCGCCGTCGTGCGGGACGTCTCGCACACGCCACCGCCGCGCAGCAGCGCGCTGAACCCCGCCGCGTGCTCGTCCACGAAGGCGAGGTAGCGGTCGAGCACGCGCCGCAGCCGCTCGGTCGGCGGGCCCGCCTGCGGCTCGGTGAAGCAACGTTCCAGCTGGTCGGCGGAGGAGCGCACCGCCGCCTCGTACAACTGCTGCTTGCCGCCGGGGAAGTACCGGTACACCAGCGGCCGCGACACGCCCGCTGCCGCCGCCACGTCCTCGGGCGTGACCGCCTCGGGCGGTCGCTGCGCGAACAACGTCAGGGCCGCTTGGAGCAGTTGGGACCTGCGCTGTTCCACGCTGAGCCGGCGGTACGCGGGAGGCGGGGACGTGGCAGCGGTCATACGGGAAGCGTAACCACTCGCGCCGCGCGGCGCGTTCAGGCGAGGAGACCCGAGCTGCGCCACAGGGCGCGCCCCGGCCCGTTCAGGACGCCGATGTCGTCGAGGAAGTCCGTGAGCTTGCGCGCGCCCGACTGCATGACGTCGCGCCTGTGCCCGCTCGCCTTCACCTGCTCGACCGCCTCGCGCCGGTCGAGGCCGACGTTCTCGTACACCTGCGGGTTGACGAAGCACACCGAGAACACCCGGGCCGAGTGGCCGCTCGTCAGCCGGGTGAAGCCGCGCTCCCAGCGCGGGGCGGTCACCATCTGGCGGCGCAACTCCTCGCGCGCGTACCGGACATGGCGCGCCTCCTCGATCACGTGGATACGGGTGACGCCGCGCACCAGCGTCTGCACCCGCTCGTCGGGGAAGGTGAGGCGCTGCATCCAGTCGAGGATCTCCTCGCCGAGCAGCGTCGCGGCGAACGAACCGGGCGTCGTGGACGCCGTCTTCAGCACGCGCGCCATGTTGTGGTACACCCGCGGCACCGGGTAGGCGGGCGCGCCGCCCTTCTTGATCATGCGCGCGAACATCTTGGAGTGCCGGCACTCGTCGGCTATCTCCGTGAGCGCGTACCGCACATGGTCGCTGACGACGGACTTGTCGTAGATGTGCCGCACCAGCAGCTGCATCAGGATGATCTCGAACCAGATGCCGAGCGAGGCGAGCGAGGCGGCCTCGTGGCGCGCCAGGTCCATCCGCTGCTCCTCGGACATGCGCCGCCACAGGGGCGTGTCGTAGAGCGAGACCAGCTCGGGGGGCCAGAACCACTTGCCCTCCTCGGCCGGCGCCTCCCAGTCGAGCTCCTTGTCGGGGTCGAACGAGTGCCGTGCCGAGGACTCCAGCAGGCGTTTCGCCATCTGCTCGCGGTCCTTGAGGGGGCCGAGGGCGTCCCTGAGCACGGGGTCGTTCATCACCGTGTCGCGGCTGGCCCGGGCGGGCGCGGTGGTCATGGTGTGAGCCTCCTCGGTGGCTGGGAGGGCGGGTTACCGGCGGTCACCCCCTATGAGACTGCTTGTCAGCAAGGGGCGTCAATCCCCTGTGCGCCACTTGTTGACTCGTTGTCCAGCAAGCGGGGCGGCCGGATCGCGCCGCACGGGGCCGAAACCGCGCGGGTGTGTTCCCGGCCGCGCGCGTCACGATGGTGGTATGACCGCGACCACCCCCACAGGCGGCCCTGCGGCCGCGCGCCGCAGCCTCGAAGGACTCGCCACGGGCGACGCCTTCGGCGAGCGGTGGTCCCCCCGCTTCCGCGAACCCGAGGCGGCACGCGCCCACATCAGGGCCCGAAGAACGCCCGCGGAGCCCGCGTGGCCCTGGACGGACGACACCGCGCTCGCGCTCGCCCTGTACCGGGTGCTCGCCGAGCGCGGCACCGTCGACCAGGACCGCCTCGCCGCCTGCTTCGGCCTCGCCTACGACGCCCACCCCGGGCGCGGCTACGGCTACGGCATGCACGTGCTCCTGCCCGCCCTGCTCGCCGAGCCCGCGTCCTGGCGCAGGCTCGCCCCCGGCCTCTTCGACGGCGGCAGCCTCGGCAACGGCGCCGCGATGCGCGTCGCGCCGCTCGGCGCCTGGTTCGCCGACGACCTCGACCGCGCGGCGAAGGAGGCGGCGCTCTCCGCCGAGGTGACCCACGCCCACCCCGAGGGCGTCGCGGGCGCCGTGGCCGTCGCGGTCGCGGCCGCACTCTCCGCGCGCGGCGAACTCGCCCTGGACGCCGTGGCGGACGCCACCCCCGCGGGCGCCGTGCGCGACGGCCTCGTCCGCGCCGCCGCGCTGCCCCGCACCACCGCGCCGGACGACGCGGCCGCGCTGCTCGGCAACGGCACCGGCGCACGCGCCGACGACACCGTCCCCTTCGCCGTCTGGACCGCCGCACGCCACCCCGACGACCTCCCCTCCGCCCTCTGGGCCACCGCCGAGCCCCTCGGCGACGTCGACACCACGTGCGCCATCACCGCCGGCATCGTCGCCGCCCACCCCGCCGCCACCCTCGGGAACTGGCACCAGTACCGCGAACCCCTCCCACCCCACTGACCCGCCCGGTCCGCCGCGCGCGGGGCCCGCCCCGGGGCCGCCTCTCAGCCGCCGCCGGGAGTCCTTCGGCGGCGCGACCACCCCGCAGGGCCCCCGGGTGCGCGCTCGCCGTGCCAGCACCCCCGCCGCCGCGAGCCCCGTCCTGTCGGGGGACGGCAGCAGGCCGCTCGTCGTCTTCAGGCCGAACACCCCGCACCAGGCCGCGGGGATTTGCACCGACCCCGCGCCGTCGCTGCCCGTGGCGAGCGGCACCATGCCCGTCGCGACCGCCACTGCGGCCTCCGCGGACGAACCGCCGGGGGGGGCGGTCGTCGCGGTACGGGTTCACCGTGCGCCCGTACCGTCCGAGCCCCCACGTCTGCCAGGACGTGCCGCGCCCGCCGCGATCAACCGCCCGGCCGCGTACGACCGGTTCCCGGACGGCCCTTTGACCGCGAACGGCAGCCCCGCGAGCGGCAGCGCCGTGTCCACCGACCACGCGCGCGCCCTGGCCTCCTCCTCCCACACCTCCGCGAACGAGCGGAACGCCGGATCGAGCCGGGCGATCCGCGCCAACGACGCCTCCACCCGGCCGACGACCACACCACGCCGCACCGTCGCGGCCTTCACCGGGGTGCCCGGTCCACGCCGAGCTGCCGCGTCGCCCCGTCCACGGGCGACGGTCGGCGGAGCGCGGCCCTCGGCTCCCTGGTGCGCTGGATTTCGAGCGTCTGGTGCACGAGGTGGTCGTAGCCCATGCGGCTCAGGATGTTGCCGTCGCCCGGGGAGATCAATCCCGCCATCCTGCGGGTGTGGCGTCGCTTTCCGCCGCCCAGGTAGTCGAGGCTGGCGGAGCCGGTGAGCAGGTCTTGGACCACGCAGACGACCACCTGTAGGAAGTGGTCGTAGTTGGCAGCCGTTGCCTCCGTTCCGTGGCCCGTGCGCAACCAGGGGCCGAGCAGCTCATCGAGGTGGACCACGCTGTCGTCCGTGTCTCCCGGCATCGTCCAGGAAGCCGTGAACGTCAGGAAGTCCTCACAGGCGAGGGCGACTTCTTCGGTGCTGCGGTCGTGGAGGCGGGCAGGGCCACGGACCGGTTGTCCGCTGGGTCCGTACGCATGGTGACAAGGCTTTCCGCCGGTCACCGTGGCCCGACCATACTGAGGTGAGGGAGGCGGCGAAGCCCTTCGAGGACGCGTTGGGTGAACGCCAGGTCGGCGAGGAGCGGAGGGTCGACGGTCTGGGCGAGCGGTAGTCGCGCCCAGACGATCTTTCCGCCGGCGGTGGGGCGGTGGACGTCCCACCGTTCGCTCAGTGCGTCCACGAGGAAGAGGCCGCGCCCCCCTTCGGCGTCGGGCGTCTGCTCGGGTACGACGGGCGAGCCCTCTGCCCTGTCCCAGACCTCGACATACAGCCGCATGTCCACCACGCGTAGCTGTACGCCGATGATGTGGTGCGCCTCGACATCCTCCCACTGTGGTGCGGGATCGGTGAGGCCGGTCTCCTTGACCGCGTTGGCGGCCAGCTCGGAGACGATCAGCTCAGCGCTGTCGATGTGGTCGGCGAGCTGCCATGTCGTCAGCGTCTGCCGGACGAACTCGCGGGAGAGGCTGACGGCGGTGAGCACGGCTGCCAGGCAGATGCTGGACGTGGCGAACCGCCCCGGTGTCGGCGTCGCAGTTGATGTCATCGCGTGCTCACCTCGTACACCTCGGCGCGTGCGCGGTCCACGAGGTGCGCCCACAGGTGGTCCTGGAGTGGCCTGTTGCGGCCCAGGTGCCGGACGGACGGCACCACGACGGCCCGCGTTCCTGTGCGCCTGAGCTCTTCGATCAGCTCGACCAGAGCGCTGATGGCGCCGTCCTCCGCCTCCTGGTAGACGCGCATGAGGCAGTACCCCTCGCCCATGGCCCACCGCGCCAGTCGACGTTCTTCCTCCGCGATCTCACTGTCGGATTCCGCGGTGTGTAAGCGCATGTAGCCGTAGACGGGTGATTTCACGACGTGCCTCCCCGGACAGGGAGCCGTGCGGTTTCGTGCTGCCGCAACGGCTGATGGATCGACACGCCCTCGACAGCCTCTGTTGCTGAGAGTGTTCGCTACCGGACGTGCCGTGCTTGTGCTTGCTCAGCATGCCTCCGCCCGGCAGTACTATGCAAGTAGTCGAATGCATTGATTGCACTTACAACTCAAGTTGCTGGAACGAGCAAGGCTCGGCCAAACTCGCCCGTGACAGCCGTGCACATGAAGGGATGGGGCGAGTGGCGCCGAAACGGCATGCACCCCCGATTCGCCTGCGCCGACTGGCGGCAGAGTTGCGGCGGTTGCGCGGCGTGAGTGGGCTGACCAGAGAGGACATCGCCGAGCGGACAGGCATCAATGCGGCGACGCTGTACCGGATCGAGACGGCGAAGGTGCGTCCGCAGCGCAGGACGCTGGTCGGGCTGCTGGATCTCTACGCGGTCACCGATCCGCAGCGCTCGGAGATTCTGGAGCTTTCGCGCACCGCAGACGAGCAGGGCTGGTTGCGGCCCTATCACGCGGATCTGCCCAACGAATACACTGCTTACATCAGCTTCGAGGCCGAAGCGCGTGGCGTGCGGAACTACGAGTCGCTGTTCGTGCCTGGCCTGCTGCAGACCGAGGACTACTCCCGTGCGGTGATCAAGGGTGTGTGGCCCACGGCCACCACCAAGGAGGTCGACCAACGGGTACAGGCGCGCGTTGAACGGCAGGCTCTCTTCAAGAAGGAGAGTCCCCTTGAACTGTGGGCGATCGTGGACGAGGCGGCGCTGCAAAGGAAGGTGGGCGGCCTCAACGTCATGAGCGAACAGTTGAGCCGCTTGGTCGAGTCCGCTGCCGAGCCGTACATCACGCTCCAGGTTGTCCCCTTCGGTACGGGTGCGCACCCTGGGATGCCGGGCAGCTTCGTGCTGATGGACTTTCCGGAGGCCGTGGACCCGTCAGTCGTCTACATCGACAGCATGGCCGGTGACCTCTTCCTGGAAGCGGAGGAGGACATCCGGCGGTACAACCAGATCTTCGACTACCTGCGTGCTCAGGCGTTGAGTCCTGGTGACTCAATCGACCTCATCGACAAGGTGCTTCGAGAGACTTGCTGAGAGGAGGTTGTACGAGATGAAACAGACGGATCTTTCCAAGGTCGTGTGGCGTAAGAGCAGTTACAGCAGCGCCAACGGCCAGTGCGTCGAAGTCGCCCAGGCCGGCGAGGCGGTGGCCGTGCGCGACAGCAAGGACCCCGCTGGTTCGGCACTGGTCTTCGCCGCGGGTGAGTTCACCGCGTTCGTGCGTGGTGTCACGTGCGGCGGGTTCGACCAGTTGTAGGCGCCCGTGTCGAGAGCGCCCGGCCTGACTTCAGGCCGGGCGCTCTTGTGTCGCCGCTCTACCGCTGGTCGCTCACATCGCGTTCGTACCAGGTGCCGGGTCTGCCGCCGAGGTGGGCTGGGGCGGCGGGGGCTGTGGGGGCGAAGCCGGACTTGGCGAGGACTCGCTGTGAGGCGGCGTTGTCGCGGGCGACGGCCGCGCGCAGGGTGTGCAGGCCGTGGTGTGCGGGGGCGAGGCGGCACAACTCCCGTACGGCCGCGGTCGCGAGGCCGCGGCCCGTGGCGTGCTGGGCCATCCGGTAGCCGAGTTCGGCGGTGCCGTCCCGGATGTCGTAGAGGTTGAACCTGCCGAGGACCGAGCCGTCCTCGGCGACGAGCAGGTAGAAGGCGCAGACGCCGGCGTCCTGTTCGGACAGCAGGGCACGGTAGCGGTCCGCGAACCCCGCGAAGAACGCGTCACCGCGGTCGGAGACCGAGGCGGCGAAGTAGGCGCGGTTCGCCGACTCGAAGGCCAGGACCGCATCGGCGTCACCGGCGCGCAGCCGTCTCAACTCGGGCACCGGCCGACTCTACCGGGACGGCGCCGCCGCGGCGCGGGATCTCCTACCTGCCCGCCGCGCCGCCGCCCCCGTCCGCGAGCGCCGCCCGCATCACGGACCTGGCGATCGGCGCCGCGACACCGCCGCCCGTGATGTCGGTGCGGTCAGCCTCCGCGTCCTCCACGACGACGGCGACCGCCACCCCGGGCCACGCCGCGTGCTTGGCCTGCGCCCAGGCGATGAACCAGGCATACGGGAGACCCTTGTTGGCGACGCCGTGCTGCGCCGTGCCCGTCTTGCCGCCCACCGTCGCACCCGCGAGCGCCGCCCGGCCGCCCGTGCCCGAGCGCACCACGTCGACCATCATCCGGCGCAGCTCGGCCGCGGTCGCCGGGCTCATCACGCGCGCGTACGTCCGGTCGGGCTCGTGCGCGACGAGGCGCCCGTCGGCCGTCGTCGTACGGTCCACCAGGCGCGGATAGCGCAGCACCCCGCCGTCTGCCACCGCCGCCGACACCATCGCCATCTGGAGCGGCGTCGCCGTCGTGTCGAACTGCCCGATCGACGAGAGCGCCAGCTGGTCGTCGCCCATGTGCCGGTCGAACGTCGATCTGGCGACCGGTGAGGGCACGCGCAGCGACGCGTCGTTGAAGCCGAACCGCTCCACCGTGTCCAGCATCCCCGCGAGCCCCACCTTCACCCCGAGCCCCGCCATCACCGTGTTGCAGGACCAGGTGATCGCGTACTCCAGCGAGGCGTCGTCGCAGCCGTCCGCCTCGTTGGGCAGGCTCGTCCTGGTCCCCGGCAGCCGGTACGGGGAGGGGATGCCGGTCGGTGCGCCCGGATCCTCCACCACACCGGACTCAAGGGCCGCGGCAGCCGTCACGATCTTGAAAGTCGACCCCGGCGGATAGGTGCCCCGCAGCGCCCTGTCGAGCATGGGCTGCGTGTCGGCGCCGTTGAGCCGCGTCCACGCCTCCCGCACCCTCTCGCCCGTGCCCGACAGCTCACCCGGGTCGTACGAGGGGCTGCTGACCAGCGCGAGGATGCGCCCGCTCGTCGGCTCGACGGCCACCACGGCGCCCCGCCGCCCCGCGAGCCCCGCGTACGCGGCGCGCTGCGCCGACGCGTCGAGCGTGGTCACCACGCGGCCGCCCCGGCCGAGCCCGTGCGGGCCGCTGCCGCCGAGCAGCGTGCCGAGGCGCGGGTCGCTGCCGGAGAGCACGCCGTCCTCCGCGTCCTCAAGGCCCGTCGAACCGTACGTCTGCGATGCGAAGCCGGTGACCGGCGCGTACAACGGGCCCTGCGTGTACGTGCGTTCGTAGCGCAGCCGCTGCCGGGTGTCACGCGATCCCGTGACGGGGCCGCCCCCGACCAGGATGTCGCCGCGGGGCGCCCCGAACCGCTGCACGCTCGGCCGTACGTTGCCGGGGTGCCCGTCCAACCGGCCTGCCTGCACGCCCTGCACCCGTACCGCGTTCGCGAACAGGGCCACGAGGAGCAGCAGGCAGAAGACGGCGGTGTGCCGGATCTGGCGGCTCACCTGCCGCCCTCCGGCGCCGGATCGGCCTCGCCGCTGCGGCGGCCGCGCGCCCCCCGGCTCTCGTGCGGGCCGCGTCTGCCGCGTGCGCTGCGCCTGCCGCGTCCACCGCGTCCGTCGAGTCGGTCGCGTGCGTCGCGTGTGTCAGGCCCGCCGTGTGCGTCGTGCCGCACCTCGGCCTCGGCCTCCCGTGCGGTGCCCGCGGCCCGTACCGTCCCGGTCTCCCGTGCCGTCCCGGCCTTCCGCACGTCCGGCGCGTCCGCCGGCTCCGGTGTATCCGCCGTCTCCGTCGCGTGCGCCGCGTCCCGCGCGTGCGCCGCGTCCCGCGCCTGTGCCGCGTCCGGCCGTACGCCGTCAGCGTCCACGCGGGTCAGGCGCAGCAGCGGGGTCCGGGGCGGCGGATCGTCGTCGGCCGGTGCGGGCGCGCCCTCCGCCGCCGGATACGGGCGCCGCGCCGCGTCGCTGATCCGCAGCAGCAGCGCCACGATCACCCAGTTCGTGACGACCGACGAGCCGCCCTGCGCGAGGAACGGCATGGCCATGCCGGTCAGCGGGATCAGTCCCGTCACCCCACCGGCGATCACGAAGACCTGGAGCGCGAGCAGCGCCGCGAGCCCCATCGCGAGCAGCCGCCCGAACGGATCGCGCAGCACGAGCGCCGTGCCGATCCCGCGCGCCACGATCAGCCCGTACAGCAGGAAGATCGCGGTGAGCCCGAGCAGGCCGAGCTCCTCGCCCGCCGTGGCGAGGATGAAGTCGGACTTGGCCGCGAAGCCGATGAGCGTGGAGTGGCCGAGCCCGAGGCCCGTGCCGGTGATGCCGCCCGCGGCGAACGCGAACAGCGACTGGGCCAGTTGGCCGGGCCCGATCCCCGCGTCGATCGAGGCGAACGGGTGCAGCCAGTCCTCCACCCGGCTGTGGACGTGCGGTTCGAGCGAGCCCACGGCGTACGCGCCGAGCCCCGCGAGCCCCAGGCCGACCGCGATCCACCCCGTACGCCCGGTCGCCACGTACAGCAGGATCACGAAGACCCCGAAGAACAGCAGCGACGTACCGAGGTCCCGCTCCAGCACCAGCAGCACGACGCTCAGCAGCCACACCGTCACCAGGGGGCCGAGCATTCGGCCGCTCGGCAGCTGGACGCCGAGGAGCCTGCGGCCGGTTGAGGCGAGCGCGCGGTGGTTCGCGGCGAGGTACGCGGCGAAGAACAGCGCAAGCAGCACCTTCGCGAACTCGCCCGGCTGGATGGACAGGCCGCCGATCCTGATCCAGATCTTGGCGCCGTTGACGGCGGGGAAGAGGATCGGCACCGCCATCAGCGCAAGCGCCCCCACCACGGAGACATAGGCGTATCGCTGGAGCACGCGGTGGTCGCGCAGCGCGAGCACGACCACCACGAACAGCGCGATGCCGAGCGCCGACCAGACCAGCTGGGCGGGCGCCGCCTGCTCGTCAGGCGTCTCCAGGTCGAGGCGGTGGATCAGGACGAGCCCGAGGCCGTTGAGCAGCACGGCGATGGGCAGCAGCAGCGGGTCGCCGTGGCGGGCCCGCAGGCGCACCGCGAGATGCGCGGCCAGCGAGAGCACGCCCAGCCCGAGGGCGTAGCCGGAGACGTCGGGCGGTACGGCCCCGTCCCTGCCGAGGCCGACCGCCGCGTACCCGAACACCGAGATGAGGACTGCGCAGACGAGGAGCAGCAGCTCGACGCCCCGGCCGGTGGGGGCGCGGGGCGTGGAGGGAGCGGGCTGCGTCGGTGCGGACATGGCACGCAACGTAGCAAGCAGACATACTTTATGTCTGTTTATGTAACGACGTGAGGCATGTCGGTGCCGGTCGCGTACCGCCGCCCGCGCCGGCACCGCAGCCGAGGGGTCAGCACCAGCGCGGCACGGCCCCGATGTTGTCGATGTAGCGTGCGGAGCCCCAGGCCCAGGTGCCGTCCGTCAGGAGGTACCAGCGGTTGTTGCCGTCGACGCTGTCGCCGCGGGTCTTGCAGAAGATGTGCACGACGGTGCCGTACTTGGCGAGGCCGACGACGCGGCTGCCGCGGGTGGGCTTGTCGCGGAGGTAGAGCCCGCCCCTGGCGACGACGCGGCCCTTGTACCGGCCCTGCTGGGCGGTCTGGTTCTGCGTGGCCTGCTGGTCCTCGGGGGGCTGCTGGGCCTGCTGGTTCTGGGTGGCCTGCTGGGCCTGCTGGTCCTGGGGGGTCTGCGGGGCCCGGTCGGCCTGCTGGCTCTGGGCCGCGGGGTCGGCGGGCGGCTGGTCGGCGACCGCGGGGACGGCGGCGAGTGCCGCTGCGGCGAGCGTGGCGGCGGCGAGGGTGGTGGCGCGGAGGCCGAGGGAACGCAGGGGCATCGTTACTCCTGGTGACCTGAGGGGTGGGGAGCCGGGGAATCCGCATCCGGCTCGCCCGATTCACCCTAGTTTCACCACGGAGAGTCCGCAAAACATCACGCAGCGCATGCGGCGGGCGCCGAGCGGGCCACAGGGGGGGGCAGTCGGGGCGGGCGGGCAGGCGTGCGGGGCGCCGAGGGCCCGGGAGGCGGTGGCCGATCGAGACCCCGGCCGCCCGGAGGCTTCACCCTTCTGGTTGCACGGGCGCCCCGGCTGCTGGTCCCATGGTCGGGGGGTGATGTGCGATGCCACGTCTCCGTGTCACGCCGGCGCGGCACCACGGCCGCGAGCGGCTCTACGTCACGCTTCCCGACGGCACCGGCGTCGCCTGGTTCGACCGGGAGTCCGGCCGGATCAGCCTCGTCAGGGCCGACCGCGAGGAGGACGTGCTGGCGGCGCTCGCGCCCTACGTCGCGGGCGAGGTGACCGTGGGGCCGCCGCCCGTGCCGACCCCCGCCGAGCTCGACCGGCTCTCCCTCCACCCCGACGACGACCTCGCACCGAACCGCCCCGGCGAGGCGCTGTACGCGGCGCTCGACGCCGACCCCGCGTCCGCGCCCGTACGCCTGCTGCACCGCGACGCACGGCGGGACGCCCTGGCGGCGCAGCGCCTGGTCGGCGAGGCGCTGGACGCGCTGGAGGGCGCGGGCTGGCGGGTGCTGCACGCCGTGCCGCTGCCGGGCGCCGCCACCATCGACCACCTGGCGATCGGCCCTGCGGGCGTGCTGGCCGTACGGACGCTGCCGGGCCGCAGGCGGCGCGTGCGGATCGCCGACCCGATGGTCCGCGTCGGCCGCGACCGGCCCGCGCCCCACCTGCGCTGGGCTCGGCGGGCCGCCGAGCGCGCCTCGCTCGCCCTCGCCACGGCGGTCGCGCCCGCGCTCGCCGTGCCCGGCGCGTCCGGCGTCGAGGCGCTGCCGTCCGCCGCCGGCGCCCTCGACGTACGGGTCCTCACGGACGGTGCCCTGGGCGCGCTCGCCCGGCTCGGAGGCGTACTGAAACCGGCCGACGTGGAGGCGGTCTACGCGACGGCGCGCAACCGGGGGACCTGGGCGCGGGCGTGAGGGGCGCTCGCGCCGCGTGGCTGCCCGAGGGACCCATGGGGCGGGGGCGCGCCCCGGCCGCGCGGCGACGGGGATTGTCGGACAGGCCCTAACCCGGCGGTGTGCCCTGGCCGGGCGGCACCCGGCCGCCGCCCTCGAACAGCGGCGCCATCAGGTCCCCGTACGCATCGAGCCGCCCCGGCATGTCCGAGGCCAGGAACCGCAGCGGATCGCGGCCCGCAGCGCACGCGGCGACCTCGTCCCAGGTGACCGGCGCGGACACCGTCGGCTCCGGCCGCGCGCGCACCGTGTACGGCGTAGCCGTGGTCTTCGCCGCGCTGTTCTGGCTGTGGTCCACGAACACCTTCCCCGGCCGCAGGTCGCGCCGCATCCGGTGGACGACCAGCTCGGGCAGCGCCGCCTCCGCCTCCCGCGCGAGCCGCTTCGCGTACGCGGAGACCTCGGCGGACGGCGTCGGCGCGACCGCGACCAGCAGGTGCAGCCCCTTCGCGCCCGAGGTCTTGGCGTACCCGTCGAGCCCGTCCGCCGCGAGGCGCTCCCGCAGCCAGAGCGCGACCCCGGCGCAGTCCACGACCGTGGCGGGCTCGCCCGGATCGAGGTCGAAGACCAGCCGGTCGGCCACCGCAGGAGACCCCGCGGGCCACTGCGGCGTATGGAACTCCACCACCAGGTTCGCCGCCCACATCAGCGCCGCAAGACCGTCCACGACGACCTGCCGCCCCCGGTCCCCGCCCCGCCGCGCCGACCTGGGCACGTCGACCACGCTCACCCAGTCCGGCGTACCCGGCGGGGGGTTCTTCGTGAAGAACGCCTCGCCCTCCGCGCCGTCCGGATAGCGCAGGAAGGACACCGGGCGCCCCGCCAGATGGGCGAGCAGGGGCGCCGCGGTACGGGCGTAGTGGTGCAGCAGCTCGCCCTTGGTGGTGCCGGTGGCGGGGTACAGCACCTTGTCCAGGTTGCTGAGCGTGAGCCGTTGCCCCTCCACCTCGGTGATAGGCGTCATAAAATGATGTTCCCACGCGAAAGCCGTGTGAAGGTCATCGCAGATCGAAAGGGATGAACTGTGCGCTCGATATGGAACGGCACCATCTCCTTCGGACTGGTCGGCATCCCGATCAAGCTGATGAACGCGACCGAGAACCACGCGGTCTCCTTCCGCCAGATCCACCGCGAGGACGGCGGCCGCATCCGCTACCGCAAGGTGTGCGAGGTGGACGACGAGGAGGTCACCACCGCGGAGATCGGCAGGGCGTACGAGGACGCCGACGGCAACCTCGTACCGATCACCGACGAGGACCTCGCCGCACTGCCGCTGCCGACGACGAAGACGATCGAGATCGTCGCGTTCGTCGCGGCCGACGCGATCGACCCGCTCCAGATGGAGACGGCGTACTACCTCCAGGCGAACGGCGCCCCCGCCGCCAAGCCGTACACCCTGCTGCGCGAGGCCCTGAAGCGGAGCGAGAAGGCCGCCGTCGCCAAGTTCGCGCTCCGCGGCCGTGAGCGGCTCGGCATGCTGCGCGTCGTCGACGACGTGATCGCCATGCACGGCCTCCTGTGGCCCGAGGACATCCGCGCGGCCGACACCGTCGCCCCCGAGAAGGGCGTGACGGTGCGCGACGCCGAACTCGACCTGGCCGACGCCCTGATGAACACCCTCGGCCCCATCGACCTCGACTCCCTCCACGACGACTACCGGGAGGCCGTCGAGGAACTCGTCACCGCGAAGGCGGAGGGCGCGGCCCCGCCGGCCCCGGCGCGCTCGGGCGACGACGGCGGCAAGGTCATCGACCTCATGGCCGCGCTGGAGAACAGCGTCCGCGCCGCCCAGGAGGCCTCGGGCGACCAGGACGCCGACGTCACCCACCTCAAGGACCGCCCGCCGGCCCGCAAGCGCCCCCCGAAGAAGCGCCCGGGCCGCACCTCCGCCTGACCTCGAAATCCCTGTTCACGACGACCCCCCGGAAGCTGGTAAGGTTCCTGTCGTCGCCCCGAGGGGCGGCAGCGCCCCCGTAGCTCAGGGGATAGAGCAACGGCCTCCGGAGCCGTGTGCGCAGGTTCGAATCCTGCCGGGGGCACTTCACATGAAGTGCCCAAAGACCCCGTCACCAGCGGAGACGCTGAGGCCGGGGTCTTCTTGTGTGCGCAGCCGTATGCCACCGTGAGCGGGCCTGTGCCCGCCCCTGCGGCCTGTTCGCGGCCACGTCCGATCGGCGGTCCGCAGGTGGGGCCGGGAAACGCGAAGGCCCTCGGACAGCGCCGAGGGCTTCGTGCGGCCGGACATCCAGCCCCCTCCCGGGCCGGGGCAGCTCGTCACCGCACTGCGCTGAGCCCGGGAGCCCGCGGTGCGGCGGGGCGGCTTGGGGGCGCGGGGTCAGGGGCACGGGGCGGGTGGGGTGTGGGGGAGGAGGTCGGCGAAGGGCCATTCGGGGCGGCGGTAGACGTATTCGCCGCGTTCCTCGATCTCCCGGGACGCGCGGGTGATCGCCCGGTGGGTCTGGTCGGGGTCGCCTGCGTGGCGTGCGGCGTCCGCGAGCAGTCCCAGGTGCAGGGTGCGGCGCAGGAGCGCGCGGTGCTGGGACGCCTCGCGCAGCGCGGTGCGTATGCGGGCGAGCCCGGCCTGGTGCATGCCCTGGCGGACCTCGGCCCAGCCGAGCGGGACGGCCAGCATGCGGTGCCAGTAGGTGAGTTGGCACCGCTCGGCCAGGTCGACGCCCGCCCTGCCGGCCTTCCAGGCGCCCTCGGCGTCCCCTTGCAGGGTGGCGAGCAAAGCGTCCACGTAGCGGGCGAAGGCGCGGTCCCAAGGGCGGTCGTAGCGGTGGGACTTGGTCAGCCGCAGGAGGTCCGCGCGGTGGTGCAGGGCCTGTTCCCGGTGGCCGCTGAGCCAGTGGGTGAGCGCCAGGTAGGCGCGGAAGTCGATCCGCTGGTCGTGCAGGAGCGAGCCGGGCCGTGACTCTCCGTCGGGCGCGTCCATGAGCCGGTCGATGATCTTGACTCCGCCGGTGAGCGCCGCGAGGGACTCCTCCAGGCGGCCCGCCACGTGGAGCGTGACGCCCTCCGCGTAGCACGCCGCCGACCTGGCGCGCCGGCCGCCGCCGTGCTCGGCGAGCTCGTGCAGGAGCCCCGCGGTCTCCGCCGCGGTGGCGTACCGGCCCTCCGCGAGGGTGACGATCGCCTGGGTGTGGAGCAGCTCCGTGGGCTGTGTGTTGTCGAGTACGTGCTCCAGGTGCCTGGCCCGCCCGAAGGCGCCCGCCACCCGCCGCGACCCGTAACCCTCCAGCACGCCGCCGAGCCACATCATCCGTTTTCGCAGGCGCAGTTCGACCAGGAGCGCCCCGTCGTCCGCCGGCAGTGCGGTCAGGACGGACGCGATGTCTTCGAGGAGGCGCATGGCGTCGCCGTGGAAGAAGCGCTCCTGGGCCTGGTCGGCCAGGTCGAGCAGCGGGCCCGTGCCCTCGGCCGCGCCGAGGGTCTGGGCCGCCTCGCGGCAGTGGCGGCGGAGCTCCGCGGTGTCGTCCCCCGTCTGGTACTGCCCGGCCAGGGCCCGCGAGACGTCCTGGTGCCAGCGCGCGCGGGCGGTGGGCGTGGTCCTTTCGAGCAGGAAGTCCCGTACCAGCCCGTGGGGGAAGTGGAGCAGGTCCTCGTCGGCCGCCTCGTGGCGAAGGAGCCCGGTGGCCAGGACGTCGTCGACGAGGCTCGTCGGCAGCCCGCGCGCGGCGAGCACCTCGCCCAGCAGGTGGCGTCCGACGCGCGGGCCGATCACCGCGCAGAGGGTGAGTGCGTCGTACGCCTCGCGGGTGCAGCCGCTCAGCCGCTCGTGCAGCACCTCGCGCACCTCGAAGGGCAGGGGGCGCCGCCGCGCCGGATCGGCGAGCGTCCCCGCCGTGATCAGGCTGCGCAGCAGGAACGGGTTCCCGCCGGTGGCCAGGTGCAGGCGCCGCACCTCGTCCTGCGCGGGCGCGGTCCCGCCGACCGCGGCGATCAGCCGGCCGCTCTGCGCCTCGGTCAGCCCCTGGAGCTGGAGCGTGTCGACGTTGCTCTCCTGGAGGATGCGTCCGACCGCGCGGCGCAACTCCCGGTCCCTGAGCAGTTCGTGGTCCCGCAGGGACGCGACGATCAGCACCCGCGTCCTGGCGATCTGCCGGGTCAGCAGGTGCAGCAGGTCCAGCGCGCGCGGGTCGGCGAAGTGCAGGTCTTCGAGCAGGCACACCAGGGGGCCGCGCCGCGCGGCGGAGAGGATCGCCCGGCACACCCGCATCTGGCGGTCGAAGTGCTCGGCGGGCGTCCAGCCGTCCTCCGCCGCGAGGTCGACGGGTGCGGCCGACTCCTCCTCCACCGGCAGCTGTTGGACGGTCTGCTCCCAGACCCAGTAGGCGGGCGACGAGGGGACGGCGCTGCACGAGGCGGAGACGACATGCACCTCGGGGCCCGCGGTGCGGGCCACCTCCCGCAGCAGCCGCGTCTTGCCGATGCCCTGCTCGCCGAGGACGAACAGCAGGTGACCGCCCTCGCGGCTGGTCTCGCCCAGCAGGTCGCGCAGGCGCGCGAGCGCCTCGGGGCGGTCGACGCGCGAGCGGTCGGGCGCGGGCGCGGGTACGTCGGGTGCGGGCGCGGGCGCGGGTACGTCGGGTGCGGGCGCGGGCGCGGGTACGTCGGGTGCGGGCGCGGGCGCGGGCGTGGGTACGTCGGGTGTGGGCGCGGGCGCCGGGGCGGCCCTCGGCGGCACGGCGGCCAACGGCACCTGCGGGTACACCTCGTCGGCGCCGGGCCCGCGGCGCTCGGCCTCGGACGGCGGGCCGCTGTCCGGGGACACCTGGAGCTCCTGGCGGAGTATCTCCCCGTGCAGGACCTTCAGTTCACGGCTCAGGTCGACCCCGAGCTCCTCGGCGACCGCGCTGCGCATCCGCTCGTACGTCAGGAGGGCCTCGGCCGGCTGGCCGGAGTGGTACTGGGCCCTCATCAGCTGGCCGCCGAGTCTTTCGAGCCCGGGATTCCTGCGGAGTTCCTCGGAGAGCTGGACGGTGACTTCCTCGTACGCGCCGAGGCGCAGCGACGCCTGGGCCCACAGATCCAGCGCGCGCAGCCTGATCTGTTCGAGGCGGTCCGCCTCCGTCACCGCGAATTCGTAGTCGCAGAGTTCACCGAGCGGCTGCCCCTTCCACAGGTCGAGGGCCGACCACGCGACGGTGCGCGCGCCTTCCGTGTCGCCGGATTTGAGCAGTATCCGGCTGTCCTTGACCTTCGCCTCGAATATCACGGCGTCGACGAGTCGCGCGTCGGCGTCCAGCTGGTACCCGTGGGGGTGGTGCGCGAGCCGCACGCAGCGGTCGTGGCGCCCGAGCACCTTCCTGAGGCGGGACACGTACGCCTGGAGCGTGCCCGTGACCTGGCGCGGGGGGTTCTGGCCCCAGATCGCCCGGATGATGGAGGACAGGGGGACCACGCGTCCGACGTGTGTCAGCAGGACGGCGAGCAGGGCCCGTTGCCTGGGCGGGCCGAGCTCGATGTACTTCCCGTCCGCGCTGAGGCTCAGGGGTCCGAGAATCTCGAATCGGAGGTGAGAAGCGGTCATGTCGTCTTCCGCTGCGCAGCTACGGCTCTGATGCATCTGTTCCTCGGTTCAAGTGTGTCCGACGACCTGCGACGCCTGTCTTCAGCCACCTCTCTGCGTAGAGCCGACGAGGGGGATCGCCCCGCGTCCTCTGCGGTGAATATGCGGCAGTGGAGTTCCGTCGCCGTCCCCGTCCACTACCTCTCCTGAATCCGGCCGCGGCCGGTCGGGTATCGTCCTGCTTTTTCGTCAGCTTCCGTGTCGATGTGGAGGTCGATGTCGCATTCCTCGTCTGTCGGCACGGGCTGATGCTTTGGCCGTGAAAGGCCGACCGAGTCGCGAAAGGCCGATGGCGCCGGTAAAAGACAGGAAAAGACAAGGCAAACTGCAAAAACCTGAGGAAAGCTCAGAAAAGTCGAGAAAAAGCGGGTTACCTGCCGTGTCGCGGGGCCGCTCCCGCGAGGGGCGCGGGCCCGGCGCGGTGGTGCGGTCCTGTCCTGTCGGCCGCCGATGCGCGCCGCGGCGGCCTCAGCGCCCGGCCGGTCTCGCGCCTCCCGGGAGGGCGCGGACACGCCGGGGCCCGGCGGGGCGGGACGGCCGGGGGACGCGGGCCGCGGACGCCGGCGCGGGTGCTCCCCGCCCGCTCACAGCGCCGCCGTGTCGGTGCCCTCGGGCGCGGGCACGGCGGCGGGCGCAGGCCGGCGCAGCCGTACGAGCAGCAGGTGCGCGCAGGCCGCGGCCAGTGCGAGCACCAGGCACATCGCCCACACGACCGCCGTGTCGAACGCCTCGATCAACTGCCCGCTGAGCAGCGGCGCGAGGGCCACGGCCGCGCTCCACACGGACAGGAACCAGCCCTGGTAGGTGCCGTGGGCGTGGGGCGGCGACAGGGCGGCGACGAGCGCCATGCACGTCGGCCACACCACGATCTCGCCCAGGCTCCAGATCACCACCGTCGTCGCGTACCCGGGCAGGGAGTGGACGAGAGCGGTCAGACCGAGCCCGAGCCCGGTCACCGCGGTGGCGGCGGCGAGGGCCGCCTCGGGCCGCAGGCGCCCGGCCAGGCGGGTGAGCGGCAGTTGGAGTACGGCGATGACCAGGCCGTTCATCATCATGGCCAGGCCGTAGTCGGCCGGCGAGAGATGGTCGGACGTCATGGTCAGGGGCAGCGCGACCAGCGGCTGCTGGAACAGCACGCCGAGCAGCAGCACCGAGCCGAGCAGGACGAGGAACGGCCGGTCCCGGTGGACGGCCACGGCGGGCCGCACCGCCTTCCCGCCGTCCGGGGCCGCGCCCCGGGCCGCTGGGGCCGGCCTGGTCTCCGGCACCCACCGGTAGACCACGGCCCCCGCCGCCAGGTTGGCCAGCGCGTTGACGACGAAGAGGATGACGAAGCCGTGCTCGGCCGCGGAGCCCGCCGTCACGGCGGCCACGGAGAACCCCAGGTTCGTGGCCCAGTACAGCAGCGAGTACGCGCGCGGCCTGTCCGCCTCGTCCACCAGGTCGGCGACGGCGGCGGCGCGGGCCGGGCGCGTGGCGTTCAGCCCCACCCCCACCACCAGCGTGCCCACAAGCACCAGGGCCTCGGAGCGCGCGGTGCCGAGCACCACCATGCCGGTGACGGCCAGGGCCTCACTGGCCAGCAGGACCGTGCGGCGGCCGAGGCGGTCGGCGAGCACCCCGCCGAGCAGCGAGGCGATGCCGCTGCCGACGCCGAACACGGCGAGCGTCAGGCCGGTGAAGGACGCCGAGTAGCCCCGCTGCCCGGTCAGGTAGATCGCCAGGAACGGCAGGACGAACCCGCCGGCCGAGGTGATCAGCATCCCCGTCCACAGCCACCAGAACGGGCGGGGGAGGCCGCTCACGGTGGTCCGCAGGGGATCCGCGAGGCGTCGTGCGCCACGGTGCGCCGCGCCGTGGCGCGTGCTCAACTCCTCTCCTCCTCGTACACGACGTGCAGCGTGCTCGCGAGGTGGTCGCGGAAGGCGGCGGCCTCCGCGTCGGACGTGTGCCGGGACAGCACGATCGCCGGGTAGCCCGACCAGTCCGGGTAGGGGCGCAGCACCGCACCCGGGCCCACGGTCTGCACGACGAGGTCCACCCGCGGGTCCTCGCGCACCGCGTCGAGGCCGCGTACGGCGCTGATCCGGCCGCCGGTGCCGACCGGTACGAGATAGGCGGCCGCGTGCCCGGCGGGCACCGGTTCCTCGCTCCAGCACAGCGGTTCGAGGCCGAGGTGGACGCGGAGCGCCTCGGCGGCCAGGTCGATGCCGCCGCCGACGTCGACGAGGTGGTGCATGAAGCCGCCGCCCCCGATGCGCGCGCCCATCTCGAGGAGCACCGGCCGCACCCCGCCGACCAGCCGCAGCTCGGTGTGGGTGGTGCCCTCGGTGAGCCCGAAGGCATGGTGCGCCGCGACGACTTCGGCCTCGACCGCGGCGAGCACCTCGGCCGGCAGCTGGGCCGGGGCCCGCAGGGTGGTCTCCTCGAAGTAGGGGCCCGTGAGCTCGCCCTTCCAACTGACGGCGCAGACACGGACCGTGCCGTGGTGGACCAGGGACTCGGCGGAGATCTCGGGGCCGTCGAGGTACTCCTCGACCAGTACGCCGCCCTCCCCTGCGGCCGGCCCCGCACCCCGCAGATGGGTCTCGACCAGCTCCCAGGTGCGGGCGACGGCCTCCTGGAGGCCGTCCTTGTCGTCGACGCGGATCACTCCGAGGCTGGAGAAGCCGCTCGCCGGTTTCACGACGACGGGGAAGCGCAGGGTCAGCGCCTCCGTCCAGTCGTCGGGCCCTTCGAGCACCGTGAAGCCGGGCGCGCCGAGCCCCGCCTCCCGCAGGAGGCGGCGCATGCTGCGCTTGTCGCGCACCACGGCCGCCGCCTGCTCGGAGATCCCCGTGAGGCCCAGCTCACGCGCCGCCCTGGCCACGAAGGGCACGACCTTCTCGTTGCCCGCCATGATCCCGCCGAACGGCTCGCGCCGGTAGCGCTCGGCGACCGCGGCCAGGGCGGCCTCCTGGTCGCCGTCCACGTCCAGCGGGAGCACCTCGACCACCGCGGCGGCCCGCGCTGCCGCCTCGGGGGTGTCGTCGCCCCTGGGGGCGAGGATCAGGTCGATGCCCGCGCGCTCGGCCGCTTCGAAGACCCACGGCAGGGTCGACAACTGACCGACGAGCAGGAGTTTCGGACGCTGGGGCATGGCGCTCTCCGATGGTCGATGCAGAACGGGGGGTTCGGCCGGCCTGGCCGGTACTGCCTCGTCCGGAAGTCTGCTCCGGCGGCTTGAACAAGGCTTGCAAACCGTTGGACGGGGCGCTGGGCGCGCGGCCCTCAGCGCAGGTGGACCGGGGTCCGCGCGGCTGTACGGGCCGTCAGCGCACGTGGCCCTGGGGGTCCGTGCGGCTGAGCACCGACCTTAGCCCCTCGACGAGTTCGTCCGCCTCCTCCCGGGTGAAGATCAGCGGCGGATTGATCACCAGGGCGTACGGATTGGTGCGCAGGATGATGCCGGCCTGCTCCCGCAGGGCGTCCGACACCTCCCCGGTGCCGCCGGGCAGGGCCGTGCGCGCCTCCTTGTCCGAGGTGAGCTCGACGGCCATCTGCAGGCCGAGGCCGCGTACCTCGCCCACGACCGGCAGGTCCGTCAACTCGGCCATCCTGCGACCGAGATGGTCCGCGATCAGCGCGGCGTTCGCCAGCAGCCCCTCGCGTTCGAGGATGTCGAGGTTGGCCAGGGCCACCGCGCACGCCGTGGGGTGCCCCGTGTACGTGTAGCCCATGGGGAAGCCGGACTCGCCGGTCACCCGGGAGGCGATCTCCTCGGTCGTCAGCACGGCGCCGTGCGGCAGGTACCCGGAGGTGAGGCCCTTGGCAGTGACCATGATGTCGGGCGTCACCCCGTAGTGGTCGGCTGCGAACCAGTGTCCGGTGCGCCCGTAGGCCGAGACCACCTCGTCCGAGATCAGCAGGATGCCGTAGGAGCGCAGGAGTTCGGCCGTGCGCGGCCAGTAGTCGGCCGGCGGGACGACCGCGCCGCCGCCGCCCATGACCGGCTCGCCGATCATCGCCGCGATCCGCT
Organism: Streptomyces sp. NPDC047002; assembly: GCF_040704505.1. Taxonomy (NCBI): domain Bacteria; kingdom Bacillati; phylum Actinomycetota; class Actinomycetes; order Kitasatosporales; family Streptomycetaceae; genus Streptomyces; species Streptomyces sp. NPDC047002. The sequence continues at coordinate 169,418 of NZ_JBEYWC010000002.1, forward strand.
CGGGTCCGATCCGCTCGATGGTCTCGCGCAGCTCCGCGAGGCAGAAGTCGGTGACGTCCGCGCCGTCGAACAGGTCCCTGCGGTACGGGTGCGGCGGGGTCAGGAAGTGCACGTCGGGCAGCGAGGGCCCGAACCCCTCGTGGTAGACCGGGGATCCGGAGACGCCGCCGCTGCCGTAGCCGATGCCGTGGTAGGCCATACGGCGCGACAGCACCCAGGTGCGCCCCGTGTCGCCGCGGCGGTGGTGGTAGAGGCGCGCCATGCGCAGGGCTATCTCGTTGCCCTCGGCGCCGCCGCTGGTGAAGTAGACCTGGCTCAGCCCCTCGGGGCTCAACTTCGTGAGCCGCGAGGCCAGTTCGATTGCACGGTCGTTGGTGATCGTCCCCCAGGTGTGGAAGTACTCGAGGCGGGTCATCTGGTCGGCGGCGGCCCGTGCGAGCTCGGTGCGCCCGTGGCCCACCTGGCACACGCCGAGCACGGCGGAGGCGTCCAGATAGCTGCGGCCCGCCGCGTCGACGACACGGCTGCCGGAGCCGGAGACGAGCACCGTGCGGTCGGTCCTGTGGGCCGGTAGCGTGGGGTGGATGAGCGCGGCACGGTCCGCTGCGACGAGCCCTGAGGCGAGCTCGGCGGGGGCTTGAGAGGTCACGGTGTGCTCCTTCGGGAGGCGGGGGCTGCGCCCACACTGCCTCCGCCCGCTTGGCGAACACTGGACGTCCCGCTGTGTCCCGGCCGCGCCTGTGCCCCGCCCGGCGGCGGCTTCCGGCCTGGTGGCAGACGCCGCGTCAAGCGGACGCCAAGGGGGCGCTGCGACGATCGGGCCTTCCCCCACCGCATCCCCTTTCCCGGTTCTCCCGGTGCTGCGACCCGAAAGGATTCCCGTGAAGTCGATCCTCTTCTACCTGCCGACCGTCGGCAGCCACGCGCAGGTCCTGCGAGGCATGTCGGGCGTCAACCCGCGCAACTACCAGAACATGCTCAGGCAGCTCACCAAGCAGGCCCAGGCCGCCGACGAACTCGGCTACTGGGGACTCTCGTTCACCGAGCACCACTTCCACGTGGAGGGCTTCGAGGTCTCCAACAACCCGATCATGCTGGGCCTGTACCTGGCCATGCAGACCAAGCACATCAGGGTCGGCCAGATGGCCAACATCCTGCCCTTCCACAACCCGGTGCGGCTCGCGGAGGACCTCGCGATGCTCGACCACATGGCGCACGGCCGCACCTTCGTCGGCATCGCGCGCGGCTTCCAGAAGCGCTGGGCCGAGATCATGGGCCAGGTGTACAACGTGGGCGGCACGCTCTCCGACGCAGGCGAGAACGACCGGCGCAACCGGGCGCTGTTCGAGGAGCACTGGGAGATCCTCAAGAAGGCGTGGACCAGGGAGACCTTCACGCACTCCGGCGACCAGTGGACCATCCCCGTCAAGGACCTGGAGTTCGACTACGACGCCGTGCGCCGCTACGGCAGGGGCGTCGACGAGAGCGGGATCGTCCACGAGGTGGGCATCGCGCCCAAGCCGTACCAGCGGCCCCACCCGCCGGTGTTCCAGCCCTTCAGCTTCAGTGAGGACACCTTCCGCTTCTGTGCCAGGGAGGGCGTGGTGCCCATCCTGATGAACACCGACGACCGGATCGTCCGGCGCCTGATGGACCTCTACCGGGAGGAGGCGGAGGCGGCGGGACACGGCGCACTGGGCAGGGGTGAGCGCATCGGTGTGATGAAGGACGTCCTGGTGTCGCGGGACGCCGACGAGGCGCACCACTGGGCGGCCCGCGGCGGCGGCTTCATCTTCGAGAACTGGTTCGGCCCCATGGGCTTCACCGAGGCGCTGCGCAACGTCGGCGAGAAGGGGCCCATCGGCTCCGACTACGCCACGCTCGTCGAGCGTGGCCTCGAATGGGTCGGCACGCCCGACGACATCAACCGCAAGATCGAGAAGCTGGTGGAGCACCACGACCCCGAGTACCTGCTCCAGTGCCAGTACTCCGGGCTCATCCCCAACGACGTGCAGCTGCGCAGCCTGGAGCTGTGGGCCACCGAGATCGCGCCGAACTGGCTGTGAGCGGAGGCCGCGCGGTGGACCACGACGTCTTCACACTCGACACACTGCCGCTGCTCGGCGGCGGCACCCTGGACGGTGCGCGCATCGGCTACGCGGTGCACGGCACACTCGACGCGGACGGCTCCAACGCCGTCCTGTGCCCGTCCTTCTTCGGCGGCGACCACACCGGCTACGACTGGCTGATCGGGGAGGGCAGGCCGCTCGACACCCGCCGCTACTGCGTCGTCACGGCGGGCCTGTTCGGCAACGGCGTCTCCAGCTCGCCGAGCAACCACCCGGCGGGGGCGGACTTCCCGCTGATCACCCCGCAGGACAACGTGGCGGCCCAGCACCGGCTGCTCACCGAGCACCTGGGCGTGCGCGAACTGGCCCTGGTCACCGGGTGGTCGATGGGTGCCGCACACACCTACCAGTGGGCGGTCTCGCACCCGGAGATGGTGCGCAGGATCGCGCCGGTCTGCGGCTCCGCCGTGACCAGCGAGCACAACAAGGTCTTCCTGTCGGGCCTGGCGGCCGCGCTGAGCGCCGACGGCGGCGGTGAGCGGGGGCGGCGCGCCGCAGGCCGGGTCTTCGCCGGCTGGGCGGCCTCGCACCCCTTCTGGGCCGAAGAGGGCTACCGGGAGCTCGGGTTCACCAGCAGGGAGGAGTACCTCACGGGCTTCTGGGAGCCGTTCTTCACGGCAGGACCCGCCGCAGCCGACCTGCTCGCCATGGTCCGCACCTGGGAGCACGCGGACGTGGGCGCGAGCCCCGGCTTCGGCGGCGACGCCGCGGCGGCCCTGGCCTCCGTCACCGCCGATGCGGTGCTCCTGCCCGGCGCCCTCGACCAGTGCTTCGCCGTGGCGGACGAGGAGCGCGCCGCCGGGCTGTTGCCGCACGCGACGCTCGAAGTGGTCCCCGGTTCCTGGGGCCACCTGGCGGGCGCGGGGGCCGGCGCCGCCGACCGCGACTTCGTGGGCGGCGCCCTGGCCAGGCTGCTCGGGCGCCGTACGGCGGAGCCTGCGGCGGGCTGACGGCCCGCGGCGCGCGGGCCGCGGGCCGAAGGATGGAGCGGCGGACGGTGCACGTGCACCGTCCGCCGCTCCGTGCCGCTCTGAGCCGCCCGGGCACGGGACGCACCGGCCGTGTGCGCAGGGCGCGCACGGCCCACAGCGCACAGCGCGCGGCGGCCGCGCACGGGGCCCTCTCGTACGGACGAGGCCCGGTGCGCGGCCGCCGCGCAGGGCTGAGGGAGCCGGGGGAGGGGGCGTCGTCGGCCCCTCCGCCCGGCTCCCGATGCGGTGCCGCGGGTCAGCCGCGGGGCGTGAAGCTCACCACGTCGCCCGCGCGCTCGCCGCCGGACAGCTGGCCGTTGCGCTCGGTGCGGATGTAGACCCGGTGCAGCCAGCGGTCCTTGCCGTCCCAGCGGGGCGTGAAGGGGGTGCGGGCGTGCGTGGTGCGGAAGTTGTCGACGATGAGCAGGTCACCCGGGGTCAGGTAGACCGCCTCCGTGACCTCGTCGAGCGCCTTCGACAGCGCGTCGACCGCCTTCGCGTCCGCGGGGTCCTCCGGGGCGAGCAGCTCGCGGTCGTAGCCGAGGAAGGGGTCGTCCTTCTCGCCGTAGAGCGGCTTGACCTGCGCGATCGCACCGGGGTCCGGTACACCGCCGCGGAAGGCGACGTCGACGCAGCACGGCATCCTGCGGTCGTGGAGCCGTGCGCGCGTCTCGGGGGTGAGCAGCGGCAGCGCCTTGCGTACGGACGCGACGAGCGTGGCCGCCGTGCGCTCGTGGTCGGCCCGCGAGCAGGCCAGCATCACGTAGTTCGGCTGGAGGTGGTGGTAGGCCATCTCCGTGTGGAACTCCAGCAGCGTCTCCGAGGTCTCGGAGGACAGGTAGTGGGCGTTCGGCGAGGGGTACACGTCGTGGTAGACGGTGCCCGACCGCAGCTCCTGGTAGCCGGTGTGCAGGCCGAGGCGCCGCCCGACGAGCGCGAGCATCGCCTCCATGGTGAGCAGCGGGCGGTCCTCGGGGGCCGGCGTGGTGGTCGGGGTGGGCGGCAGGGCCTCGGTCGCCTCCACGGGCAGGCCCCGCAGCAGCAGGTAACCGTCCTGGTTCCCCGAGGAGTTGAAGGAGTCCAGCTCGCGCGCCAGGGCGTCGGGCAGGTCGAGGGTCGCCGCACCTGCGCCCTCCAGGAAGGCGTACAGGTCGGCGCGGGGGACACGGGGCAGCCGCGCGGCGAGCGCGAGCAGGTCGTCGGCGTACGGGGTGCAGTCCACGACTGTCACTGGGAGTTCCTTTCATGGGTGTGGGCGCGTGCGTACTGGTAGAGCAGCTCAGCGCCGATCTCGGTGGCGAGGATCGAGGTGATGCCGCCGTGGTCGTACAGGGGCGAGACCTCCATGACGTCGAAGCCGACCGGCCGCAGGTCGCCCACGCACCGCAGCAGGGCGAGCACCTCGCGCGAGGTGAGGCCGCCGGGCGCGGGGGTCCCCGTCCCCGGCGCGAACGCCGGGTCCATGACGTCGACGTCGACCGAGACGTACAGCGGCGCGTCGCCCGCGGTCTCCCGGACCAGGCGCGCCGCCGCCTCGGTGCCGAGCGCGGTGAACTCGTCCGTGGTGACGATGCGTACGCCGTGGCCGCGTGCGTAGTCCAGCGAGTCGGGCTTCGGGTTGTGCCCGCGTATCCCGATCTGCACCATGCGCCGCGGGTCCACGAGCTTCTCGTCGATGGCGTGGCGGAACGGCGTGCCGTGGTGGTACTCGCCGCCGTAGAAGGCGGGGTTGGTGTCGCTGTGGGCGTCGAGGTGGAGCACGGCCAGCGGGCCGTGCTTGTCCGAGGTCGCGCGCAGCGCGGCGAGCGTCAGCGAGTGGTCGCCGCCCAGCATGAGGAACGCCCCGTTGTCGGCGAGGAGTTCGGTCAGCCGCCGCTGGGCGTGGTCCATCGCGATGTGCATGTTGAACGGGGTCAGGTCGATGTCGCCCGCGTCCGCGCACCGGATCAGGTCGAACGTGCCGGGCCCCCGGTCGATGCCCACCCCGTGGATGAGCCCCGACTCGCCGCGGATGGACCGCGGGCCGAACCTGGCCCCGGGACGGTAGCTGGTGCCGCCGTCGTACGGGGCCCCGACGACGACCACGTCGAGGCCGCCCGGCTCCGGGTCGTGCGGCAGGCGCATGAAGGTGGGGATCTGCGCGTAGCGGGGTGAGACGTTGGTGTCGATGCGTTCCACGCCGTCATGACTCCTTCGGGTCTGCGGTACGGGGTTCCGTCACGAGCCGGTCCCCACGCGGTGCCCGAGCCGGTCGGCGACCGACTGGACCGCCTGCGCCGTCTCCACCTCGTCCGGGTGCCGCCCCGCCACCACCACGGCGTCGAACAGCTCCTGCACCACCAGGCGTTTGGCCTGGTGCACGCGGGACGGCTCGATCCCCGCGCCGGTGAGCAGCCGGCTGAACGAGGAGGTGGCGCCTGAGCCCTCGTGCACGCCGAGCTTGGGGCGCAGGACGGTCTGGGACGGCAGCAGGTCGCCCATGGCGGCGCGCAGCACCCACTTGTCCTGCCCGTAGCGGCGCTTGAGCCCGGACTCCAGGGTGACCAGGAGGTCGAGGACCTCCCGGTCCCAGTACGGGTGGGTGGACCAGTGGCCGCTGATGCCGGAGAGCACGGGCGTCATCTCGTTGAGGCCGTCGTACGTCGCCATGTCGTGCGCGAGCGCGCTGTCCAGGGCGGGCAGCCGGTCCTCGCGGTGCATGCCGCCGAGCGGGATGTCCGCGCCGTACCCGGTCAGGATGCGGCGGCCCGGTCCTTCGAGCCGCAGGTACAGCGCGGTGAGCGGCAGCAGGTACTCGATGATGTCGGGATCGAGCGACTCCGCGGCCCACACGGCGTGCGGCAGGCGCCGCAGCAGGTCGGCCGTGGTGACGGTGATCTCGCGGTGCGCCGTGCCGAGGTGCTCGGCGACGAGCCGCGACTGCGGGAACTCGTCGGCCACGTCGGTGCCCATCGACACGGTGTCGATCGGCCCGTCGGTGCCGAGGGCCGCGAGCGCGGCCACACTGGAGGAGTCGATGCCGCCCGACAGGACCACGAGCGGCGCCGCCTGGCCCGAGCGTGCGCGCACCGCGCGCCGCAGGCTTTCCCGGACGGCGTCCACCGCGTCCGCCTCGGGGAGGATCCGGCGCTGCAGCGGCGGCGCCCAGGTGCGGTGCGCCGTGCACGTGCCGCTGCCCAGGGACGTTTCGAGCACCGTGCCCGCGGGGACCTGGTGCACCCCGGGGAGCCGGCGCACGGCGCGCCCCGCGCGCAGGGCGCGCCCCGCGGCCACGCCCCGCAGCGCCTTCGCCTCGGTGGCGGCCGTCACCCGGCCCGGCAGCACGCTCACGTAGAGCGGGACCGAGCCCGCGTGGTCCGTGGCGAGCAGGACCCGGGGCCCGGCGTGCAGGAGGATCGCGAAGCGCCCGTTGAGCAGGCGGAACGCGTGCAGGTCGTAGCGCTCGAAGAGGGCGAGGACGAGCTCGGCGTCGCCCACCGGGTCGCCGGAAGGCAGCAGCGAGCGCAGTTCTTCACGGTTGTAGAGCTCACCGGCCAGCACGAGCGACGTGCCGCGGCCGCGTGCCCTGGCGCCGTCCGGCGCGCCGCTGTGCACCAGCCCGCTGAACACGGTGCGCCCTTCGAACTCCTCGCGGGTGTCGTCGCGCAGGCCGGCGGTCGCCAGGGCGGCGAGGGGGAGCGATTCGTCCCCCTCCCGCACGGCGGCGAGGAAGCCGGTGGCGGCAGGCAGCGACATCTCAGATGTCCAGGGCGCCGAAGCCGCCGGCCGTGAAGTCGTAGTTCACGGGCACCTCGATGAGGAAGGGGCGCCCGAGCGCCGCTCCCTTGCGCAGCGCGGCGAGCAGGTCCTCCCTGCTGGCGGCGCGCACCGCCTCCACGCCGTTGGCCTGGGCCAGCTTCGTGAAGTCCACACCGGTGAACTTGACGACCGGGTCGAAGGAGCGGCGGTGACCGAGGTTCTGGTACAGCTCGATCAGCCCGTTGGTGTCGTTGTTGACGACCACCGTCACGATCGGCAGGTTGAGCCGCGCGATCGTCTCCAGGTCGGCGCTGTTGGAGTGGAAGCCGCCGTCGCCGGCGATGAGGAACGTCGGCTGCCCTGGCCTGGCCATCTGGGCGCCCATCGCCGCGGGTATGCCGTAGCCGAAGCTGGAGCAGCCCGCCGACGTCAGGAACCCGAAGGGCTGGTCGGCGCGGGCGAAGAGGACCCCGTAGTGCCGGAAGAAGCCGATGTCGGAGACGATCGTGCCCTCGCCCGTCTCCGCGGTCTCGGCCATCACGGTGTTCATGCAGTCGATCACCTGGTGCACGCGCATGCCGTCCGCGTACGCCGTGGGGTCGGCGAGGAACTCCGCGATCCGCTCCCGCAGCGGCGCGATGTCGTGCGCGGTCTTCGGCGCGAGCCTCGCGGTGCGCTCGTCCACGTGCTCCACGAAGGCGAGCACGTCGGTGACGACGTCCACGTCCGGCTGGAACACCCGCGGCACGGGGTTGACCGTGGGGGAGACCCGCACGGTCTTCTTCTCGCCGCCCCGCTGCCACATCGAGGGCCGCAGGTCCTCCGCGTAGTCGTAGCCGAGGGTGACGATCACGTCGACCGGGCCGAACAGCGTGTCCAGCGCGGGGAAGGAGAGGATGCCGTCCATGTACCCGGTCACCGCACCGTAGTTGAGCGGGTGGCCCTGCGGCATCACGCCCTTGGCGATGTACGTCGTGATGACCGGGATGTTGAGCCGCTCGGCCAGCGCCCGCACGGCCGGCGCCGCACCCGAGCGGATCGCCGCCGCGCCCACCACGAGGACCGGGTGCTGCGCCTCGGCGAGCAGCTCGGCCGCCTCGTCGGCCGCCGCCTGCCAGCCGTCCTGGACCACGCCGAGGGGCTTGTCAGGTGTGCGGGCCGGCGGCCGGGACTCCGCGGCGTCGGTCTCGGCGCCGAGCAGGTCGACGGGGAGGGAGAGGAAGCTCGGCCCGACGGGCTCCGTCATGGCCGCGGAGACCGCCGAGTCCACCAGGTCGGTGATGTCGTCGGGGCGCTGAAGCTCCACCGCGTACTTCGTCAGCGGGCGCATCACACCGACCGCGTCGACACACTGGTGGGTGTCGTTGTGGAAGACGTCGTACGACTCGGACTGGGCGGCCAGCGCGATGACCGGCGAGCGGTCGAGCACCGACGTGGCGACCCCCGTCGACAGGTTCGTCATGCCGGGCCCCAGCGTGGCCCAGCACGCCTGCGGCCGGCCGCTGATCCGGGCGAGCACGTCCGCGGCGACGCCCGCGGTGAACTCGTGGCGGGTCAGGACGAAGTCGATCCCCTCCACCTCGTCGAAGAGAATGGACGCGGCCTCCCGGCCGACCACGCCGAAGACCGTTTCGACTCCGTGGTCCCGCAGCCGCCGCAGCAGGGCGTATGCGGTCGTGGGGTTGTTGCTCGGAGTGGTGGACACGCGCGACATGGAAACTCCTCATGCATACGGAAGTGGCTGCGCTCGTGCGGGCCACGGACCGCGCCGCGGAATCGGCGCCGTCTTCGGTGACAGGTCTCGCCCGGCACGCTCCGCCCACTGTGGCGACCCCGCCTTGCACGAAGACGGATGGCGCACTTGCAGAAAACGCACCGCAGGTGACGTGCGGCGTCACCGCGCCGTGACAGACAACTCCCTTGCTCGGAAGCGGCGTTGTGGATACCAGGGGCGGCCGTTACCGTGCTGGACCAGGAGTGCGCACCGCCGGCCGCACGGTCCGGCCGCCCGCGCTCCCGTCCCCTCGCTGCCGCGCCTTCCGGTGGGACACCCCGGACCCGGCCGCGTCCCCCCGTACCGGAGGTTCCTGCCATGCCCACGCCCCGCGCCGCCCTGCCCCGGCGTACCCTGCGCACGCTCGAAGTGAGCGCCCAGGGCCTCGGCTGCCTGCCCACCACGGACTTCTACGGCCGCCCCGACCCCGAAAGGGCGCTCGCCGCGATCCGCGCCGCCCTGGACGCCGGGGTGACCCTGCTCGACACCGCCGACGTGCAGGGCCTGGGCGCGGGGGAGGAACTCCTCGCCCGCGCCGTCGCCGGGCGCAGGGACGGCGTGGTGATCGCCAGCAAGTTCGGCATGGTGCGCTCGGCCGAGGGCTTCCAGGGCCTGTGCGGCGAGCCGTCCTACGTGCGGGCCGCCTGCGAGCGCTCGCTCAGGCGCCTGCGCACCGACCGCATCGACCTCTACTACCAGCACTGGATCGACCCCGCGGTCCCCGTCGAGGAGACCGCGGGCGCGGTGGCCGAGCTGATCGCGGAGGGCAAGGTGCGCCACTTCGGGCTCAGCGAGCCCGCCGCCGCCACCCTGCGCAGGGCCGACGCCCAGTGCCCCGTCACCGCCGTGCAGAGCGAGTGGAGCCTGTGGACGCGCGGCATCGAGGACGAGGTCGTGCCCGTCTGCCGCGAGTTGGGCATCGGCATCGTCGCGTACGCGCCGCTCGGCCGCGGGTTCCTCACCGGCCGCATCACCACCCAGGACGACCTGGCGGACGAGGACTTCCGGCGCGGCCAGCCGCGCTTCGCCCCCGCTGCCCTCGCCCGCAACCAGGAACTGCTGCGCCGCCTGCGCCCGCACGCCGGCCGGCTCGGCCTGACCCTGGCGCAGCTCGGCCTCGCCTGGCTCCACCACCAGGGCGCCGACGTCGTGCCCATCCCCGGCACCGGCGACCCGTACCACCTGGCGGAGAACCTGTCCGCCGCCGCCGTACGCCTGAGCGAGGACGACCTCGCCGCGGTGACGGCGGCCGCCGCCTCGCTGCCCGTGCACGGTGAGCGCTATACGCCGGCCATGCTCGCCATGACCGGCAACTGAGCGCCCCTGCAAGCGCGTCGGCACCACACCGTCAAGCCCGCGGCAAGCCGCCCCTGCCATCGTTGCCGCGGGCCGCAGGCCGCCGGGAAGACGACACCGTCCACGCCGGGGCGCCGTGCCCTCTGGGAAATCCCCTCTGTTTGGGAGGTCGTTCATGCCCGCGGCAGCAAGCCCGATGACGGACGAACAGCGAAAGGCCGTCATCACCGCCTATCTCAAAGCCTTCGACAACGGCGGGACGAGCCACGACGGAATACCCCTCATCGAGTTCTTCGCCCCCGACGCGCTGTTCTTCTTCCCCAAGTGGGGGCTCGCGCACGGAAAGAGCGAGATAAACGAGATGTTCGGGGACCTCGGCAAGACCGTCGTCTCGGTCGAGCACCACTTCTCGTCCTTCAACTGGATCACCACGGGAACCGACGTGCTCGCCGTCGAGGGAACCACCCACGGAGAACACCGCGACGGCCCCTGGCGCGTGGGCGTACCCGAGTGGGGCGCCGGCCGCTGGTGCGGTGTGTTCGAGGTGCGCGACGTCCTCATCCAGCGCGCCTTCATCTACATGGACCCCGACTACGCGGGCAAGGACGTGGCCCGCTACCCGTGGCTGTGACCCCGCGCCCCGCCCACACCCCCCAGCACAGGAGCTACTGATGGACGTCCTCGCCGCCCTCCAGCGCAGGCCCAGCCTCAACCTCTTCCCCATCGAGAACCGCCTCTCGCCGCGGGCAGCGGCCGCACTCGCCACCGACGCGGTCAACCGCTACCCCTACTCCGAGACGCCCGTCGCGGTGTACGGCGACGTCAGCGGCCTCAACGACGTCTACACGTACTGCGTCGACCTCACCAAGGAGTTCTACGGGGCCCGCCACGCCTTCGTGCAGTTCCTCTCGGGCCTGCACACCATGCACACCGTGCTGACCGCGGTGACCCCGCGCGCCGGCCGCGTCATGGTCCTCGCCCCCGAGGACGGCGGCCACTACGCCACGGTGACCATCTGCGAGAGCTTCGGCTACGAGGTCGACTTCCTGCCCTTCGACCGCGCACGCCTCCAGATCGACCACGCCGCGCTCGCCGCCCGGGTCGCCGAGCACCCGGTCGACGTCATCTATCTCGACGCCTCCACCACCCTGCGCTTCCCCGACGCCGAGGCGCTGCGTTCCGCGGCCCCCGCCGCGACCATCTGCCTCGACGCCTCGCACCTGCTCGGCCTGCTGCCCGCCGCGCCGGGCACCCTCCTCCTCGACGGCGGCTTCGACAGCATCTCCGGCAGCACGCACAAGACGCTGCCGGGCCCGCAGAAGGGCCTCCTCGTCACCAACAGCGACGACCTCGCGGAGAAGGTGGCGGGGCGGATCCCGTTCACCGCGTCGAGTTCCCACTCCGCCACGGTCGCCAGCCTGGCGATCACCCTGGAGGAGCTGCTGCCGAACCGCACCGCCTACGCGACCCAGGTCATCGCCAACGCCCGGCGGCTGGCCGACGAGCTGGCCCGCCGCGGCTTCGAACTGCCCGGCGCCGACTTCGGCTTCACCGACACGCACCAGGTGTGGCTGCACATGCCGGAGAGCAGCGGCACACACGCCTGGGGGCGGCTGCTCACCGGCGCCGACATCCGCACCACCACGGTCGTCCTGCCGAGCAACGCCCGGCCGGGGCTGCGCCTTGGGACCCAGGAGCTGACGCGCTGGGGCATGAAGGAGGACGACATGGCCGCGGTCGCCGAACTCCTCGCCCGCCTCCTGCTGCGCTCCGAGGACCCCCGCAAGGTCGCCGCCGACGTCGCCGACCTGGCCCGGGAGTTCCCCGGGGTGGCCTATGTCGGGCAGCCCGTCCCGGCTGCCGCCTGAACCCCCCGGCGGGACGTGCGGCGGGCACACCGCGGGCACGCCCCGCCGGCCGGCAGGACCGGAGGTACGACGACGATGAGGGAACCCTCCACACAGGAAGCCGACGTGGTCCCGGCGCGCGCAGGGCGCCCCCGGGTGGCCGGGGCGCTGCTGCGCCGGGTGGCGGGCCACCACCCGACCGGGGTGGTCCTGGTCACCGGGCCGCCGCCCGCCCCCGACCAGCCGCCGCCCGCCATGGTGATGGGGACCTTCACCTCGGTGTCGCTCGACCCGGCGCTCGTCGGGCTCCTCCCGGCCAGGACCTCCACCACCTGGCCCCGCATCCGCGCGGCGGGGTGCTTCTGCGTCAACGTGCTGGCGGCGGACCAGGAGGAGCTGTGCCGCAACTTCGCCGCCGCCGACCCGGGACGCTGGCGGGTCCCGCACCGGCCCGGCGCCTGCGGCGCCCCCGTCCTGCTCGGCGCCCTGGCCTGGTTCGAGTGCGACGTGGCCGGCGAAGTGGACGCGGGCGACCACTGGTTCGTCACCGGCGCCGTCCGCGACCTGGCGATCCAGCGCGGCGGCCCGCCCCTGGTCTTCTTCCGGGGGCGCTACGCCCACTGCGGCTAGGGCGAGTCCGGGGGCGCCGGCAGGGTGCGGGCGAAGGCGCGGACGAGGGGGTGGAAGGAGTAGCGGCCGAAGGCGTGCTGCTGGAGCAGGTTCATGTCGAGCAGCAGCTCCAGGGACGCCTCGGCCAGCTCCTTGCCGGTGTTCAGGAGCGCCGCGGCCGCCGCGATGCCCAGGTCGGGCCCCGCATGGTGGCCGAGCGTTCTGAAGTCGGCCCGGTGCTGCGGCGGTATCGCCTCGTACGAGACGCGCAGCGTGCTCTCCACGCTGATGTCGCCGCACCGGAGCTCCGCGAGGACGCGGCCGCCGTCGCGTAACCGGTCGGCCAGGTGGCCGAGCGGCCAGTGGGGCCGCTTGCGCAGCCTGGCCCCCGCCGCGCGCACGGCCAGCGGCAGGTTGCCGCAGAGCCGGACGAGTTCGGAAGCGGCCGGGCGCTCCGCGGCGACCCGGTCGGCGCCGAGGATGCGCCCGAGGAGCTCGACGGCCTCCGCCTCGTCGAACGGATCGAGGGTGAGCCAGGCCGTCGAGTCGAGTTCGGCAAGACGGATCCTGCTCGTCACGAGCACCAGACTGCCCGTGCAACTGGGCAGCAGGGGCCGCACCTGGGCAGCGTCGGCAACGTTGTCGAGGATCAGGACGAAGGGCTGGTCGGCCGTCGCGCTGCGCCACCGCGGCACCCGGGCGAGCGGCTCGGGCGCCGCGGGCTCCTCGCCCGGCACCTCGCCCAGCGTCGCCAGCAGCGCGCCAAGGGCCTCCCCGGTGGACAGGGGCTCGGCGCCCGCGGTGGAGCCCCGCAGGTCGAGGTAGAGCTGCCCGCCCGGGTACGCGGGGGCGAGGAGGTGCGCCACCCGCACCGCGAGCGCCGTCTTGCCGCTGCCTCCCATGCCGTCGATCACCAGGACCCGCGGGCCGGGGCGCCCCGAGTCCTTCGACACGGCGGAGACGAGCTGCTCGGTCTCCCTGTCGCGCCCCGTGAAGTCCCCCAGCCCGTGCGGCAGTACCCGCGGCACGGGCGGCCTGGGCGGCGCCGGGCGTACCACGGCGGACGGCACGGCGCGGTGGCGGGCGCCGTCCAGCTCGGGGGACCCGCGCAGGATCGCCGTGTGCAGCGTCGACAGGCGGGGGCTCGGCTCTATCCCGAGGTCCTCGGCGAGCAGGGAGCGCAGCCTCGCGTACTCCTCCACCGCCTCGCCGCGCCGCCCCGAGCGGTGCAGGGCGAGCATGAGCTGGCCGCGCACGTTCTCCCTGAGCGGGCTCGCGGCGACCGCCGCGCGCAACTCCCCGATCAGCTCGCCGGCTTCGCCCCTGCCGAGGCGCAGGTCGAAGACGAGCTCGGTCGCGGCGATGCGGCGCTCCTCCCAACTCGCGGCAGCGGCCTCGATGACGGGCCCGCCCGTACCGGCGAGGACGGGCCCGCGCCACAGGTCGAGGCCCGCCTGGAGGTCGGCCACGGCCGCGTCGATACGGCCCTCCTCGTGCGCCTTCCGCGCGGTGCGCATCCGCGCGGCGAAGACCCCCAGGTCCACCTGGCACTCCGGCACGGCCGCGCGGTAGCCGGGCGGCTCGGTGACGATGAGCGTGCGGCCGCCCGAGATGCGCCTGCGCAGGTCGGCGACGGCCTTGCGGATCTGCTGGAGCGCCGTCGCCGGCGGTTGGTGGCCCCACACCGCCTGGATCAGCCGGGAGGCCGGGACCATGTGCCCGGCCTCGAACAGCAGCATCACCAAGACGCGTTCGTTGACGCTCCCGCCGAGCTGGAGACGGCGGTCGCCCTGCCAGCCTTCGAGCGGGCCGAGGACCCCGAAGCGGACGTCCTCGTACGGAGGTTCAGCCTGCAATGCCGATGCTCCAACCTCGTCGGTCCCCGTGGTCGTCAACATGCCCCGGGGCACCCGCGTCATGCCGGGGACACGCCGGCAGTTGAGTGTTTCCGAAATGCCTGGACGGGCCCGTTCCTCCCGGTCGCAGCCCTGCGCGGACCGGCCGGGCCGCCCGCTCGGCGCCGCGCCCGCGGCCCCCGGTGCAAGCCCGCCGTCCGGCGCGCTGCAAGGGCGCCTCAGCACAATCGTCACCCAGTGTTCGCCGAACGTTCCGTCTGCGAGCCGGTCGGCCCACGGTCGTGCCTGTGGCGGGCTCACCCCGAGGAGGACCTGTGCGACCCCAGTCGACGAGCGAGGCAGCCGTGCCCGCAGAGCTCGCGGATCCATTGGAGCCAGGAGGCCCACCCGACCCCCGCGACGTGGTCTTCATCGTCGGTGACAATTTGGCGAGCCGCTCGCCGGCCGCCGGCCTGATGTCCCTGACCGCGCTCCTCACAGGACTGGACAACGGCTCGGTGCGCGCACCGTGGCCGGTCCTGGTGCCGGGGCAGGGGATCGAGCGCTACGAGCGCGAGATCGTGCGCGGCCGCTTACGCCGGCTCGGCATACCGGAGTCGATCCTGCGGGACCCGCCCATGCCCCCGATGCTGGGCTGCGCCGAGGTGCACAAGCACAACCCGGACAACGTCCTCCTTGCCGGGCTCGACCGGGTCGCCGACGACCGGTTCTCCGCGGCCCTGCGCATCAGCGACCGGCAGGAGATGGTCCTCGACCACGCCGCGAGCGCCCATGTCACCGCGGCGGTGATCACCGAGGTGGTGCGGCAGATGTCGCTCGCCGTGGCCGAGCGCTACCTGCTGGCGAGGACCGGGACGCCCCGCCGCTTCATCCTCAACTCCCTGGAGAGTTCCTTCAGCAGGTTCCTCCTGCCGCTGCCCACCCGGATCGACTACCGGCTGGAGGAGCACGTTTGGAAGGGGCAGGACCGGCTGCGCTTCCGCGGCCGGTGCGACCTGGTGCAGGCGGGAGCCTCGGCGGCCACCGGGTCCATGGACATGGTGGTGATGGCGGAGAGCAGGGCGGCCCTGATCGAGGAGCGGCAGTTCCTTGAGGCGATGCCCCGGCTCGCGTACCTCGGGGACGCCGCGGGCGCGCCGCTCGGCGACGGCGCCTTCGTGCACCACTGACCCGCCGCCGCGCCACCCCCGTGGCCGCCGGCCCGGCGCGGCGGCCGGCGGCCGCCCGCGCCACCCGCCATGTGAACGGTCCACCCCCGACCCCCGGAAGGCGTCATGCGCTGGATTCTGCGCAAGTACCCGCTCTTCGTCCTCGCGGTCTGCCTCGCGGCGACCGGGACCGCCGTGGTGCGAGGCGCGCTCGGCTGGTCCGACGCCTGGCAGCGGGTGGCCGTCGTGCTCGCCGGGCTGCACCTGCTGTGGCTCGTCCTCGAAACCTGGACGACCGTGCGCAGTTCGACGTCCACGGAGACGGCCACCGACCGCGGCACGATCTACGTCTACGCCACCGCGCGCGCCGCCACCGTCGCCACCGCCTGCCTGGTGCCGGCCGACCAGCGCACGTACCACCCGTGGATGCTCGCGGTGCCCGTGGTCTTCGCGGCGGCCGTGGCCCTGCGGCTGGTCGCGATCCGCACCCTCGGGCGCTTCTACTCGCACCGGGTGCGCGCCCTCGACGACCACGAGATCGTGCGGACGGGGCCCTACCGGTGGGTGCGGCACCCCGCCTACCTCGGCATGGCGCTCGCCCATGTCGCGTTCGTGGTCTTCTTCCTCAACACCGCGAGCGCCGCGGCGCTGATGGTGCTGCTTCCCACGCTCGTCGTGCGCATCCTCGTGGAGGAGCGGATGCTCCTCCGGCTTCCCGGCTATTCCGCGTACGCGGCGTCACACCGCCGCGTCATCCCCTGGGTGTGGTGAATGCACCGTGAACCGTAGCCGTACGCCCGCTCTCCTGACCCGCCTCACGCGCCCCGGCGGGCGGCCCGGGCCCGTCGTGCGCGGCCGCGCGCTGCTCGACGAGGCAGCCGTGGGGCCCAAGTTCGCGCGGCAGGCGCGCATGGCGCTGGCCGGCCTGCCCGTGCCCCGCTTCTTCTGCCTCTCCGCCGACGTGTTCGCCCGCGTCCTCGCGCCGGTGCGCCCCGAGATCGACGCCCTGCTCGCGCGACTCGACCCGGCGGACCTCCCGTCCGTCGAGGAGACGGCGGCCCGCATCGGCCGACTGGTCCTCGGGGCCCGGGTGCCAGGGCACCTCCGGCGCCTCCTCCTCGACGCCTTCGACCGGGAGTTCGGGGCCGACGCCGTGGTCTCGGTGCGCTCGTCCGTGGTCGGCACCGCGGGCCACGCGGGCGAGGACTCGGCACACGACGCGTTCGCCGGGATCAGCGACAGCTTCCTCTACGTGACAAGGGACCTGCTCCTCGACAAGGTGCGGCTGTGCTGGGCCTCGGGGTTCGGGCCGCAGTCGCTGCTCTACCGGGCCGCCCGCGGCGGCAGCCAGCGCGGGTTCGCCGTCGCGGTCGGTGTGCAGCGGATGGAGTTCGGCGAGCGGTCGTTCGTCCTGTTCACCTGCGACCCGCTGACGGGGGCCCGCGACCGGGTGCTCGCGGCGGGCCTCGGCATCGGCGAGGGCGTCGTCCAGGAGAAGGTCCCCGTCGACCACTACTTCGTCTCGCGCCGCGACGGCGCGGTGCGCTCCGTACTCGCCCACAAGACCCACCGCATGGCCCGGGACCCCGACCGGCCCGCCGACGGGCCGCAGCTCTCCGAGGTGTCCGAACGGCTGCGCGACACGGCCGCGTTGACGGACGAGCAGATCCGGCGGGCGGTGGCGGCCGGCGACCGGATCGAGCGGCTGTTCGGCCGCCCGCAGGACATCGAGGGCACCTTCACCGACGACGGCGCGCTGCACATCCTCCAGGCGAGGCCGGTCGTGCTGGAACTCGACCGGCAGCGCCTGTGGAGCAACGCCAACATCACCGAGAGCTATCCCGGTGTCACCACCGCACTGACCTACTCCTTCGCCCAGCACTTCTACCGCGAGGACTTCCACGACTTCTACCGCAAGCTCGGCGTCCCCCGCGACCTGCTCGACCGGCACGAGAACGAGCTGAGGGGGATGATCGGGCTGCTGCGCGGCCGGGTCTACTACTCCCTCAGCGCCTGGTACGTCCTGCACGGGCTCAGCAGGACCTTTCCGCTCTGGCGTAACAGCTTCGAGCGCATGATGGGCATGTCGCCCTCGGTCACCCACGTACGGCCCACGCCGCTGCTGGAACCCGTCTCCCAACTCCCCGCCACAGCCGCCGCCGTGGCCCGTCTGACCGTCCGCTGGGCCCTGCACGTCCCGGCGGCCCGGCGGTTCGAGGAGTGGTGGCAGCGCACCCTCGCCGAGCACCGGGCCGCAGCCGAGACCGCCGACCCGCTCCAACTCGTCCAGCTGATGCGGTCGCTGTGGCGCGAGGCGGGCAGCCACTGGGGCCTCACCCTGGTCAACGACATCCTGCTGCAGATCCACGAGACGCTCGCCCTGCGCCTGTTCGCGCGCTGGCTGCCGGAGGCCGACGACGGCCTCCACACCGACCTGCTGTGCGGCGGCAGGCCCAACCGCAGCGTGGTCATCCTGATGTCGGTCATCGGCATCGCCGAGCACATCCGCGCCACACCGGAACTGCTCGACGCCCTCGCGGCGAAACCCGTCGAGGGCGTCTGGGCGGAGATCGCCGCGGGGGCGTACGGCGACGACCTCGCCGACCGGCTCCGCACGCACGCGAGGCTCCACGGCGACCGCGGCCTCCAGGAGCTGAAGCTCGAAGTCCGGCTGCCGCGCGACGAGCCCTGGCAACTGCTGCGCATGGCGGGGGAGTACGCGCGCGGCGAGGTGACCGGAGACATGCTGCGGGCCCGCGAGCGCGCCACCCGCGACGCCGCGGAGCAGCGGCTGCGCGCCCTGCTGCGGGGCCGCCCGCTGCGGCGCGGCACCCTGCGGGCCCTGGTCGCCGGGCAGCGCCGGTACGTCAACATCCGGGAGAACACCCGCTACAACCGCAGCGAGCTGTTCGGCTTCGCACGCTCCGTCTACCGCACGCTCGGCGCCGACCTCGCGGCCCGCGGGCTCCTCGACACCGCCGACGACGTCGTCCACCTCACCGAGGAGGAGATCCTCGGCACCTACGACGGCACCGCGGTCACCGACGACCTGCGCGGCCTCGCGGCCGTGCGCGGCGCCGAGCACCGGGCCAGGGAGGCGGAGCTGCCGATGGACTTCGTCACCATGGGCCCGGTGCGCGACGCGCTGCCCGACCCCGTCTCAGGCACCGCCGACGAGAGCACCCTGTACGGGCTGGGTTCGAGCAGCGGGGTCGTCCAGGGCACGGCCCGCGTCGTGGTCGACCCGCACGACCTCGAAGAGACCACCGACGACATGATCCTGATCGCCCGCGAGACCGACCCCGGCTGGCTTTTCCTGATGCTCTCGGCCCGCGGCATCGTCGTGGAGCGCGGCACCCTGCTGTCCCACACCGCCATCACAGGGCGCAAGTTCGGCATCCCGACCATCGTCGCGCTCCAGCACGCGACGACCCGTATCCCGGACGGCGCGCGCATCGAGATCGACGGCGCGACCGGCTCCGTGAAGATCCTGGAAGAGGGCACCGCATGACCACGCCCACCACCGGACCGGTACGCGACCTGTCCGACGGCACGTCCCGCTCCGTCCCGCGCTCCGCCGCGCGGCTGCGCGCCTTCCTCTCCGAGCGGGCACCGGCCCGCGTGTACGTCACCTACGCGGTGCTGTGGGTCCTCGCGCTCCAGGGCACGCTCGCCCTGCTCGACCCCGGATCCGGCTGGCGGCTCGGGCCCGCCCTGCTCGCGGAGATCGTCTCCGTCTACCTGGCCCTGCTGTTCATCCGGATCGTCGACGAGCAGAAGGACCTGGAGTACGACCGCAGGTACAACCCGGACCGCCCGCTTCCCAGGGGCTCGGTCAAGGTCGCGGACCTGCGCGCCGCCATGGCGCTGATCGTCCTGGCCCAACTGGCGCTCAACGGCTGGCGGTCCTGGCCCCTGGTCGCCGTGATGCTCCTGGACCTCGCCTACATCTGCTTCCTCGTCCTCCTGGAGCGCAGGTCGGCGGCGGTGCGCGACCGCATCTTCGTCAACCTGCTGGTCAGCTACCCCGTGCAGATCCTCCTCAGCGCCCACATCTGGCTCTCCTTCCGGCAGGCCACCGGCGGCGGGCCCGTGGCGGCCGCGCTGACGGGCGCGGCGCTGTGCGCCTGCACGTTCCTGCACTACGAGTTCGCCCGCAAGACGAGCGCGGACCGGACGCCGGGCGCCACGCTCTACTCCAACACCGTCGGCCTGCGCGGCTCCGTGCTGCTGACCGTCCTGTGTGCGGCGGGCGCCGTCGGTCTCGCCCTCACCGTGGTACGCCCCTGGGAGCTGCACGGGGCGACCGCGCTGGCCGGCTGGCTCCCGCTGTCCGCGTGCGGCTTCGTCTGGGGCGGCGGCGAGCGGTTCGCCTCCCTGCGCACCCCGACCTGGCCGCCGGGACCCGCCATGGGGTTTCTCGCCTGGTGCTACCTGGGGCTGTTCGTCGCGGCGCTCGCGATCGTCCGCCCCGCACTCGGCGGATGACGCCGATGGCGCCGGAACCGCGGGCGGCGTCCGGCACCTGCCCTGCCGCGCGGGCGCTGCCGCCCGACTACCGCGAGGTCAGGCTCGCCGCCCGCCCGGGCGCCGCGCTGCGCCCCGAGCACTTCACGATCACGACGGCGCCCCTGCGGCCCCCTGAACAGGGCGAGGTGCTGGTGCGCAACCTCGCCCTGCGCGTCGGAGCGGCCACCCGCACTCTCATGGCGGGCGGGCAGGCGCTGCCGATGGAGCCCTACCGGCCGGGCGCCGTCCTGCGCGGCAGCGCGCTCGGCGAGGTCGTCGCGGCCACCGGTACGCCCCTGCGCCCCGGCGACCTGGTCCGGCACGACCACGGCTGGCAGCAGTACGCGCTCCTGGAAGCGGGCCGCGTGCGGCCCGTCGACCCGGGGGCCTGGCCGGATCCCGCTGCCTGCCTCTCCCAGGGGTTCGCGGGCTGGCTCGCGGTGGAGCGGGTGGGCAGGGCGCGGCCGGGCGAGACCGTGCTGGTGACGGGCGCGGCCGGCGGAGTCGGCTGTGTCGCGGGGCAGTTCGCCCGGCTGTGCGGTGCCGGCCGGCTCATCGGCACGACGGGCGCACACTGGAAGGCGGACGTCCTGCGGCGCCAACTCGGCTTCGACGCCGTGCTGGTGCGCGGCGACGGCCCGATCGGGGACCAGCTGCGCGCGGCGGCCCCCGACGGTGTGGACCTGGTCGTGGACACCGTGGGCGGCGACCAGTTCGAGGCCGCGGCGGCCCAGGCCCGCAGGCACGCGAGGATCGTCGTGGTGGGCGCGCTCAGCGGGCAGGCGGGCGGCGGCACCGGCGCCACCGCCCGCGTCGACACCCTGAGCCTGTGCTCCCGTGCGGTCACGGTCACCGGGCTCACGGCCACCGACCACCAGGCGTCGGCGGCGCAGTGGGAGGCGGAGTTCAGCGCCGGCCTGCGCGCCGGGACGCTGGCCTTCCCGCACGTGCGCCTGAAAGGCATCGACCGGGCCCCCGGCGCGCTGATGGACCTGCTGGCGGGCCGCCACCTCGGTACCGTACTCGTCGAGCCGACCTGACGCCCCGGCGCGCACCCGCCGCCCCCACCGCGAGGAGCAGACATGCAGTCCGCCGCAGAGGAGACCGTCGCCCTCTACGCCCAGGACGAGGTCCCGGGGCGGGTGACGGGCACCGCGCCGAGAAGCCGGGTGCGCGCACGCAACCTGCCCCACGCGGCGGTGAAGATCCTGCTGCGGGACGCCGCGGGCCGGGTGTACGTGCACCGCCGCACCACGGGCAAGGACCTCTACCCCGGGCTCCTCGACGCCTGGGTGGGCGGGGTGATCACCGCGGGCGAGGAGCCGCTCGCCGCGGCCGAGCGCGAACTGGGCGAGGAGATGGGCCTGCGCGGCTGCGCCCTGCGGCCCGTGACGCGCCGCTGGTACACCGACGCGGACACCAACTACCTGGCCTGCGTGTACGAGACGCGCCACGACCCCGGGGCCCACGGGCCGATCGTCCACCAGGTGAGCGAGGTGGCCGACGGCTGGTGGCTCGGCTGGGACGAGCTCACGGCCGGGCTCGCCGACTCCGGCTGGCCGCTCGCCCCCGACGCCAGGTCGCACCTCGTCCACCTCGCCGCCCGTCTGCGGCCCGCGGAAGCGTAGGGGACGCCGCGGGGCGGACGGAGGCGTTCTTGACGGGTGGGGCGGGTGGGCCAAAGATTGGCGCGGTCACGTCACCGGGAGTGAGGCGGTACGTCGCGTGTTCCCATTCAAGGCCAAGGCGGCCGCGGCCCTGCTCGCCGCGGTGTCGGCGCTGACCCCGCTGTGGGCGGCGGGACCCGCCGCCGCCCAGGGGCCGGGCCCGGCGTGCGCCGCGTCCCTGGCACCGCTGTCCGTGGAGGAGAGCAGGCTCGGCGCGGTGCTGCCCGAGGACGGCGACCCGGCGAAGGCCGCGGCTGAGCCGTTCTCCCAGCAGATGATCGAGGGCGGCGGGTTCCAGGCGTACGGGCCCGCGTTGACCCGCGCCCTGTGCCGCACGCGGACCCTGGCCGGCGCGCGGGCACTGGTGGAGCGCGAGGGGCGTGACCTCTGGCGGGCGGCGGTCGACCGGGCCCAGCGGCACGTCAAGACCCGGGGCAGCCTCCCCTACAGCGACGACCGCCCGCTCTACTGGACGCGGCTCCAGGCCACGGCGACGCTGCGCCGCTGGACGCCCGGCTTCGCCCTGTCCGACGCGCGGCGCTCCGCGCTCATCACGGCCTTCGACCGGGCGTCGCGCGGGATGACCGACATCCGCTTCCCCGCGGGCAAGGGCGTCAAGCGCGTCGTCATGAGCGGCTTCGACCCGTACACCCTGGACGGCGGTACGACGGGCAGCGCGGCCGGGACCGTCGGCGACAACATCCGGCACGGCAACCCGTCGGGGGCCACGGCGCTCGCGCTCGACGGGACCGTGTACCGGACGGCCGACGGCGAAACGGCGCACATCGAGGCGTACACACTGCCCGTCAACTACACCGAGTTCGAGGCGGGTTACCTGGAGGACACGGTCGGGCCGCTGATGCGCCCCGGCCCCCGGCAGGTCGACGCCTCCGTCACGGTGAGCCAGGCGAGCGGCTCGGTGTTCGACCTGGAGCAGTGGAACGGCCGCTACCACGGGGTCTCGCCGGGCAACGACGACAGCCGGCCCTGCCCGACGCTGAACGGCGCGCCGCAGCTCGCGGCCGACAACCACGGCTGCGACACCGCGGTCGTGCGACGCTGGGGCGGGCCCGAGCAGTTCGGCCTCACGAACCCGCCGCAGTGGACCACCACGACCCTGCCGGTCGGACAGATGATCAAGGCGGACACCGGTGCCTCGGTCCCGCGCCCGCCGGGTGACGAGTGGCCCGATCCGTCCGTGGCGTTCGGTGTGGTGTGGCACACCAACTACACCGAGTTCCCCGACTGCTCGTCGACCGCGCTGGTGACGCGCAACAGCCCGCCGCCGACCCAGTACCCGCCGTCGACCGCCCCGGTGCCGCCGGACGCCGGCTCGTGCTCGTACAGCGGAGGCGGCGGCAACTACCTCTCCAACGAGAGCGGTTACCGCAACACACTGCTCAGGGACCGCATGGCCCTGAAGATCCCCGCAGGACACATCCACACACCGGACATGCAGCGCTTCGAGCGGCCGTTCGACGTGAGCGACGCGACCTTCGACGCCTGGCGCCTCGCCATCGTCGCGCAGGCGGGGAACCTCGTCCACGTGGTCGCCGACCACTCCTGAGCGCCGCCGCCCGGCCGGGGCCGGTCCGCGCCGGTGGCCGGCCTGGCCAGGTGCGCGGCCGGTCAGGCGTTGGCGTAGCCGGGGATCATCGCCTTGATGCGGTCCATCTCCCGGTCGTCGGAGATGCCCTGGAAGTCGTAACGGGGGGTGTAGGGGGCCTCGACGCGGCGGGCCTCCTCGTCGGTGAGGTCGAGGCCGAGGGAGGCGACCGCCTCGTCGATCTGCCGGACCGTGCGGGCGCCGACGAGGGGCGCGGCGACCACGGGGTTGCGGCGCAGCCAGGCGAGGGCGACCTGCGCGCGGGTGGCGCCGCGCGCCTCGGCGACGGCGCCGACCTCGTCGATGATCCGCCGGTCGCTCTCCGCGTCGGCGCGGTAGAGCAGATCGGCGTAGCCGCCGTCGGTGGCCGCGCGCTCCCCGGCGTTCGCCTGCTCGAAGGGGCGGGCGAGGCGGCCGCGGGCCAGCGGGCTCCACACCACGGTGGCGACGCCCTCGTCCGCGCAGAGCGGTAGCATCTCGCGCTCCTCCTCGCGGGCGAGGAGGTTGTAGTGGTCCTCCATCACGGCGAAGCGGGCCCAGCCGTTGCGCTCCTGGAGGTGGAGCGCCTTGGCGAACTGCCAGGCGTGCATGGAGGACGCCCCGAGGTAGCGGGCCTTGCCCGACTTCACCACGTCGTGCAGTGCCTCCAGGGTCTCTTCGAGCGGGGTGCCGTTGTCGAGCCGGTGGATCATGTAGACGTCGACGTGGTCGGTGCCGAGGCGGCGCAGGCTCGCGTCGATCTCGGTCATGATCGCCTTGCGGGACAGGCCGCCGCTGTTGGGCCTGCCGGGGCGCATGGGGTGGCGGACCTTGGTGGTGACGACCACCTCGTCGCGGCGGGCGAAGTCCTTCAGCGCGCGGCCGAGGATCTCCTCGCTCGACCCGTACGAGTAGAGGTTGGCGGTGTCGAAGAAGTTGATGCCCGCCTCCAGGGCGTGCCTGATCAGGGGGCGGCCGGCCTCCTCGTCGAGCGACCAGACGGGGTGGCCGCGGTCGGGCTCGCCGTAGGTCATGGCGCCGATGGCGACGGGGGAGACGTCGAGGCCGGTGCGGCCGAGCTTGAGATAGCGCACGGGAGGACTCCTACAATGGGGGAGGAAGCCAAACGGAGAGATCTCCGCCCGACCTCTGCGACGTTAGTGGAGAACTCTCCGTATCGCAAACGGGTCACCGCCCGCAGCTCAGGAGGGTCCATGTCCGACGCAGCGCCGCAGCGCTCCGACGCGCTGAAGAACCGGCAGGTGATCCTCGAAGTCGCCCATGACGCGCTCGCCGAGTCCCCCGATGCCTCGCTCAACTCGATCGCGAAGCGTGCGGGTGTCGGCCCCGGCACGCTGTACCGGCACTTCCCGACGCGGGAGGCGCTGATGCTGGAGGTCTACCGGCACGATGTGGAGCGGCTTGTCGCCTCGGTGCCCGGGGTCCTTGCCGCGCATGCGCCGTTGGATGCGCTGCGGCGGTGGTTCACCACGCTCGCGGACTATGTGCGCATCAAGCACGGCCTGGGCGAGGCGCTGCACTCGGCGGCCGCGCAGGAGGTGGTCAGTGCCTCCTGGCCGCCTGTGGCCGCGGCGGTCGGTGAGCTCCTCGACGCCTGTGTGCGGTCGGGCGAGGTGCGCGCGGGGATCGACCCGGTCGACGTGGTCATGCTGCTGAGCTGCCTGTGGCGCACGCCGGGCACCCCGGAGGGCGCGGCTCAGGCGGAGCGCCTGCTGGAACTGGCGATCCGGGGCTTCCGGCCGTAGGGCCGCGCCGGAGACCCGCGCGGGGTCTGCCCGGAGACCTGCCCGGGGCCCGCCCGGGGCCCGCCCGGAGGACGGCGCCCGACGTGGCGGCGCCCCGCCGCGCGGCGTCCTCGCGGCGCGCCCCGCCGGGCGCGCCGCGCCGCCGCCTCAGCGCCGCGCCGCGTGGGCGGACAGCAGTTCCGTGACGGTCCGCTCGATCGCGTCGAACGGGTCGTGGGCCGCGTACTCGGCGGCCAGCGCACCGGCCGAGCCGCGGTAGGACGGGTCGGCGAGCACCGTGTCGACGGCCTTCCTGACCTCGGCGGGCTCCGGGCGCTGGGTGGCGAGGTTCACCGCGGCGCCGGTCCACGCGATCCGCGCGGTGACCTCCGTCTTGTCCTCGGTGAGCCCCGCGAGCACCATCGGGACCCCGTGGCCCAGCGCCTGCTGGACGCCGCCGTAGCCGCCGTTGCTGACCAGCACGTCGGTGTGCGGCAACAGCAGGTCGTACGGGATGAACTCGGCCACCCGCGCGTTGGCGGGCACCCGGTCAAGCTCCGCCGCGCGGCCGAGGGTCGCGACCACCAGCGCGTCGAGGTCGGCGAGCGCGTCGAGGGACGGCTGCACCAGCTCGGTGAAATCGGTGTTGGCCGCCGTGCCCTGGGACACCACGACCACCCTCTTCGCCCGCTTCACCTCGTCCCACCAGGCCGGCAGCGGGCCCTGCTCGCGCGCGCCGCTCGGCAGCGCGCCGATGTACCGCACCGAGTCGGGCAGGTCGCCGCGCGGGTAGTCGATGGACGCGACGGACAGCTGGAGGAACCGGTCGGGCACCCGGGCCATGCCGTCGAGCAGGAACGGCGGCGTGCCGGTGGCGCCCGTCGAGCGCAGCACCTCGACGGTGTGCGCCTGGGTGGAGCCGAACACCTGCTCCTGCACAGCCTTGTTGGCGGCGCGGTTGCGCTGCCTGCCCTCGGGCGAGGAGTCCGGCGGCAGCCCGAGGCCGAACGGCGCCGTGTCCTCGCTGCTGATCGTCAGCGGCACCACGCCGACGCCTGTGACGGCCGCGGGACGCACGCCCGGCGCGCCGTGCAGCACCGGCCACGCGCCGGTGAACCCGGTCTCGTGGACCACGGCGACCGGCTCGTCCCCTGCCTCGGCGATCAGCGCCTGCAGCGTGGCGTGCTGGTCCGGCATCGGGTCGACGAACAGGTGGCGCAGGCCGAAGCCGAGCGCCTCGGGGCCCGGCGGGATGTCGGCCATCTCGGGGAACAGCTCGGGCAGCGCGCCCCCGTCGAAGTCGGCGCGCCCCCGCAGCGGGACGAACCGGGCGCCTGTCGCCTCGGCCGCCTCCCGGAACACGGACCCGGTGGTCACGGTCACCCGGTGGCCGCGCCGTACGAGGTCGGCCGCGACGGCCCGCATTGGGGTGAAATGTCCGTAGATGGGCGAAGCGGCGACGATGATGTGTGCCATGGGGCGGTGCCACCTTCCATGAGGCGCCCGGGGGCGCGGTCGGATTCTTCACCGGCTACACGGACGGGCACGGCCCGGTGTTCAGGGGGGACGGGCCGCCCGGCGGCCGGTCCCCGCGAAGGCCCGGGCGGCGGCGGGGGAGCGGGTGAGTGGCTCCGCCAGGGGGCGGGGAAGTGGCCCTGTGGCGGCGGTGGCTGCCGGAGCGAGGGTGGCGGGGGAGAGGGGCGCCCCGGACGCCCTCCCGTACCCGCACGGCGCGGCCCCGCACCCGGCACGACCCCCGCCGCCCGCGCGGCGCACCGCGCGGGCGGAGAATACGGACAGGCCGTGAAGTGCCGTGAAGTGGAGGAACGAGAATGAGCGTGCTGGACGGCATCCTCGCGGGAGTGCGCGAGGACCTCGATGAGCGCAGGCGGCAGACCCCCCTGGCGGAGCTGCGGGCCCGTGCGGCGGACGTCCCGCCTGCGCTCGACCCGCTGCCCGGGTTCCGTGCGCCTGGCGTGTCGGTCATCGCCGAGGTCAAGCGCAGGAGCCCGAGCAAGGGCGACCTCGCCGACATCCCCGACCCGGCCGCGCTCGCCGAGCAGTACGCGACGGGCGGGGCCGCCGCGATCAGCGTGCTGACCGAGCGGCGCAGGTTCGGCGGGTCGCTCGCCGACCTGGACGCGGTGCGCGAGCGGGTCGGTGTGCCGGTGCTGCGCAAGGACTTCGTCGTCGACCCCTACCAGGTGTGGGAGGCCCGCGCCCACGGCGCCGACCTGGTGCTGCTGATGGTGGTGTCGCTCGATGACGTACAGCTCAAGGAACTCGTCGCGCTGTGCGGCGAGTTGGGCATGACACCGCTGGTCGAGTCGCACACGGCGCAGGAGGTGGAGCGGGCCGTCGCCACCGGCGCCCAGGTGCTCGGCGTCAACGCGCGCGACCTCACGACCCTCACCGTCGACCGTACCGTCTTCCGCGAGCTCGCCCCGCTGGTTCCCGCCGACCGGGTGCGGGTGGCGGAGTCCGGGGTCGCGGGCCCCGACGACGTGGCGGAGTACCGGAGTTGGGGCGCCGACGTGGTGCTCGTCGGCGAGGCGCTGGTGCGCTCGGGGGACCCGAGGACGTCGGTGCGCACCTTCGTCGAAACCGCGGACAACGCGAACCACGCAGACACGGCGGACGCGCGGGCCGCGGACGGGGCCTGAGCCGCGCCCCGGCTGCCGCCCCGCGTGTCACGCGCGGGCCGGCAGCCGGTTCAACACCTCCGCCACGCGGGCCAGTTCGGCGGGGGAGACGCCCGCGTGGTCGAGGAGCAGGCCGTGCGCGGCCGGCCGCCCGTGCCAGTACGCGCCGAGCCGGTCGGCGATCAGCCCCTGGCCGCGCAGGGCGTCCGCGTGCGCGGCCTCCGTCGCTGCGTCGGGCGCGGGGAGCAGCACGTGCAGGCCGCTGTCGAGGCCCCGCAGCAGCCCGGGCCGTGCCCGCTCGCGCAGCGCCGCGCGCTGCGCGGTCACGGCCCTGCGCGCCCTGCGCAGCTGCCGGGTGGCCTCGCCCGTCGCGAACAGCTCGGCGACGGCCTGCTGCACCGGCAGGTTGAGGTACGCGTCGGTGGCGCCGCGCAGCCCCGCCACCGCGGCGGCCAGCGGCCGGGGCGCCACCAGGCAGCCGACGCGCAGGGACGGCGCGAGCAGCCGGGAGAGGGTGCCGACGTACGCGACGCAGCCGTGGCGGTCCAGGGCCGCGAGCGGCGGCAGCCCGGTCGCGTCGAACTCGCCCCCGTAGTCGTCCTCGATGAGCAGGACGCCCTTCTGCCGCGCCCACGCGAGGAGTTCGCGGCGGCGCGCCGCAGAGAGCGGCACGGCCGTGGGGAACTGGTGGGCGGGCGTGAGCAGCAGGACGCTCGGCGCCGGGCTCAGCCGCCGTACGAGGTCGACGCGCAGCCCCTCGCCGTCCACCGGCACCGGCACGACCGCGGCGCCGCGGTCGCGCGCCATGCGCAGGAACGGCGGATAGCCGGGCTCCTCCACCGCGACCCGGTCGCCCGCGCGCACCACCGCGCCGAGCAGCAGGCCGAGCGCCTCGGCCGCCCCGCCCGTCACGACGGTGTCGGCGGGGGACGCGGCCACACCGCGGCTGGACAGCAGATGGTCGGTGAGCGCGGCGCGCAGCCTGCGCTCGCCCGCCGGGTCCCCGTACCCGGCAGCGAGCCGCCGGTGGGCCGCGGCCCGCCAGGCGCGGCGCCACGAGGCGGCGGGCAGGACGGCCGCGGGCCGGGTGCGCAGCCGCAGGTCGAGGGCGGGCTTGCCGCCGCCGGTGCTCTGCGGCACGGGCGTGAGCCGCCCGAGCCAGGGCGCGCCGTCGGGCACCGGGCGCGCGTGCGGCCGCCGTTCCCCGGCGCGTACGTAACTCCCGCTGCCGTGGCGGCCGTCGACGAGGCCGCGCTCGGCGAGCACGGCGTAGGCGGCGAGGACGGCGTTGCGGGAGACGCCGGCGGACGCGGCCAGCGCCCTGGTGGACGGCAGGCGGGTGCCGGGCGCGAGCCTGCCGTTGCCGATCGCCGCGGCCAGCAGGCCGACGAGGGTGTCCGACAGGGTCTCGCCCGGCCGCGCCACGACGGGGAGCGGGACGCCGGCGGCCGCGAGCGGTTCGAGGCCCTGCTCGACGCGGGCGCGGCCCCGGCGCGCCTGGCCGCTGGGGCGGGGCGCCTGGCGGTCCGGGTGGTGCGCCCGCCGTGGTCCTGCTGCCTCGGGTCCCACGGGTCCTCCGGGTGAGTGGTGTGCCGCATGCCGCGGCGAGTGGCCCTGCCGCAGGCTACCCCCGCCCAACCAGGCTGGAGCGGGCCCGCGCGCACGCGCCACCGGGCGTGCGCGGCGGGCGGCAGGGCCTGCGCACGGCACGCACGGGCCCCGCGTACGGTGCGGACCGTGCGGCCTTCGCCCGCGCGGACGCGTCCGGCGCCTGGCCGGCGGGAGGGGAGTGTCATGACGGATCGGCGGGACACGGCGTCGCACGCGCCGGGCGCCGTGCCGTTCGCGGTGCTTGCGGACGACCTCACCAGCGCAGCGGAGGCGGCGGGCCGGCTCGCGGACAGCGGCCGCGCCGCGTCGGTGGTGCTGGACGCGGACGCCCCGCCGCCCCGGGGCGGCGGCGCGTGGCCGTGCCTCGACCTCGACACCCGGGCTCTCGCGCCCGGCGCGGCCGCGGCCCTGCACGCGCGGGCCGCCCGGCGCCTCGCAGCCGCGGCGGGCGGCGGGCGGCTCGGCGTCTACAAGACGATGGACAGCTCCCTGCGGGGCAACTGGCCCGCGGAGCTGGCGGCGGTGCTGCGGGCCTGCGACCGCCGGGTCGCCGTGGTCGCGCCCGCCTACCCTGCGTACGGCAGGCACACCGTGGGCGGCCGCCAGTACGCGGAAGGACTCCCCGTGCACGAGGGGCCCGCGGGGCGCGACCCCGTGCGCCCGGTACGCGATCCGTCCGTGGTGGCGCTGCTCGCCGGGGCCGGCCTCGCCGCGTCCGGCGTCGCCCCCGGCGCGCTGCCGGACGCGCTCGCCGCCGCCCTCGGCCCCCGCGCCGCTGCCGGCCCGCCGCGCGCCCTCGTGGTGGACGCGGCGTCGGACGGGGACCTGGCCGAGGCGGCCCGGGCGGTACGCGGCGTGCTCGACCGCATTGTGGTGTGCGGGAGCCCGGGCCTGTGGGAGGCGCTCGTACCGGCGCCGCCCGGGGCGTACGCCGCCCTCGAACCGGGCCGCGCGCTCGTCCTCGTCGGCAGCCTCCACCCCGCCACCCGCCGCCAGGTCGACCGGCTGCGCGCGCACGGCGTGCCGGTCGTGGTGACCGAGGCGGCCGACGCCGCAGGGGAGCGCGGCGGTACGGCGCAGGCCGTACGGCGGCTGCTCAGCGCGCACGACACGGTCGCCCTCGTCACCCCCGAGCGCACCGCGCCCGCGCCCGGGGAGCCGGACGGTGAGCGGCACCTGCGCGCCCTCGCCGAAGCGGGCGCCGCCTGCGCACGCGCCCTGCCCGACCTCGGGCTCGTGCTGTGCGGCGGGGACACGGCGCGCGCGGTCGCGCTCGCCCTCGGCGCTCCCGCCCTGCGCGTCGCCGGCAGCATCGCGCCCGGCATTGCGCTCGGCACCCTTGAGGGCCCCTGCGCCCGCCGCGTCATCAGCAAGGCAGGCGGCTTCGGCGACCCGTCGAGCCTGGTCGCCGCGGCCGCCGCGCTCACCGGAAGGACCCCGTGACCCCCCTGTCCCCCATCGCCCCCGGGACTTCTGCGGCACCGGCCCCGCAGGCCGGCGCGAGCACCCGCCGGGCTGCCCGGCGGGCGGCTCAGTCGCCCGGGGAACCGTCCGCCGCAGGGCCTGGCGCCTCCTCGAAGGAGAGCGCGTCGCCCGCGACCGCGGCGAAGACCCGGCTGCCGCGCGGGACGGTGCCGTCGAGCAGCAGCCGCGACAGCGGGGTCTCCACCTCGCGCTGGATGGTGCGGCGCAGCGGCCGCGCGCCGTACTCCGGCTGGTGGCCGCGCCTGGCCAGCCAGTCGACGGCCTCGGGCGTGAACGCGATCGTGATGTCCTGCGCGTGCAGCCGCCTGCGGGTCTCTTCGAGCAGCAGGTCCGTGATGCGCCGCAGCTGCTCGTCGGAGAGCGGCCTGAAGACGACGATCTCGTCGATGCGGTTGAGGAACTCCGGCCTGAAGTGCTCGCGCAGCGGTCGCAGCATCCGCTCGCGCCGCGCCTGCTCCTCCGCCTCACCGTCGCCCGCGCCGAAGCCGAGCGGGGTGCTGCGCCCCGAGATCCGCTCCGAGCCCAGGTTGCTCGTCATCACCACGACGGTGTTGGAGAAGTCGACCGTGCGCCCCTGCGCGTCGGTGAGCCGGCCGTCGTCGAGCACCTGGAGCAGGGTGTTGAACACGTCGGGGTGCGCCTTCTCCACCTCGTCGAACAGCAGCAGCGAATACGGGTGGCGGCGCACCGCCTCGGTCAGCTGGCCCGCCTCGTCGTGGCCGACGTACCCGGGCGGGGAGCCCACGAGGCGGCTCACGGTGTGCTGCTCCTGGTACTCGCTCATGTCGAGCCGCACCATCCGCTCGTCGCTGCCGAACAGCGCCTCGGCGAGCGCGCGCGCCAGCTCCGTCTTGCCGACGCCGGTCGGGCCGAGGAAGAGGAAGCTGCCGGTCGGGCGGCCGGGGCCGGCCAGGCCCGCGCGGGAGCGCAGCACCGCGTCGGCGACGACCCGTACCGCCTCGTCCTGACCGATCACCCGCTCGTGCAGATGGGCTTCGAGACCCAGCAGGCGGTCCTTCTCCTCCTCGGTGAGGGTGCTCACCGGGATGCCGGTCTGCCGGGAGACGATGTCGGCGATGTCCTCGGCGGTGACCTCGACGACATGGGTCTCACCGCCCGCCGGGTCCGCCTCACCCGACCTGGCGGCGATCCGCCCGCCCAGCTCGCCGATGCGGTCCCGCAGCTCCATCGCGCGCTCGTACTGCTCGGCGGCGACGGCCTGGTCCTTGTCCCGGGTCAGCTGCTCCATCTCGCGCTCCATGGCGCGCACGTCGGTGCCCTTCGTGCGGCTGCGCAGCCTGACCCTGGCCCCCGCCTGGTCCATCAGGTCGATGGCCTTGTCCGGCAGGTAGCGGTCGGTGAGGTAGCGGTCGGACAGCTCGACGGCCGCGAGCAGCGCCTCGTCGGTGTACCTGACCTGGTGGTGCGCCTCGTACGGGTCGCGCAGCCCGCGCAGGATCTGCACGGCGTCGGCCGCCGTCGGCTCCGGGACAAGCACCGGCTGGAAGCGGCGGGCGAGCGCGGCGTCCTTCTCGATGGAGCGCCGGTACTCGTCCAGCGTGGTCGCGCCGATGACGTGCAGCTCGCCGCGGGCCAGCGCGGGCTTGAGGATGTTGCCCGCGTCCATGGAGCCGCCCTCCCCGCCGCCGCCCGCGCCGCCCGCCCCGACGACCGTGTGCAGCTCGTCGATGAAGACGACCAGTTCGTCGGAGTGGTCGCGGATCTCAGAGACGATGGCGTTGAGGCGCTCCTCGAAGTCGCCGCGGTAGCGGGTGCCCGCGACGACGCCGCTGAGGTCGAGGGCGACCACGCGGCGGCCCGCGAGGATGTCCGGCACGTCGTCGTCGGCGATCCGCTGGGCCAGGCCCTCCACGATCGCGGTCTTGCCGACGCCCGCCTCGCCGATGAGGACCGGGTTGTTCTTGCCGCGGCGGGAGAGGATCTCGACGGTCTGCTCGATCTCCTGGTCCCGCCCGATCACGGGGTCGACGCGGCCCTGCGCGGCGAGCGCGGTCAGGTCGCGTCCGTACCGGTCGAGCGTGGGCGTGCTGCCCTCGCCCGCGGGCCCTGCCCGGCGCGGCTCGGGCCCGCCGGCCGGGCCGCCGGGCGCGCCGGCGCCGGGCGGCGGCACCTGGCCCGGCGCGAAGCGCGACGAGTGCAGGATGTGGCCGGCCGCGGAGTCCGGGTTGCCCGCGAGGGCGGCCAGGACGTGCTCGGGCCCGATGTACCCGGCGCCGCGGGTCCGCGCCAGCTCCTTGGCGTCCAGCAGGGCCCGCTTGACGGCCGGTGTCACCGCGAGCGTCTCCGGCAGGTCGTCCTCGCCGGTCTCCGACGGCCCCACCCGCCGGTCGATCTCGTCGGCGATCCGGTCGGGGTCCACCCCTGAGCGCTCCAGCAGGCCCCGGGTGGGCTGGGTGCCGAGGGCCGCCCGCAGCAGGTGCTCGGTGTCGAGGTCGCTGCTGCCGTGCTCGGCCGCGTAGGTCGCGGCCTCCGCCACCAGCCGGCGCGCCGGCTCGCTCATCAGCCTGCTGATGTCGACGGGCTGCGGCCCCCGCGGGGCGCCGCCCCCGAGGAAGCGTGAGAGGAAATCTCCGAACGGGTCAGGACCGTACGCCCCCGGACCCGAGAAACCGTTGCTCATGGCCGTCCCATCCGTCGTGCGTGCAGTACGCGCGCCGACCGCCCCACGGGCGGCGGGCACGCCTACGCGTTCCCGAAAACCGCCCGGACATACCCCCGCAGTCTGGTGCCCATGTGCCCCATTCCGACCTCGTCGTTCGAACTGTCACCGCACGCCGGACCTCGGAGTCGGGCCCAAGGCCAAGTCCGTGCGCCGCCAGGTCGGGGGTGGGCCGCATGCCCGGGCCGCCGCGCGCCGGGGCCTACCAGCTCTGGTCCGCCGCGCGGACGAAGACCTCGTTCACGGCGACGCGCCGCGCGCTCGTCACGACGTACGCGACGGCGTCGGCGATGTCCTCGGGCCGCAGGCGCTCGATCGCGCCGGTCTGCGCCTCGACGCCCGCGCGCAGCTCCTCGCGGATGTGCGAGACGAGCTCGGTGTCGACATTGCCGGGTTCGACCACGCTGACGCGTACGCGCAGCGGCTGGAGCTCCTGGCGGAGCGCCTCGGTGAAGCCGTTCACGCCGAACTTCGTGAGGTTGTAGACCGCCGTGCCGGGACGGGCCACCCGCCCGGCGGACGAGCTGATGTTCACCACGTCTGCGGTGCGCCGCGGCTCCTGCCCTGCCGCCTCGACCAGGTGCGGCAGCGCCGCCTTCGTCACGTAGAGCAGGCCGAGGACATTGATGTCGACCATCCGCTCCCACTCGCCGTCCGGCGCGTCCGCGAACGGCCCGACCAGCATGGCCCCGGCATTGTTGACGACCGTGTCGAGGCGGCCGAACGCGGCGACCGCTCGCTCGACCGCGTCGGTGGCCCCGGCCCTGCCGGTGATGTCGGCGACGACGGCGCTCGCCGTGCCGCCCTCCGCCTCGATGGCGCGTGCCACTTCGGCGAGGCGGTCGCCCCTGCGGGCGACGAGGGCCACCGCGGCCCCCTCGCGGGCCAGCCGCCGCGCGGTGGCGGCGCCGATGCCGCTGCTCGCGCCGGTGACCAGCGCGACGGTTCCGTCCAGTGCCTTGCCCATGGCTGCGCCCTTCTCCTGGATCGAGGTCGCCCCGAGCATTTATCGGAGCCGACTCCGCTTACTCTACCATCAATCGGAGTCGGCTCCGCTTTCCTTCGTCCGGCTGGTCCGGCTGGTCCGGCTGGTCCGGCTGGTCCCGGCGGACTCGGCGGCCGCGGAGGGTTCGTCGGGCCCGGCGGAGGACTCCGCGGCCGCCGGGGTCAGGCCGTCGAGCAGCAGGGAGATCAGCCGGGACGCGAGGTCGCGCCGGTCCTCGTGGCCGCTGATGAGGGTGATGCCGCCGAGCGCCATCAGGACGTCGTGGGGGACGGCGTCCCCGCGCAGCCGCCCGGCCGCCACCCCGGCCTCGATGAGCGCCGTGGCCGCCTCGCCCAGGGCCGCGCGGCTCTGCAGGCGCAGCCCCTCGCGGGCCGCGAGGATCCCCGGCAGGGCGTTCGCCATGCCCCGCTTGGTGAGCATGTAGTCCACGAACGCCTCCATCCACCGGCGCAGCGCCGTCCTCGGCTCGTGCTCGGCGAGCAGCCGCGGCGCCGAGGCGCAGAGCCTTGCGGTCTCGCTGCGGTACGTGGCCTCGATGAGGTCGTCCCGCGTGGGGAACCTGCGGTACAGGGTGCCGATGCCCACCCCCGCCTCCGCGGCGATCGCCTTCAGCGACGTGTCGGCGCCGTCCTGGGCGAAGGCGCGCGCGGCCACGTCGAGCAGCCGCTCGTGGTTCGCCTGTGCGTCGGCGCGGAGTGGGCGGGGCATGCGGTTCCTCCTGGTGTACGGGGGCGTCGGGGCGTCGGGCGCGGAGCCGCCGCAGGGTCAACCGGACGCTGCTCCGCTTGTCCCAGTCTAGGGAGCGGACCGCCCGCCCGCCCTCGCGGCTGCGCGCCGGGCCCGGGGTTTGCGGCATGCGCCCCGGTGGCAGCCGGTCCTGGTGGCAGGAGCGGCGCGGCCGACGGGCGCGCCGCCCGACCCGTAGCGAAGAGGGGACCCGAGCGTGCTGAAGGACACCACAGCCGTCGTCACCGGCGCGTCGAGCGGCATCGGCGCCGCCGTCGCGGAGGCGCTCGCCGCCGAGGGCGCGTCGGTCGCCCTGCTGGCCAGGCGCCGCGACCGGCTCACCGGCCTGGCCGAGGCGATCAACGCGCGCGGCGCCGGGCGCGCCGAGGTGTACGAGGCCGACGTCACCGACGCGGACGCGGTGCGCGCCGCGGTCGAGGCGGCGGCCGAACGCGGCGGCAACGGCATTGACATTCTCGTCAACAACGCGGGCAGCGGCACCTGGGGGCCCGCGCTCGGCGCCGACCTGGCCGACTGGCACAGCACGGTCGACGTCAACGTCGGCGGCGTACTGAACGCCACCCACGCGGCCCTGCCCCACCTGGCGCGCGCCGCGGACACCGCGCCGCGCGGCGTCGCCGACCTGGTGACCGTCAGCTCCATCGCGGGCCGCCGGGTGCCGGGGCCCGACAGCAATGTGTACGCGGCCACCAAGCACGCGGTCGGCGCCTTCTCCGAGGCGCTGCGGCAGGAACTCGCCGGGCGGCACGTCCGGGTGGGCGTGGTAGAGCCCGGCATCGTCGTCACGGAGCTGACCACGAGCGGCCGCCCCCACGCCCCGGACGCGACCAGCCCCACCGGCTACGGCCTGCTGCAGCCCGGGGACATCGCGGCCGCGGTCGTCTTCATGGTGACGAGGCCGCGCCACGTCGCCCTCAACGAGATGCTCGTACGCCCCACGGAGCAGACGCGCTGACCGGCGCGGCGGGGCGGACGGGCACCCCGGCGCCCACGCCGGCCGGCAGCGGTCACACGCCTCAGGGGCCGTTGCGTCCGGAGCCCCGACGCCTCCGTGCGCGGGAAGACCGCGGGGTCCGGCGCAGGAGGGTCAAGCGGGTTGCTGGGACGGTGCGGCGGCCCGTCCTGCGGCTGCCAGGTCGAGCAGAAGATCACGGGTCGTCGACACGGCGGCGCAATTGTCGGCCGCGTACGACAGGGCGGCGCGGTGGTTGGCGAGGGAGAAGTCGGCGATCGCGTCGGCCACCAGGAAGGTCTGGATGTCGTGCGAGAACGCGTCGACCGCGGTCATCAGACAGCCTACGTGCGCGTACACACCGCAGATGATGAGCTGGTCCCTGCCGGTCCTGCGCAGTGTCCCCAAGAGATCATTGCGATGAAACGCGCTGTAACGCCACTTGGTGAAGACCGTGTCGCGGGTGCGAGGCCGCAGGGAGTCGACGATACGTCGATCTTCCTCGTCGGCATGCATTCCTGGGCCCCAGATGTCCTTGAGCAATCCGCGTTCCTGCTCGGTCATGTCGCCAGGCTGCGCGGTGTATGCGATGGGCACGCCGAGCTGTGCGCAGCGTGTTCGCAGCAGACCGCAGTTGTGCAGGAGGTCCTGCGCGGGAGACGCGTCGGCGGTGTAGGGGCGCAGGAAGTACCGCTGCATGTCGTGAATGAGCAGGACGGCCCGCGCCGGGTCGGGAACCCAGGGCACGCGTGTCTCGGGCAGATCACGTTCGGTGGGCATGGGGTACGGGTCGATGGGGCCGATGTTCACGTGAAGTCCTCACAGAGGTGTCGTTTCCGGGGCGTGGGGACAGCTGCCGTACAGCCGTGGTGGTTGTGCCGCTCGGTGGGAACGGCGGCTCACGGTCGCCAGTGCGAGACGACGTGGAGAGCCTGATGGAGGTTGAGCCTGGGGTCGCACAGCGTGGTGTACGCGCCGTCGCGCCCGGCCTGCGCGACAGCGCTCGGGTCCGGCACGCATTCCGTCACGTCGTCCGGCGTCGTCTCCAGGTGGACGCCCCCCGCCACACCGTCGGCCCGGCGGACCTCGGCGAGGAATTCACCGAGGTCCTGTGCGATTGCCGATACCGGCCGTGTCTTCACGCCGCTCGGCGAGGTGACGGTGTTTCCGTGCATGGGGTCGCACAGCCAGATGACCGGGTGCCCCGCTGCTCGCACCGTGGAAACCAGTTCCGAAAGCCGCCCCGGGGCGTTGCCCGCCCCGAACCTGGCGATGAGCGTGAGCCTGCCCGGCTCGCGCTGGGGGTCGAGCCGTTCGCATATTCGCAGCAGGGCGTCCGGCTCGCATCCGGGCCCGATTTTGCAGGCGACAGGGTTGACCACGTCGGCCAGCAGCCGCACATGCGCGCCTTCGGGATCGCGGGTGCGCTCACCGACCCACGGCCAGTGAGTCGACGTCAGAAGAGTGCGGCCATCCTCCGACCGCTGCAACTGAGGAAGCTCGTAGTCGAGCAGCAGCGCCTCATGGCTGGTCCACACCGGGGGTTCGGGCAGCGGGGTCCAACTGTCCACCCGGTGGCGCAGGGCGAGCATCGTCTCCCGGGCCGCCCGGTGGCCGGCGAGCAGCCGCAGCGGGTCGGGGCGGCGTGCGACGGATTCGGGCTCCGGCGCGTTGACGACCAGACCGCGGAAGACCGGCAACTCGACGCCATCGACCCGTTCGGTCGGACGGGACCGGGGCTTGGCGAACTGCCCGGCGATACGGCCGACTCGGACGACCGGAAAGCCGGTGTTCAGCTGCAGGACCCCCGCGAGTGCGTGCAGCAGGCCGACCTTGCGGGAAACCCTCTCCGGCGTGCCCGACTCGAAGTCCTCGGCGCAGTCTCCGGCCTGCACGACCAGCAGACGCCCGTGGGCGACCTCGGCCAGGAGGGCACGGAGCTGGCGCACCTCCTTCCAGGGAACGAGGCCCGGCATGGCGGCGATGTCGGTCCTGACCTTGTCGACGAGCCAGCGGTCTCCCCAGTCGGGCTGCTGCTCGGCGGGCAGCCTTGAGTACCTGGACAACTCATCGGTCGGCACACGGCTGTTGAACGAGCCGGCGGTGGCTCGCATGGCGGTGGGTATGTGCACTTCCAGTCCTCGGAGGTTGGTGGGGCGGGGGCGTGGCGGACTGTGCTTGGCGTCCTGCCGGGGAGTCTGGCTCGCCCTTGTGGGCCTGGGCTGCCGCCAATCGATCACGGAAGTCTCGGTCCCTGCCCGGTCAGTCGCCGGCCCGGGGCCCCCGCAGCGGTCCCGGCTCGGCGGCGGCGATGACGGCGGCGGCCACCTCGGGTGCCACCCGGGGATCCAGGACACTCGGCACAACGCGGTCGGCGGCGAGGTCCTCCATGGCGACCGCGGCTATGGCATCGGCGGCGGCGAGCATCATCGGCTCGGTGATCTTGCGTGCCCCGGCGTCCAGCGCGCCGCGGAAGAGCCCCGGGCATGCCAGCAGGTTGCTGATCTGGTTGGGCACGTCGCTGCGTCCTGTGGCCACGACGGCTGCGTGCCGCGCGGCTCGCTCGGGGGCGATCTCGGGCACGGGGTTGGACAGGGCGAACACCACCGACCGCGGGGCCATGCTCGCGATCAGTTCCTCGGGTACGGCCGACGATGAGACCCCCACGAACACATCGGCTCCCGGGAGGACGTCCGACAGCCCGTCGCGGGCTCCCGGGCGGTCGGTCAGCCGGGCCAGCTCTGCCTTGGCGGGTGTGAGGTCCGGGCGTCCCGGATGGATCACACCGCGCGAGTCCAGGACAGTCACCTCTCCAGCTCCCGCGGCCACCAGCATCCGAGCGCAGGCGGTACCCGCCGCACCCGCGCCGTGGACCACGACGCGCAGGGTGTTCAGCGGCTTGTCCAGCAAGGCGGCCGCACCGCGCAGCCCGGCCAGCACCACGATGGCCGTGCCGTGCTGGTCGTTGTGCATGACCGGGCAG
Source organism: Streptomyces sp. NPDC047002 (assembly GCF_040704505.1). NCBI lineage: Bacteria > Bacillati > Actinomycetota > Actinomycetes > Kitasatosporales > Streptomycetaceae > Streptomyces > Streptomyces sp. NPDC047002. The sequence continues at coordinate 208,398 of NZ_JBEYWC010000002.1, forward strand.
TCCAACGCCTCGATGAGCGCGGCCTCAAGCTCGAAGCAGCGGGGTGAGGCGACGTCCTCCAGATTGACCGCGCCGAAGGAGGGGCGCAGCAGTGACAGCGTGCGCACGATCTCGTCCACGTCCCGGGTCTTCAGCACGAGCGGGATCGAGTCGAGCCCGCCGAGCGCCTTGAACAGGGCCGCCTTGGCCTCCATGACAGGCAGCGCCGCCATGGGGCCGACATCGCCCAGGCCGAGGACGGCGGTACCGTCGCTGACCACGGCGACCAGCCGGTGGGCCCAGGTGTACTCAGCGGCGAGTTCGACGTTCTCCGCGATGGCCCGGCTGACCGTCGCGACACCGGGAGTGGAGATCGCCGACAGGTTCCGGGCGTCGAGCGGGGAGGCCGGTACGAGGGTCCGGAGTTTGCCGCCCCGGTGCGCCCGGAAGATCTCGGCCTCGGTGAGTTGTTCGGCGCGGCCCTGATGAACGACCGACATTGGACTGCCTCCCAGACGGGTTCGGTGAGCTGGTGATCGACTGGTGTCGCGCGCGCTTCGGCGGGGACGGTGACGCCCGGCCGAGAGAGGTGCGGGGACCACAGTGGCTCGCGGCGCCCGGAGCCGTGCCGGCCTCGGGGCCGCCGGCGCGGCAGTCCCTTCGACCCTAAGGACAGGCGCCGATGCCCGGTACTACTCGTGTGGGTGGGCCCCGTGGGGCCGATGACCCACTCACCACTCTGTGTCGTCGCGCCCCGCGCGGACGAGTAGTTGTGGCTCCCGCCCTGGTCAGAGAACGTGGTCGTCAACCCGCCGACTCCATTCGTCTCACCGGCCCCGCAGTGCGGGAAGCAAGCCGGGGAGCACGTGTGCACACGGACGTCGGCACACTGAGGAACCCTTGGCAGGAGGAGCCATGATCGCGAGCGTCAAGCCGCCGGGCGGCGACGCGTCGAGCGCACTGCTCGACGAGCTGCTCGCACCAGAAGGGGTCCCGGGCGGTTACGCGCTGCTGCACCGCCCGGACAGCGGACCCGTAGGCCGGATCGAGGTTCTGGCGGGAGAGGTCGGCGAAGCGCCGTCCCTGGCGGATCTGCCGTCCGGCGGAGCGCCGTTCTCCGCGGAGGACGGCGCCGCGCACGAGATACTGGCTGTCGTGCCGTTCCGCCAGATCGCCGAGAGAGGTCTGGCTTGCGTGGACGACGGCGCGCCTCTGCTGGTCATGCGTATCTTGCGCCAGGAGACCGTGGACGTGGCCGTCGCGCTTGACCGCCTGCCTGACGATGCCCTCACGCTTCGGGACGCGCGGTTCACCGTGGACGACGCGGCGTACGCCGACTTGGTGCGCACCGTCCTGGCCGAGGACATCGGTGATGGCCGGGGTGCCAACTTCGTCATCGAGCGGCCCTTCGTGGCGGAGGTGGCGGACTACGGGCCGCGCGCAGCGCTCTCGGTATTCCGGCGGCTGCTGGCCCGGGAGCGCGGCGCGTACTGGACCTTTCTCGTCCATACCGGCGAACACACCTTCGTCGGCGCCTCCCCAGAGCGTCACATCAGCGCGGTGGGCGGTCAGGTGGTGATGAACCCCATCAGCGGTACGTACCGCTACCCCCACAGCGGACCGACCGCGACCGGGATCCTCGACTTTCTCCAGGACCGCAAGGAGACCGACGAGCTCTTCATGGTGGTGGACGAGGAACTCAAGATGATGGGCGGCATCTGTGAGGGAGGAGGGCGCGTCGTCGGACCTTTCCTCAAGGAAATGGCCCGGCTCGCGCACACCGAGTACCTCATCGAGGGGCGGAGCGACTGGCCGGTTCAAGAGATCCTGCGGGAGACACTGCTCGCGCCGACCGTCACCGGCAGCCCGCTGGAGAGCGCCTGCCGGGTCATCAAGGATCGTGAGCCGGGGGGCCGTGGCTACTACAGCGGCGTGCTCGCGGTCGTGGGAAGCGACGGCGAGGGCAATCGCCTGCTGGACTCGACGATCCTCATCCGGACCGCGGACATCGACACGTCGGGTCGCCTGCGCATGGGAGTTGGAGCCACTCTCGTCAGACACTCCGATCCGGAGGCCGAGGTCGCCGAGACACACGCGAAGGCGGCCGGGCTACTGGCAGCCGTACGCGGCGACCCCGGTCCCGCCGCCGCCCGTGACGCCGGCACCGTCCGCATGACGCCGCCGCGCAGTCTGGCGGGCGATCCCCGCGTCCAGGCCGCCCTCCTGCGCCGCAACATGTCGCTGGCGCCCTTCTGGACCAGCACGGCCCCCGACGGGGCGGTTCTGGCTCACCGGCCGCGCCCGGGTGCGCTGTCCGGCGACGTGTTGCTCATCGACGGCGAGGACAGCTTCACCACGATGCTCACACATCAGCTGACCGAGCTCGGGCTGACACCGGTCATCCAACGGTGGACCGGCTTCACGTCCCCCCGGCCCCTGGCGCCGCTGGACCGATACGACCTGGTGATCGTCGGCCCAGGCCCGGGCGACCCACGCGCGGTGGATGAGCCGAAGATCGCCTCCCTGCGCGCCGTGACGAGCCATCTGCTGGGGGCACGTCGGCCTATGCTGTCCGTCTGCCTCGGCCATCAGGTGCTCGCCGGGGTACTGGGCCTCGCCCTTGTCCGCAAGGCCCGTCCCCACCAGGGCAGGCAACGACAGATCGACCTGTTCGGGCAAGCACGCCGGGTGGGCTTCTACAACAGCTTCGCCGCCCAGGCCGGACCAGGCCCGCTCAGCCCACCACGTGCGGGCGGACCGGTGGAGGTCAGCCGCGACCCCGTCACGGACGAGGTACACGCCCTTCGCGGGCCGACCTTCAGCTCGGTCCAGTTCCACCCCGAATCGGTGCTGAGCGTAGACGGCTTCGCGATCCTGCACGATCTGGTGAACGGCCTGCTCGTCCCTCCGGTCACCGCGGACATCGCCTGACCCCCGTACGCGTCCAGAAGAGGAGGACCTGAGATGCCGAAGTTGATAGTCAGCAATCAGCGCACTGACGAGCTGATCGGTGACCTGGCCAGCCTGACGCCCGATTACCGTCGATACGTGGCTGGTCAAGCACAGCGGATGATCTGGCTCGCGGAGCCGGGCGATGTCCTGGTGCTGCCGGTGGAGCCGGATCCCGAGTTCCTCGCCTACATAGCCGGACTGAAGGGTCTTGACCCTTCCGGGTGGACTGTCGTCGTCCCGCCGGTGGGTCGGCTGGGGACGGATGTGCTCTCCCGCGACCGGCTGCTGGGGGCGGAGTTCGTCTCCCGGCTGCGCAAGGCCGTCGAGGAGCGAGGGGTCCGTACCATCCTCCCCTTCCACTTCGACAGGATCAGTGTCACGTTGGGCCAGGCCCTCGGACTCGACCAGCACACACCGGGGTTCGCGTTCGCCGCGCAGGGCGGCACCACGCTCCTCAACAGCAAGGCGACCTTCCGGGCGCTGGCCGTCGGCCATGGCATCGCGATCCCTTACGGTACCGTCACGGACAGCCGGGACGACGCCGAGGACTTTCTCCGGGAAGCGCTGGGCGCCGGACAACCGTGCATCGTCAAGCAGGATTTCCATGTAGGCGGGATCGGCAACGAAATCCTCAGCCCGGTTCCGGGAGTCCGCCCGATCGGCGCGAACGGCACCGAGTTGATCGCCGACCATGCCGCGCTCGCCACGCACCTGGCGGACCGCTGGCCGCGATACAGCGGCGACGGCCGAAGCCGGGTCGTCATCGAGCACTACACTCCGGAGGCACCGGCGATCTACGCTGAGCTGCTCATCGCCGACGAGGGAGTTCACCTCGTCGGCCACGGGGAGATGCGGATGAAGCCCGTGATCAACGGGCTCATCGTCCCCGCGCCCTCCCAGCGGCTACCGCGCTTCGAGTCCTTCCTGAACGACTCCCGCCGATTGTGCGAGACCCTCCGCGTGATGGGCTACCGCGGGGGAATCAGTGTGGACGCCATCATCACGCCGGAGGAAAGGATCCTGGTCAACGAGGTCAACGGCCGGGTTGTCGGGTCAGCCCACATCCACCGGATCGGTGAGGACCTGCTGGGGGACGGCTGCCCCAAAGACCGGATTGTCATCGAAAGGCGCCGGGCCGTGTTTCCGGACTTCCGCACCACGCTGGAGAAGCTCAATGCCGCCTCCCTCGCCTACGATCGCGAGGCCCGCACCGGTGTGGTGATCACTGTTCACGACAATGGCCGCTCCGGGGGCCACGGTGGTTACTGCCTGATCGCGCCGGACCTCGCGGCGGCGCGAGCGGTGGAGAACGAAATGGACTCCCTTTTCGAGGGTACGGATGCCTGACAGCACCGCCCCGACGGACGCACAGGACACGGCCGCGGAGCCAAGCGGGTACCGCGCGCTGCTGTCGACGCCCGCGGTCCGTCGGTGGCTCTTGGTGTCACTGCTGGCGAAGCTGCCGGTGGCCATGGCTCCGCTGGCCTTGGTGTTCCTGGTCCGCGAGTCCCCCGGGGGCTACACCCTGGGCGCGTTCCTCGGCGGGGCCTACGTGGTCGGGGAGGTTGTCGGCGCGCCCGTGCTCGGCGCCCGTTTGCGAGGCGGTCGTCAGCGGGTGCAGCTCGCCATCGGGCTGGCGGTCGGCGCTGCCGCCTTCGCCGGCCTCGCCTTCTGCGCCTCGGCACCCGCGGCGCTGCCCACCGTGCTGGCGTTCGTCGCCGGTGCGGCGCCGGCGGCCAACTCTGGCAGTTTGCGGGCGGCGTTGGTGGAGATCGTGCCGAAGGAGGACGTCACACGGGCTCTGAGCGTGGAGACCACCCTCACCCAGGGCATCTGGGCGGTGGCGCCGGCCTTGGTGGCTTTCCTGGCGCTCGGTGGTGCCGCCGGCGCTCCACTGGGCCTGGCCGCAGCCTGCGCCGTCCTCGCGGCCGTCGGGGTGCGTCTCCTGCCCATCGGCCGAGTACCGCGGGACGAGGCACAGGTGTCCGAGGGCCCAAAGCCGTCGCTGGTGAGGGCCCTCGCCGTCGGATGGCCGATCTATCTGACCAGCGCCGCCGCTATGGCCCTGTTGGCCACGGCCGAGCTCGTGCTGCCCGCGCTGCTTCAGTACCGGGGCCTGCCCGTCGGCTGGTCGGGACCGCTGCTGACGGTGTTCTCCGCCTCAAGCGTGGCGGGCGGGCTCCTCTACGGAGCGCGGGCCTGGCCGGGTGACTCCCGCCGCCAGAGTCTCGTACTCCTTGTGGTCATGGCCGTCTTCGTGGGGATGATCGTCGTGCTGCCGGGACTCGGCGGCATCGCGGTCGGCCTGGTACTGGCCGGCGCCTTCAAATCCGGGGTCATGGTCACCCGCAACCTCTCCCTGCGCTCGTGGGTGCCCCCGGACATGCTCGCGACGGGGTATTCGGTCATGTACGCGGTACAGGGAGTTGGTTACAGCATGACCGCCTCGATCGCCGCACTCGTGCTGGCCAACACGTCTCCACCCGCGGCCATCGTGAGTGGCACGGTTCTGACGTTGCTCCTCACCTTCGTCAGCGCCCTCGTCGAAAGAAGGAAAAAAGAAGGGAAAAAGAAGGAAAAAAGGACGACTTTGTGAGCTGACCGCAAAAAGGGGAGTCCGCCAAGCCGGACCGGTGGATCCGTGGAGTTCACCGCTACGCCAGGCTCCGGATGCGCCTTATTCTTCAACGTCCTTGTTGAATCATCGGTATGGGAAGGTCCGGTTCCGTAGACCGTCCTCGATCGCCGGGAAAGCGGTGGCCGGCGCCCGACATTCACGTCGCGCGGATGCGCCACCGCGACAAGGTGCCGGTGTAAACCTGTGGACCGCATGTTTGACATAGGTCACAATCGCAAGGCGTATGAGCCCCCATATGCGTATTTCATGCGCCCTTCATAATTCCCGGACGGTACAGTGACTGACCCCCGGAATTCCCGACCTGTCGGGGGAGATCGGGCCGTGTGAAGCATTCCGCGGCACCTCCCCCGCGGCCGCGGCCACATGAAGGCGGTGCTCCTTGTCCTCGCCCAGTCTCGTTCCACCTCTGCCGGACAGAAGACGGGATCGGCAGCCCGAGCATGTCCTGCAGCGCTCCATCCGCGACTTCGCGACCGGGAACCACATCGACGAGATAGCCGCGCTGCTGCGGGGCATGATGGCCGATCCGGTACAGCTGGTGCGGGCCATGGGAGTGTCCGGCTCGGTTGAGCGGGCCTCGGAGATCGCCGATGTCGCGCTGCAGCTCGGATTGCCGGGCGAGCTCACGGCCAGGCTTCGGTGCCTGGCGGTGGAGTCCCGCATCGTCGGGGGCTCGGCACCCGAGGCGCTGAGAGTCGCCGAGGACGTTGTCGCCGCCTCGGGTGCAGTTCCCGACTCCGTCTCCGCCGCCACGGCCGCCAGCCGGACGTTCGGCCGGTACTTCATCGATACCGCTGAAGGCCGACGCTATGCCGAGACACTGCTCCTCGCGGGCGGCGGACGGATCGACGCCGAGTTGTTAGCAGCCGCAGCCGTGCTGTCCGAGGCCGTGCTGTCCGAGGGGCGGTTGTCCGACGGTCTCACGCTGGCCCGGGACGCCGCAAAAGGGGCACACGCCCTTCCCTCGCCTCTGTGGCGTCCCTACCTTCATCTGGTACTCGCCGACCGCCTCACCGACTGCGGAGCGTACGAGGAGACGGAGGATGCCCTGCGCATGGCGCGGAGGGCGATGGCGGGGAAGGACGGTACGCGTACCGAGGGCGCGGGCGTGGCCATCGCTATGAAGTACCAGAACGCCCGCCTGCTGAGTCATCGCGGTCGCCTGACGGAGGCCCGCGACGAGGCGCAACAGGCGCTGCTTGCCGCCGTGGGCGTGGGCGCTCGGCTGTTCGTGCCGCTGCTGCTTGCCCTCCTCGGACAGCTCGCCCTATGGTCGGGCGACGCTGAGGAAGCGGCTTCTCTGGTGGCCCGTTGCCGCGATGTCCTCGCGCAGGCCCACGTGTACCTGCCGTCCATCGGCTATGCCTGGACCGAGATCCAGGTGTCCGCGGCCTGGCAGGGGCCGGCGGCGGCGTTGAGGCGCATGGTCACCGACTACGGCTCCAACACCGGTCGTTCGGCATTGTTCGTCCGACAGCCGGAAGCCGCCGCCTGGTTCGTCAGAATCGCTCTGCGCGCGGGGGACCGCGCCTGGGCGGTCACAGCCGTCGAGACCGCCCAGCGACTGGCGGACGACAACCCCGGCATGCCTACGCTGGCGGTCGCCGCACTGCACGCGAACAGCCTGTTGCACCGGGACGCCGACGGACTCGTGAGGGCGGCCTCCGGGCACCGGCATCACCAGGCCCGGCTCACCGCTGCCGAGGATCTGGCCTCCGTCCTCAATGATTCCGCCGTCCCTGCATCCGGCCACGGCCCGGGGGACGGCTTGTCGGGCTCCGGTCCTCAAGCTGATGACGCGGTAGCGCTCAGCGATGCCGAACGTGAGGTCGCCCACCTCGTCGGCAAGGGACTCACCAATCGGCAAGTCGCCCTGAGGACCGGCCGGTCCCAGCACACCGTGAACTTTCATCTGCGTAACATCTTCCGCAAACTGGGACTGAGTTCTCGGGTTGAACTCGCGGGCCGCGTGCACACCTGGGCGGCGCACCCCCCTGAACGGCACTTGACCCGCGGTGCTTCAGCGCGTGGCGTCACGGATCGGTCTGGCGACGGCAGCGGCGAAGGCCGTGAGGCCACGGCCTGTTCCCTGGGCTTGTGCTCGACGGCGGCTGGATGAGGGATATGGGATGTGTCGGACTCGACGCGCTGGATACGTCAGGGGAACACCTGGCGGCTCCGCGCCGCCCGGGCTCGTGACATGTCGTTCCGGGCCGACGGCAGAGTGCCGCGGGATGCCGGTCCTGCCTCACTCCGCCTCGGCGGCCGTGCCGCGGGCACCCGCGGGGGGAGCCGCGGGCGCGGGGCCCTTCGGAGGGGCGGCGCGAGTCTCCGGCACGTAGCGGATCAGCAGGAACGCCACCACCGCGGCCGACACGGCGGTGAAGAGGAACGACGAGGTGTAGCCGACCTGGGCGGCCAGCAGGGCGAAGAGGACCGGGCTCAGCGTCTGGCCGCCCTGCCCGGTGAAGCGCCACAGGCCGAGGAACATCCCGCGGCCCTCCGCGGGCGCCACGTCGGCGCCGACCGTCTGGATGGACCCGCCGGTCAGCGCCTGCGCCGCCACGCCGACCAGGAAGAGGACCACGTACCAGAGCAGCGACAGGTGGAAGAAGGCGGAAGCGGCGAGCGCGCACATGGCGAGCGCCACCCCGGTGAAGCCGGGCACCATGGTGCGCTTGCGGCCGTAGCGGTCCATCAGCCAGCCGCTCACGAAGCCGATGGGCAGGGTGATCGCGGCGGCCGCCGTCGACAGGTAGCCGATCTGGGCGGGGCCGAGGCGGTAGGCGAACGCCGCGTACAGGTGGAGGAGGTCGGCCTGCACGGGACCGCGGGTGAGCCCCGCGAACAGGGCGACGCCGAAGTACACGAGCCGGGGCAGCACGATCCGGCGCAGCGCCGCGAGCCGCCCGCCCGTGCGCTGCCCGCCGGAGCGCCGTGCGGCGGCGGCCTGTTCGCGGCGCGGAGTGTCCTCCGCGAAGAGGTAGGCGGGGACGAGGGCGGCGAGCGCCAGCACGCCGTAGACGACGAACGGGGCCCGCGGGCCGCCGCCGCTCGCGAGGAAGCCGCCGACCAGGGGGCCCGCCAGCTTGCCCGAGTTGTTCATCCCGAACAGCCAACTGACCTCGCGGCCGCGGCGGTTGGCCGCGGCGCCGTGCGAGATGGCGGCGAGCCGTGCCATCAGCCACATCTGCGCGGCCACGCCGTCGAAGAACCGCAGGGCGAGCAGGATCGGGAACGAGTGGGTGAACACCACGGCGAACGCCATCAGCGCGGTGAGCACGGGGCCGCCGAGCAGCACGGCGCGCCGCCCGAAGCGGTCGATGAGCCAGCCGGAGGGGACGGTGCCCGCGAGGTTGCCGAGGACGAACGCGGTGACCACGCCGCTCGCGGAACCGAAGCCGACATGGAAGGACTTGGCGAGCGTCGGCACCGCGGGCACCGCGATGCCCGTGCCGAGCGAGAGCACGAACGCGGGCAGATAGGTGGAGAAGACCGCCTCGCGGGAGAGGGGGCCGCCGCCCCGGGCCTGAGCCGCCTCGGACCGTGGCATGCCATCCCCTCTCCGGCGCCGGTGCCTTCGGGGCCTCTCTTGCGAGACTTCCGCAAGAGCGACCGCCTCGCGGACAATAGTCATACCATTGCGCCGCTCGCAAGGGTGCGTCGGGGCCGCGTTCCCCGAGGTCGGCGCGGGGCTGACGCGCCGGACGCTCCGCCGCGCCGGCCGGGTGCCGCGCCGCGTCAACACGCCGCAGTGACGCCCGGCCCTGCCCGTACGCCGTGCTGACGCGCCGGTGACGTACCGGCCCCGCCTTCGTTGGGCGTTCCGCGGTCCGCTCCCGCCACGGGGGCGGGCGCACGGAGCGGAGGAGAGCGGCGTGTTCGACCGGCTTGGACGTTTCGACGCGGCGCGCAGGGGCTGGGTGCTCGCCGGCGCGCTCGCCGTCCTCCTCGTCTCCTGCTGGGCCTGCGCGGGCCTGCCCGCGCGGCTCAGCTACGGCGGCTTCATGGCACCGGCGGCCGAGGCGAGCCGCGCGGCCGACGCGATCAGGACCGAGGTGGGTGAGGGCGGCGCCGACGTCCTCGCCACCTTCCGCAGCACCCGGCTGACCGCGGCCGACCCGCGCTTCCGCGCCGCGGTCGACGACGCCCTGCGCCACGCGCCCCCCGGCACCGTCGACCGCGCCACCACCGCCTGGGCCACCTCGGACCCGCTGCTCGTCTCCCTCGACCAGCACGCCACCGTCGTGCCGGTCCTGCTGCGCGGCGACGGCGAGACCGGCCGCACCCGCAGCTATCTCGCCCTGCGCGACGCGCTGCACCCGCGGGGCCTCACGGTCTCCTGGACCGGGCCGAGCGCCGTCATCTCGGAGATCGTCCAACGCTCCCAGCACGACCTGGTGCGCACCGAGGTGCTCGCCCTGCCGCTGATGATCCTGCTGATGGTCTTCGTCTTCCGCGGGGTCGTCGCCGCGCTGCTGCCCGTGGTGACCGGCGTGCTGGCGACCGGCGCGGCCCTCGCCGCGCTGCGCGCGGTCGCCGGCTTCGTCGAAGTGCCCTACGTGACGGTGAATCTGGTCGTCGCCATCGGGCTCGCCGCCGGCGTCGACGCGGGGCTGCTCATCGTCAGCAGGTTCCGCGAGGAGCTGCGCGCCGGGCGCACCCCGGCAAAGGCGGTCGCCGTCACCGTCGACACGGCCGGGCGCACGGTCGCGCTCTCCGGCGTCGTCATGACCTTCATCGCCGTGGGCCTCGCCTTCTTCCCGCTCGGCTTCGTGCGCGCCCTCGGCATCGGCGCCGCCGTCGGGCTGCTGGTGGGCGCGCTGGTCACGGTGACCGTGCTGCCCGCCCTGCTCTCCCTGCTCGGCACCCGGGTCGACGCGCTCTCCCCTGCGTGGCTGCGGCGCAGGAACACCGGCGGCGACGGCGTGCTGTGGGGGCGGGTGGCGCGCACCGTCATGGAGCGGCCCGTCGCCTATGTCCTCGCCGTCTCCGCGCTGCTGCTCGCGCTCGCCGTGCCGTTCCTGCACACCGTCATCGGCTTCCCCGACCAGCGGATGCTGCCCCCTGGCGCGCCCGCGCGGGTCGCCGCCGACGACATGCGGCGCGACTTCGCCGTCTCCGGCCTCGGCACCCTCCAGGCCATCGCCACCTTCGACCGCCCCGTCGACACGGGAGCAGGCCGCGCCGACCTGCTGGCGTGGACCCGCGGACTGTCAGAACTGCCCGGCGCGCGCGGCGTGCTGGTCGCCGGCACCGAGGACACCAGGGCCGTCGTCTACGTCGGGCAGAGCGAGGGCGTGGAGAGCGACTCGGCCAAGCGCCTCGTACGGTCCGTGCGCGCGCTGCCCGTGCCCGGCGGGCGCGGCGTCCTCGTCGGCGGCGCATCGGCCCTCGCCGTCGACACCATGGACACGTTCTTCCGGCTGCTGCCCGGGGTGCTCGCCTTCATGGCGGCCACCACCCTGCTGCTGCTGACGGCCGCGCTGCGCTCGCTGGTGCTGCCGCTCAAGGCGCTCGCCATGAACGCGCTCTCCATCTGCGCCTCCTTCGGCGCCCTGACCTGGATCTTCCAGGACGGCCACGCGAGCCGCCTGCTGGGCGCCGAGCCCACCGGCTACGTGGACGCCCTGGCGCCCGTCGTGATGCTGTTCCTGCTCATCGCCGTGTCCATGGACTACGAGCTGTTCCTGCTGCTGCGCATCCGCGAGCAGTACCGGCTGCTCGGGGACGACCGGGAGTCGGTGGCCGTGGGCCTGGAGCGCTCGGGCCGGGTCGTCACCGCCGCGGCGGCCGCCGTGCTGCTCGTCACCGCCTGCTTCGCCACCAGCGGCGTCGTGATGGTGAAGGAGATCTGCGTCGGCGTGTTCCTCGCCGTGCTGATCGACGCGGTCCTCGTACGGGCCGTGCTCCTGCCCGCCGTGATGCGGCTGCTCGGCGCGGCCAACTGGTGGTGGCCGGGGTCGGGGCGCGGCGCGCAGGGGAAGCCGGGAGCGGCGCCCGCGGTGCGGCTCCCGGCCCCCGCCGAGGGCGCGTCAGCCGAACGTCAGCCGCGCTGAGCCGTTGCCCGTGCCGCCCGCGAGCCGGCCCGCCGTCCAGCAGTCCTTGCCGATGCCCGGGTCGTCCACGGTGATCTGCACGCCCACAGAGCCCGCGAACAGGCCCTTGGTGATCTGCACGTCCTCCGCGGCGAACGCCACGTTGCCTTCGGCGTCGTTGGTGAAGCGGAGCCTGCCCGTCGCCGAGCTGGTGCCGACCTGCTCGCCGGTGGGGCCGATCCACTGCGCGGTGCCCGTGCCCGTGCCGAGGGCGCCGGCGCAGGTGCCGTCCGCGGTCCCCTGGAGGGTGACGTCGACGCGGGAGACCACGGCCGAGCCCGTGCAGTCGCCGGTGACGGTGGCCCGGTAGTCCGCCGTGCCGCTCTGGTCGCGTTCGAGGACGCGCGCGGCGTCGGCGGGCTCCACGGTCGCCTTGCCCTTGCAGGTGAGCGGCACCGGCACGACGGGCGCCTCGGCGGCGGCCCGCGCGGGCGGCTGCTGGCCGAGCAGGGCCACCGCTGCGGCCGAGGCCGCGAGCAGCCCCAGGGCCGTGGTGTGGACGAGGGCGCGGGTGCGCCCGTTCGCTGGCATCACGTTCTTCTCCCAGTTCAGGCCGCGCGGCGCGCGGGCCGGGTCCGACGATGCCCTCCGATGATGGGGGCCCGGCCGCCCTGGGCAGGCCGCCCGAACGGCAGGTTCACCCGCTCGGTCACGCAGGTGCACCCGTTGTCGTGAAGCCCCGTCAGAACCGCTGACCGGCAGACCTGTCGGCAGTTCTGAAGGCGGGGGCCCGGCCTGCCGGTGGCGCCCGCCCGTACGGGGCGGCCCGTCGCCGGTCCCGCTGCCGCGGGCCGCCACGCCGCTCCCGTAACCCGGCCCGCGCGGCGCGCGTTGACCCGGCGGCCGGCCCGGCGCACGGCGCGCCCCGCGCGGCGTCCGAACGCGGGACGCGGGACGCAGGACGCAGGGTGCGGGACGCAGGGTCGCAGGGTGCGGGACGAAGGACGCGGGACGCGGGACGAAGAGACGGGGAGGCACGACATGGCAGGCACGCCGGGGTTTCCCGACGCCGCGCTCGACGCGTACGGGGCCGCACACCCGGGCACCGGCCTCGGTATCGGCGCGGTGCTCGAACTCGCGGGGCCCCCGCCGTCCCGCGCCGATGTGGCCGCCTCGCTCCTGCCCGTGGCCGCGCTGCTCGGCACCGGCGACCCCCTCGGATGCGTCGAGGAGCCCGCCGACGCGGCAGGGCGCGGCCTGCCGGATGTCGCAGCCGACCTGGTGGGGCGGGCGCTCGGGCCGCGCCGCTGGACCTGCGCCCAGGTCACCGGGCTGCCGGGCGGCACCTTCGCGCTGGCGTGGCGCGCCGACCACCGGCTGCTCGACGGCGCGGGCGTCGCCGGCGCGCTCGCCGCCTGGGCCGGCGTCCCGGCCCGCGCCACCGCCGCCGCGCCCCGCGCCGCGCAACGCGGCGCCGCGCTCGCCGATCCGCTGCGGGCCGCCTGGCTGTGCGCGCGGCCGCTGCTCGGCCGCGGCCTGCCGGGGGCGCCGCCCGCCCCCACCGCCCTCTCGTACGCCTGCGCCGCCGTGCCGCTCGACGCGCTGCGGGACGCGGGACGCGCGCACGGCGCGAGCGTCAACGACGTGTACCTCGCCGCCCTCGCGGGGGCGCTGCGCGCCCGCCCCCTGCCGGGCGCCGCGGGCCGCGCGGTGCGTGCCCTCGTCCCGGTGAACCTGCGGGGCGCCGCCGACGCCGCCGTGCTGCACAACCGGCACATCCCGCTCAGGCTCGACCTGCCCGTCACCGAGCCCGACCCGGCGCGCCGACTCGCCCTGGTCGCCGCGCGGACCCGCCGCGGCGTGCGCGCGCTCGGCCACCCCCTCGTGGGTGCCGTCTACCGCGCGCTGCCCGCCGCGGCCGGCGGCCTCTTCGTCGAGCGGTACTTCGGCGCGGGCCGCGCCGACCTGCTCGCGAGCAACGTGCGCGGCCCCGCGGACGCGCTGAGCGTGGCGGGCCGCCGCGTCCTGCGGGTGCTGCCGCTCAACTTCCTGCCCGCGGCCCACCGGTTCTCCGCCGTCCTCGCCACCGCGCAGGGCACGGCAGGCGTCGGATTCACCGTCGCGGGGCCGCGCGCCGAGGCCGAGGCGCTCGCCGCCGCCTGGACGGCCGAGGCGCGGCTGCTCACCGCCGCGGCGGCTCAGGCCGCGACGGGCGGTTCGAGTGCACCGCCCATGGCCCCCGCCAGATAGGCCGCGTCGACGGGCGCGGGCTCCGGCAGGCCGGGCGCGTCGTGCAGCAGGTGCGTCCTGTCGTACGTCCTGCGCTGCGCGGTGAACACCAGCAGCGACGCCAAGTGGTGCGCGAACAGCGCCTCGTAAGGATCCGGGTCGCGCACCTCGTCCACCAGCTCGACGGTGAGCCCCGGGTACAGCAGCCCCAGCACCTCGGCCGCCGCCGCCAGCGGCGTGTTGCGCGGATGCGTCAGGTGGACCGTGCGCACCCCGGGCCCCCGGCCGGGCCAGGCCGCCGCCGCGAGGACCGCGGCCCGCGCCGCGTAGTCGACCGGCACCAGGTTGAGCGCGCCCCCGCCCGCCGCGCGCACCCGCACCCGCAGCCCGCTGCCGTCGGCGCTGCCGCCGTCGAGCAGCGCCGCGAGCGCCGGATCCTCCGCGGCCCTGCGCCGCAGCGCCTCGTGGATCAGCAGCGCGAGCACGGCCAGGGGCTGGCGCTGCCGCCCGGCCCCGCGCACCTGCCGGTCCGACACCAGCAGCGAGGGCCGCAGGATCACGGCGCGCCCGCCGGTGCGGGCGCTCCACGCGTGCACCGCGCGCTCCGCCGTGTACTTGCTCTCCTCGTACGGCGTCAGGAACCCGTGCCGGTCGGTGAGGTCGTTCTCGCGCACATGGCCCTCGGCGCGGCCGCCCGCCACATAGGCGGTGCTCAGGTGCACGAACCGGGCGCCGGGAGCCAGGGCCGCCAGGTCGAGCACGCGCCGCGTGCCGAGGACGTTCGCCCGGAACAGCGGCACCGGGTCGTCGTGCAGCGCGAGGTGCGCGGCGCAGTGCCACACGGCGGTGCACCCCTCGGCGAGCGCGGCGCGCCGCGCCCCGTCGAGGCCGAGGCCCGGGGCGGTCAGGTCCGCCGACGCGTACCGCAGCCGCTCCCGCGGCGTCGCGGCCCCCGCCTCCTCGTCGAGCCCGTCGAGCAGCGCCTCCACGCGGGCCCGCAGCGCGGGCTCGGCGCCCCGGCCCAGCACGGTCACGGGACTGTCGTCCTCCGGCGCGGGCCCGGTGGTCCGCGATTCTGCGGGTCGGGGCCCGGCGAGCAGCTCGCGCAGGACGCGGCTGCCGAGGAAGCCGGTCGCGCCGGTGAACAGTACGGCCATGGCGGACTCCTGGGATCGGAGGGCGGGGGAGCGCCCCGGCAAAGGGGGCCGCGTGCCGGGGCGCGAGCCGAGGACACCACACCGCGGCCGCGCGCCGCGGCGACCGCGCGGCCCGCGCGCGCCCCGGCCGCTGGCCGCCGCACGGGCCAGGCCCGCCGGATCGACCCGTACGGGTGAAGGCGGACGCCGGGCGCCCGGTCACCGCGAAGGGTGCACTTCGCCGCCGTACCGCCAACCGGGTGTACGGCGACGGGGACCCGCGGGCCTCCGCGTGGCAGTGTGCGTCGCTGCCGAGGCACGGGGCGGCTCGGGCCGGTCCCGGCGGGCGACACGAGAGGGGTCCCGGTATGCGTCAGGACGAGGCCGAGCCGGTCGCGGTGGTGGGGGCCGCCTGCCGGCTCCCCGGCGGCATCCGGACCCTCGACGGGCTCTGGGACGCCCTGCTGCGCGGCGCCGACCTGGTCGGCGAGGTGCCGGAAGACCGCTACGACCCGCGGCTCTTCACCGACCAGGCCATGCCGCGCCGCGGCAAGTCGTACACCGCGGCCGGCGGCTTCCTCGACGACGTGGCGGGCTTCGACGCCGCCTACTTCGGCATCTCGCCGAAGGAGGCCGCCCACATGGACCCGCAGCACCGGCTGCTGCTGGAGATGACCGCCGAGGCACTGGACGACGCGGCCGTAGACCCCGCGGACCTCGCCGGGTCCGACACCGCCGTCTTCGTCGGCATCTCCGACGCCTCCTACGGCGCGCTCCAGATGTCCTCGCTGCGCACCGTCGGCCCGTACACGATGTCGGGCGCCGCCTCGTCGATCGCCGCGAACCGGCTCTCCCACGCCTTCGACCTGCGCGGCCCCAGCATGGCCGTCGACACGGCCTGCTCGTCGTCGCTCGTCGCCCTCGACCGGGCCTGCCGTACCCTCGCGGACGGCACCGCGCGCACCGCCGTGTGCGGCGGCGTCAACGTGCTGCTGAGCCCGTTCCACTACGTGGGCTTCTCGCAGGCCTCGATGCTGTCGCGGCGCGGCAGGTGCGCGTCGTTCTCCGCGCACGCCGACGGCTTCGTACGGGCCGAGGGCGGCGGCGTGGTGCTGCTGAAGCGGCTGAGCGACGCCCTCGCCGACGGCGACCGGGTGCACGGCCTGATCGCCGCGACCGGCGCCAACAGCGACGGCAGGACCATGGGCCTCGCCCTGCCGAACCCCGAGGCGCAGGAGCGGCTGCTGCGCGAGGTCTACCAGCGCGCAGGGATCGGCCCCGACGAGCTGGTCTACTTCGAGGCGCACGGCACCGGCACCCCCGTCGGCGACCCGGTCGAGGCGCTCGCCATCGGCCGCGCCCTCGGCGTGCGCCGCATCGGCGACCCCCTGCCCCTCGGCTCCGTCAAGACCAACCTGGGCCATCTGGAGCCCGCTTCCGGCATGGCGGGACTCTTCAAGGCGCTGCTGGTGCTCAGGCACCGGATGGTGCCGCCCGCCCCGCACGACGACCCGCCGCACCCCGACATCGACTTCGAGGGGCTCGGCCTGAGGCTCGCGGGGCGCGCCGCGCCCGTGGAGCCCGCCGAGCCGGGCGCGCGCGCCGTCGTCGGCGTCAACTCCTTCGGCTTCGGCGGCGCCAACGCCCACGCCGTCGTCGCCGACGCGCCGCCCGCGCCCGCCAGGACCGCGCCGCCGCGCGGCCCGGTGCCGCTGCTCGTGTCGGCGCGCACCGCGACGGCGCTGTCCGCTGCGGCCCGCGCGACCGCTTCCCGGCTCGAGAGCGCGGAACCCGGCGAGCTCTACGACCTCGCGCACACCTCCTTCCTGCGCCGCGGCCGCCACGAGCACCGCGCCGTCGTCTGGGCCACGACGCCCGCCGCCACGGCACGGGGGCTGCGGGAGCTCGCGGGGGAGCCGGGTGCGGCAGACGCGGCCGCCGGCGGGGCGACCGGCCCCGCGGCCGAGGCGGCCCCCGGCGCCGTCGCGCCCGCGGCGCACAGCGGCAGGACCGCGTTCGTGTTCGCGGGCAACGGCTCCCAGTGGGCCGGCATGGGCGCCGGACTCCTCGCCACCGACCGGGAGTTCGGGCGTGCGATCGAGGAGGTGGACGGCGCCCTCGC
The DNA here is from genome assembly GCF_040704505.1 of Streptomyces sp. NPDC047002. NCBI lineage: Bacteria > Bacillati > Actinomycetota > Actinomycetes > Kitasatosporales > Streptomycetaceae > Streptomyces > Streptomyces sp. NPDC047002. Next base: position 225,492 of record NZ_JBEYWC010000002.1, read on the forward strand.
GCCCGCGCTCGGCTGGTCGGTCGCCGAGGTCCTCGCCTCGCCGCCCGGCGACTGGCGGCTCGACGCGACCGAGGTCGCCCAGCCGCTGCTGTTCGCCGTGCAGACGGGCATCGCCGCCTCGCTGCGCGCCCGGGGCATCGCGCCCGCCATGGTCGTCGGGCACAGCGTCGGCGAGGCGGCCGCCGCCCACGTGTGCGGCGCGCTCACCCTCGCGGACGCCGCCCGCGTCGTCGCCGCGCGCAGCCTCGCCCAGGCGGCCACCGCGGGCACCGGCAGGATGGCCGCCGCGGCCCTGAGCCCCGAGCGCGCCGCCGACGAACTCGCGCCGTACGGCGGCCTGCTGGAGGTCGCGGGCGTCAACAGCGCACAGGACGTGACGCTCGCGGGCGACGCGGACGCCCTCGCGGAACTCGGCGAACGGCTCACCGCGCAGGGCGTGTTCTTCCGCGACCTGGGCCTCGACCACGCCTTCCACAGCAGCCGCATGGACCCCGTCGAGGAGCCGCTGCGCGCCGCGCTCGCCGGGCTCGCGCCCGGCCCCGTCCAGGTGCCGTTCTACTCCACCGTCACCGGCGCCCGCGCCCGCGGCACCGACCTGGACGCCGCGTACTGGTGGCACAACGTGCGCCGCCCCGTCCTCTTCGCCGACGCGGTGCGCCGCGCCCTGCACGACGGCGCGGGCGTACTGCTGGAGATCGGCCCGCACCCGGTGCTGCGCGGCTACCTCAGGCGCGCCACCGCGGGCCGCGCCGCCCGCACCGCCGTCCTGTCCACCCTCAGGCGCGGCGCGCACGGCCCCGGCGTGCTCGCCGCCGCCGCTGCCGGGGCGCTCGCCGCCGGGGCCGCGGCGGACCCCGCCGCCCTCTTCCCGGCCCCCGGCCGCGTCGCCGACCTGCCCGCCTACCCGTGGCAGCGCGAGCGGCACTGGTGCGGCACCCCCGCCTCGTGGGCCAACTCCAGCGGCGACGGCGTCCCCGCGCACCCGCTGCTCGGCGAGCGGATGCCCACCACCGTGCCGAGCTGGGAGGGCGCCGTCGAGCCCGTCCTCGTCCCGTGGCTCGCCGACCACCGGCTCGGCGGCTCCGTCGTGATGCCCGCGACCGGCTACGCGGAGGCGCTGCTCGCCGCGGGCCGCGCCGTCCACGGCTGCCCCGTCGAGCTGGCGCACCTCGACGTGAGCGCCGGCCTCGTCGTGCCCTGGGCCGACGCCACCGCCGTGCGGCTGCGCACCGGCCTCGACCCCGACACCACCCTCGCCACCCTCGCAAGCACCGACGAGCACGGCCCCGAGCCCCGCATCCACGCCAGGGCGCGGGTCCGCCCGCTGCTGCACCCGCGGCCCGCCCCGCTCGACCCCGGCGCGCTGCGCGCCCGCTGCACCACCCGGGTCGGCGGCGACGAGCACTACGCCACCTGCGCGGGCGTCGGCCTCGTCTACGGCCCCGCCTTCCGCCTCCTCGACGAGATCCGCATCGGCGAGGGCACCGCGGTCGCCGCGTACCGCCACGGCGCACCCGGCGCCCCGTACACCGTCCACCCCGCGCTGCTCGACGGCGCCCTCCAGGCGGGCGTCGCCCTCCTGTACGACCGGCTGCGGGAGCGCGGCGCGTACCTGCCCGCCTCGATCGGCTCCGTACGGGTGTGGTCCACGCCCTCGCCCACCGGCGTCGTGTGGGTGGAGGAGCGCGGCTCGACGGAGAGCGAGGTCTGCTGGGACATCACCCTCGCCGACGACGACGGCACCGTCACCGCGCGCCTCACCGAGTGCAGGCTGCGGCTGTTCCCCATGGCCCGCGCCACGCCCGTCACCCGCCACCACACCGTGGTGCGCGCCGCGCCCCACGCCGGCCTGCCCTGCGCGCCCTCCCCGCTGCCCGCTCCCGCAGCCGCGGTCCGCGCCGCCGCGCCCCGGCTCGACGCCGTACGCGCCGACTGGCGCCTCGCCCGCTACCCGGACGCCGCGCCCGCCTACGCGAGGCTCACGGCCCGCGCCACCGCCGCCGCGCTCGCCCGGCTGCTGCCCGACCCCGCCGCCGCCTTCACCGCCGACGACCTCGTCGCCCACGGCGTGCGCGAGCGGCACCGGCCGCTGCTCGCGCTCCTCGTACCGCTGCTGCTGCGCGCCGGCGCGGCGGAGGAGGTGCCGGGCGGGCGGCTGCGCCTGACGGAACAGGGGCCCGACGACGGCGCCACGGTGCGCGACGCGCTCGCCAAGGCCCCGGGCGACATCGGCAGGATCGCGCTGACGGCCCATCTCACCCGCCACCTGGGGGCCGTGCTGACGGGCCGCGAGGAGGCGCTCGACCTGCTCACCGCAGAGCCCGCAGCCCACCTCCTGGAGCAGTACTACGACACCGCGCCGCTCTCCCGCTTCCACAACCGCGTCGCCCAGGCCCTGCTGCGCGAACTCCTCGCGCACTGGCCGGCCGACCGGGCGCTGCGCGTCCTGGAGGTCGGCGCGGGCACCGGCGGCACCGCCGCCGCCCTGCTGCCGCTGCTGCCCGCCGACCGCACCCGCTACCACTACACGGACGTCTCCCCGGCGTTCCTCACCCGGGCGCGCGGCAGGTTCGGCGCGTACGACTTCGTCGACTACGGCACCTTCGACCTCGACCGCGACCCGGGCGAACAGGGCCTGACCGCCCAGGGCTACGACCTCGTCGTCGCGGCCAACGCGCTGCACACCGCGCGCGACCTGGAAGCGGCGCTGCGCCGCGTCGCCTCGCTGCTCGCGCCCGGCGGCCACCTCCTCGGCTTCGAGTGCCACGACGCGGAGGTACTGCTGCCCGTCTTCGGCGCCCTCGCCAGCTTCCACCGCAGGACCGACACCGCCCTGCGCCCCGACTCACCCCTCCTGCCGCGCGCGCAGTGGCCCGCCCTGCTGAAGCGGTGCGGCTTCCCCACCTGCGCACAGACGGGCGACACCGCACCCCCCGCCCACCACCAGGCCTCCGTCTTCCTCGCAGCCACCCCCACCGCCCCGACGCCCGCGCCCGCGCTGCGGGCGCCTGTCCCCGTGGCCGCCGCGCCCACGCCGGTGCCCGCCTCCGAGGCCACGGCGCCCGCGCCGTCCGCGCCGTCCGCGCCCGCGCTGATGGCGCCCGCGTCCCAACCGCCCACCCCGGCGGTCGCGTTCCTCGTCCACGGCGACGCGGCGGACGACCCGCTGCCGGCGGCGCTCGCCGCGGCGCTGGTACGGCACGGTGCCGTGCACGCCGCGTGCGCGGACGCGGGGGACGACCCCGCTGCGTGGCGGCGTGTGCTGGACGCCGCGGGGCCGGGGGAGCGGGACGTCGTGCTCGTGCTCGGCGGGCCCCCGCCCGCCGACGGCGCCGAGGCCGTCGACCTGGCCACCCGCGCCGCCCAGGTGCTGCGGGCCGCTGCCGCGGCCCACCGGGACCTCGGCGCGCCGAAGGACGTCACGCTGTGGCTCGTCACCAGGCCGCACGGTGCCGAGGCCACCCCGGGCCCGGTCACCCACCCCGCCGACGCCGCCGCGTGGGGCGTGGCGCGCTGCCTCGCCAACGAGCAGCCCGACCTGCGCTGCCGCCGCGTCAGCCTGCACCGTGGCGCAGACCCGGCCGCCGACGCCGACCGCCTCGTGCGCGAACTCCTCGACCGCGAGGCCGTATGCGACCAGGGCGGCGAGGACGAGATCGTGCTCACCGCGCACGACCGCTTCGTCCCCAGGGAGCGCGCGCTCCCGGCCGCCGTGCCGGTGCCGGGCGCCGCGCCGCCGCGGGCGCTGCGGGTGCACAACCCCGGCCTCTCGTACACCCTCGCCTGGCGTGAGATCCCCGAACCCGCCCCGGGGCCCGGGCAGATCGCGGTCGACGTGCGGGCCGCCGCGCTCAACTACCGCGACATCATGCAGACCGTGGGCCTGCTGCCCACCGAGGCCCTGGCCGGCAGCCCGCGCGAGGAGAACCTCGGGCTGGAATGCGCGGGCGTCGTCACCGCCTGCGGCCCCGGCGTGGCGGGCTACGCGCCCGGCGACCGGGTCGTCGGGCTGCTCACCGGCGCCCTCGCCTCCCGCGTCGTCACGCCCGCCGACACCATGTGGCCCATCCCCGAAGGCGTCACTTTCGCCGAGGCGACCAGCGTGCCCGTGGCGTTCTGCACCGTCCACCACAGCCTGCTCCACACCGCGCGGATGCGGGCGGGCGAGACCATCCTCGTGCACGGCGCCGCCGGCGGGGTCGGGCTCGCCGCCCTCCAGTACGCGCGGGCCCACGGAGTCACCGTCATCGCCACGGCGGGCAGCGAGCCCAAGCGCGACCTGCTGCGGGCGCTCGGCGTCGAGCACGTGCTCGACTCGCGCTCCCTCGACTTCACCGTGCGGGTCATGGAGCTCACCGAGGGCCGGGGCGTCGACATCGTGCTCAACTCGCTGTCCGGCCAGGCCCTCGCCCGCGGCCTCGAAGTCCTGCGGTCCGGCGGCCGGTTCATCGAACTCGGCAAGCGGGACTTCTACGAGGACCGGACGCTGCCGCTGCGCCCCTTCGGCTCGCACCTCTCCTTCCACGGCGTCGACCTGACGACCGTGCTGCGCGACCCCCGCCTGCTCGGCGAACTCCTCACGGACGTCGGCGCCACCCTCGGCGCGGGCGGCGCATACCACCCGCTGCCGCACACCGTCTTCCCCGCGGCCCGGGTCGCCGACGCGTTCCTGCTGATGCGGCACTCCCGCCACCTCGGCAAGGTCGTCATCGCCTTCGACCCGCTGGACGAGCCCGGCGTGTACGAGCCGCTGCCGCGCGCCCCGCGCCTCGACCCCGCGGCGACCTACCTGGTCACGGGCGGCACCAGCGGCTTCGGCGCCGCCACCGCGCGCGCCCTCGCCGCCCGCGGCGCCCGCCGCCTCGCGCTCGTCGCGCGCAGCGGCGACCGGGGCCCCGAGGCGGCCGCCGTACGGGACGCGCTCGCCGCCGAGGGCGTACGGGCCACGGTGTACGCGGCCGACGCCGCCGACGCGGACCGGATGCGCGAGGTGCTCGCCGACATCGAGGCGAGCGGGCACCCGCTGCGGGGCGTGGTGCACGCGGCGATGGTCCTCGACGACGCCCCGCTCGCCGACCTCACGGCCGAGCGGCTCGCCGCGGTCCTGCGGCCCAAGATCGCCGGGGCCCAGGTGCTCGACACGCTCACCCGGGGCGGCGCGCTCGACTTCTTCGTCTGCTACTCGTCCACGACCGCCATGGTCGGCAACCTCACCCAGGCCGCGTACACCGCGGGCAACCTCTACCTGGAGGGCCTGGCGAGGCAGCGCAGGCGGCGCGGCGAACCCGCGCTCACCCTCGCCTGGGGCGCCATCGACCAGGTCGGCTACGCCGCACGCAACGGCCTGCTCGAAGGGCTCGGCGGCCTCGGCATCGAGTCCCTGCCGCCGGACACGGCCCTGCGCCACGGCGCCCTGCTCCTCGGCGCCGACCGGCCCGACACCACCGGCGTGGTCGGCGTCGCGCGCACCGACTGGTCCCGCGCCGCCACCCTCCTCCCGCTGCTGCGCGCACCGCGCCTGCGCGACCTGGTCCCGCCCCAGGCCAGGGACGGCGAGGCGAGCCGCGAGGAACTCCTGCGCATGCTCGCCCGCATGGACGAGGAGTCCGCGCTCGCCTACCTCGTCGACCAGCTGACCCGCCTGCTCGCCGACACCCTCCACATGGAGCACGACGCCCTCGACCCGCACCGCAGGCTCGACTCGTACGGCATGGACTCCCTGATGGCGGCGCAGGTCCTGGTCTCCCTCAACCAGCGCTACGAACTCGACATCCCGCCCATGGAACTCCTGCGCAGCAACGGCACGATCGCCGAGTTCGCCCGCATCGTCCACCTCAGACTCGGCCTCGCCACCCCCAGAGACCACCCCACCCCGCCGCCCCCCAACCCCCCAGAGCCCCCCACCCCCCTCACGCTCCCCGCCCCCACACCCCCCGCAGAGCCCACACCCCCCGCCCGCGAACACCCCACCGCCGTCCCCGCCCCCCGCTGACGAGCCCGGCCTTCCCGGACAGCCCCGCGGCCCGACCGCCCCCGGCGCCCCGAGGCACGGCACCCCACCCCGCAGCTGGCGCGAATGTGCCTTGTGGGGACAGGGGTGTTCGCGGGAGAGTGCGCGCGCCAACTCCAGGAGGTAGTGCGTGCGGAACTCATCCCGGCGAAGAGGTCTCGCGGCCCTCGCCCTCACGGCCGCGCTCGCCGCGGCGGGCATGCCCGCCGCCCATGCGGCGCAGAAACCTTCCCTCAGGGTCACGGGCGACGGGACGCAGCCCGTCTTCTCCTACCAGGACGCCATCCGCGAGTACGTGAACGTCCAGTCGGGCGTCGACTCGGACGGCGACGGCAAGAAGGACCTGATCCGGGTGGACATCATCCGCCCCCGGGAGAGCGGCCCCCGCTTCAAGGTCCCCGTGATCATGGACGAGAGCCCGTACTACGACAACCTCGGCCGGGGCAACGAGTCCGAGCACAAGACGTACGACGCGCAGGGCGACCCGGCGAAGTTCCCCCTCTACTACGACAACTACTTCGTGCCCCGCGGCTACGCGGTCCTCGAAGTCGACATGGACGGCACCACCAAGTCCCAGGGCTGCCCCACCTCGGGCGGCGCCTCCGACGTGCTCGGCGGCAAGGCGGTCGTGGACTGGCTGAACGGCAGGGCCAAGGCGTTCGACGCGCAGGGGCACCAGGTCGCCGCCGACTGGACCAACGGCCGCACGGGCATGATCGGCAAGTCGTACGACGGCACGCTCGCCAACGCGGTCGCGGCGACCGGCGTCAAGGGCCTTGAGACGATCGTGCCGATCTCGGCCATCAGCTCCTGGTACGACTACAGCCGCATGAACGGCACCCTCTTCTCGCCCGGCGAGGAGGACGGCCTCGCCGCCACGGTCGACAGCGACCCGCCCGCCAAGTGCGCCGCCGTACGGCAGCAGTTGGCCGCGGGCCAGGACGACGCGACGGGCGACTACAACGACTTCTGGAAGGAGCGCGACTACCGCGCTGGCACGGTCGCCGACGTGCGCAAGGTGCACGCCGCGGTCTTCGCCTCCCAGGGGCTCAACGACCTGAACGTCAAGCCCAACCAGTTCTCCACCTGGTGGTCGGCGCTGGCGAAGCAGGGCGTGCCGCGCAAGGTGTGGCTCTCGCAGTACGGGCACGTCGACCCGTTCGACTACCGGCGCGACGCGTGGGTCGACACCCTGCACCAGTGGTTCGACCACTGGCTGTGGCAGGTGCCCAACGACATCATGAAGCAGCCACGCGTCGACCTGGAGACCGGTCCCGACCAGTGGACCACCCAGTCCGACTGGCCCGCGCCCGCGGCGCGGCCCGTCACGCTGAAGCCGGGCGGCGACGGCTCGCTCGGCCTGACGGCGTCCACGGGGACCGCCGCGTACACCGACACGGAGAAGTCCGAGTCCGCAGCGGTCGCCGACCCGGCCGCGGCGCAGCCGTACCGCCTCGCCTACGCCACGGCGCCGCTCACCCGCGACGTGCGCGTCTCCGGCACCCCGCGCGCGGACCTGCGGGTCAAGCTCGACAAGCCGACGGCGAACCTGGGCGCGCTCCTGGTGGACTACGGCACCGACACCCGGGTGAACTACCTCGGCGGCGGCGAGGGCGTGAAGACGCTGACCACCGAGGACTGCCACGGCGCGAGCACGTCGGTCGACGACGCCTGCTACCTGAAGGTCGCCACGGACACCGCCACCTCGGACGTGAACGTCGTCGCACGCGGCTACGTCGACGCCCAGAACCGCGACTCGCTGAGCCACCCGAGCGCGCTCACCCCCGGCACGTACTACCGGGTCGGCTGGGACACGCTCCCCACGGACTACCGCTTCAAGGCCGGGCACCGGCTCGCCGTCGTCCTGATCGGCACGGACGGCGACGTCCAGGGCGACCGCGCCACCAGCGCCTCCGTCACCGTCGACCTCGCGTCGAGCGGCATCACCCTCCCGGTCGTGGGCGGCGCCAAGGCCCTCGCCCCGCTCTCTGCGAATCCCCGCCCCTGGCACGACGCCCCCACCCACGTCCGCCTCCCCAAGCCCCACCACTCCTTCCACTGACCCCCGGCACCCACCAGCACCGCGACGCCCCCGCACCGGCACCACCGCCGGCGCGGGGGCGCCGGGCGGGCGCGGGGCCCGTCAGAGGAGGTGGGCGCCCGAGGCCTCCTCGGGGGGTGTGGCGGGTGTGCCGGGGTCGCCGCGGTGGCCCGTGGCGTAGCGGGCGATCGCGACGACGATGCCGATCGCCAGCCAGACCGCGGCGACCACGAGCGCCAGATGGCTCGCCGTGACCAGCAGCGCGATGATGATCGCCACGCCGAGGACGGGGACCACGACGGCGGCGGTCCGCAGGCCGGGCGACGCGGCGCGGGTCTCCCTGCGCACCACGAACTGTCCGACCACCGAGGCGTGCAGCAGCAGGAACGCGCTGAGCGCGCCGACCGTCACCATCGAGGACAGCGTGTCGAGGCCGTCGTCCTTGTTGGCGGCCCAGATGGAGAGGACCAGCGTCGCCGCCGCCGACAGCAGGATCGCGGTGAGCGGGGTGCGGGTGCGCGCGTTGATACGGGCCAGCCAGGACGGCAGGTGGCCCTGGCGCGCCATCCCGTACAGCAGGCGGCTCGCCGCGGCCTGCGCGACCAGCGCGGAGAAGACCGGGCCGACGGCCTTGGTCGCGCTGACCGTCGTGCCGAGCCAGCCGCCGATCGCGTCGCGGATGATCGAGTAGAAGGCGGTGCCCTGCTCTTCGGGGTGCGCGGCCAGGTGCTCGGGGGTGACGTCGCCGATCAGGTCGGCGAGGTACGTCTGCGCGACGAACAGCAGCCCCGCGAGCGCCAGGCAGAACAGCACGGCCCTGCCGACCTCGCGGGAGCTGCCGGTGTTCTCCTCGGCGAAGCTGGCGATCGCGTCGAAGCCGAGGAACGACAGCACGGCCACCGAGACCGCTCCGAGGACGCCGCCGATCGCCAGGTCCGAGGTGCTGGTCAGCGGCGTGAGCCAGCCGCGGCTCGGGCCGTCGTGCACGAGGACGACGATCGCGCCGACGATGAAGATCCCCAGCACCACGACCTCGATGAGCAGCATGATCATGCCGACCCGGGCGGCGATGCCGACGCCCGCGAGGTTGAGCCCGGTGAAGACGACAATGGCGGCGCCTGTCGCCAGCCAGGTGGGGATCCCGGACACCAGCGAGTGCGAGGCGATGCCGGTGAACAGCGCGGCGACGGCCGGGATGAACAGGTAGTCGAGGCTGGCCATCCAGCCCGCGAAGAAACCGGGCCAGCGGCCGAGGCCCGCCGTCGCGTACGCGGAGACCGAGCCCGCGCGCGGCACGACCGCCGACATCCGCGCGTACGACCAGGCGGTGAAGCCCATCGCGACGGTGGCGACGACGAAGACGAGGCCGGTGGCGCCGCCGCTCTTGGCGTCGAGCACGCCGAAGACGCCCATGGGCGCGGTGGGGCCGATGAACAGCAGGCCGTAGACGATCAGGTCCCTGACCGTCAGGGTCCTGCGGAGGGGTACGGGGGCCTCGGGTGGCATGCGTGTGCTCCAGGTCGGGGACGTACGAAGGCCGCGCAGCGGGGCCCGTCATGAGCATGCCGCATGCACGCACTTCGGTTCAGCGCCAACACCCGCCCGCCCCGGGTTCATTCCGGAGCGTGGCCCGGAAGGGGGAGAAGCGGTGAAATACCGCAAGGGGGGCAAAGCGAGCAGTGACGAGAAGCACGGTACCGGGGCGCGGGGCGGCCGGCGCAGGTGGGGCGCCGCGCCGGGAACAAAGGGGCCGCACCCGGGGTTGGCGCCACTGTTTCCAAGTCGGGTGCAGGGCGGAAGGGCGCGGGACGGAACCATGGCTGAGCTGGAGATCGAGCGTACGGGCACGCACGAGTTCACGGCGCGCAACGCACGCGGCGCGCGGGTGCGGATCGGGCGGGTCGGCGGCGAGGGCTCCTTCACGCCGGGCGAACTGCTCCAGGTCGCGGCGGCCGGCTGCGCCGCGGTCACCGTGGAGGAGCTGGTGGTGCGCCGCTCGGGCGAGGACGCCAGGTTCGCCGCGACGGCGGGCAACGACCGCCGCCTCGGCAGCCACGAGTACGACGCGCTGCACGTCACGCTCGACGTCGACCTCTCGTCCCTGGACGAGGCGGCGCGCGAGCGGGTCGCCGCGGCGATCCGTACGGCCGTGGCGCGCGAGTGCACGGTCAGCAGGACCATCGAGAAGGGCACCCCGGTCACCCTGGACATCACGACGGGCGCCCCCGAGACCGCGCCCGGCACGCTCGGAGCCGCCACGGAGTGACGCCCGGGCCCGCGCGCCCCGGCAGCCGGTTCCGGCACAGCGCGTACGCCAGCAGCGCGGCGGCCGCGACTCCCAGGGCGATCTCCAGGTCCCGCGGCTCCTGCCGGGTGAGCGCCACCACGACGCCCGCGATCGCGAGCAGCGGGGGCAGCGGCCACAGCGGCATGCGGAAGGCGCGCGGCAGGGACCGGTCGCGCACCCGGCTCACCAGGGCGGAGACGGCCACCAGCAGATAGACGGTGACGATCACCACGCCGGTGAAGGTGATCAGGTCCTCCAGCGAACTGACCACGCACAGCAGGCCGTTGCCCACGAAAAGGAAGGCGATGGCGGCCACCGGCACCCGGGTGCCGGGGGAGACCCGGCCGAAGAGACGGCTCACGGGACCCGGCAGCATCCCGTCGCGCGCCGCGGCGTACGCGACCCGCGCATAGCCCAGGTTGGCGGCGAGGCCCGTGTCGAACATCGCGACCACCACCCCGGAGAGCAGGACCGTCGCGCCGGCCGGGCCCATCACCTGGTGGGCGATGAGCGAGAGCGGGGAGGCGTCGGCGGCCGTCGCCCCCAGGTCGCGCACGGCGTACGTCGCCGCGATCACCGCCGCCACCTCCACGGCCACCGCGACCAGCGCCGCCACCACCACGGCGCGCGGCAGCGCCCGCCGGGTGCCGCGCGCCTCCTCCGCGAAGTACAGCGGCCAGTCGTAGCCGTTGAACGCGAACAGCGCGGGCACCACGGCGGCCAGCAGCCCCGCGGCCCCGACGCCCGTCACCAGCCCGCCGTGCCCGGCCACCGCGGGCGCGGTGAACGGCGCGTTCGCGGCCGACGCGTGCGCGAAGGCGAAGCCGGTGAACACCAGCACCACCGCGAGCTCAAGCACCAGCATCGCGCCCGCCACCCAGCTCGCGGGCGCGATCTTCCCCAGCGAGAGCGCCGTGACCAGCGCCATCATCCCGAGCGCCACCCAGCCCACCGGCAGCCCGCCGGGCACGAGCGAGGACAGGTACGTCGAGGAAGACACCAGGATCGACGCCGTCGACACCAGGCCGAGCAGCAGGAAAAGCACCACCGTCACACCGCCGAACACCGGCCCGAGCGCCCGCCGCACGATGGTGTACGCGCCGCCCGCCGACGGGAACACCGACCCCGTCTCCGCGTAACACAGCGCCATGGCAAGGGCGATGACCCCGCCGATGGCGAACGCCCACACCACGCCCGTGCCCGCGGAGCCGAGCCCCGAGCCGTACACCAGGAAGACCGACGTGGTGGGCGAGATGGCGGACAGGGCGATCGCGAGGACGTTCCAGGGCCGCAGCGCCGCAGCCCGCAGCGCCGGGGGCGCGCCGCCGCCCGCGGGTGCGCCGGTCCCGCTGTTCTCGTTCTGGCCGGCCGTGTCGAGCGCCATGTGGGGGGCCTCCTCCGATCGGGCGCCCCAGGGAGGGGGCGGGCGCCGCTGCGGGTCGAGGCGGCGACCGTACCGCAGGCGGGGGCGGGCGGCGGGCGGCCGCACCGCGGCGGCGGGTCAGCGGGTGCGCGACGCCAGCGCGATCAGGTCGCGCACCGGCCCGCGCGGCGGCTGCGCGCCGCCGCTCCACACCGCGCGCAGGTCGCGTACGAGGCGCACCCCGGTGACCGGGACGGCCCGCAGCCGGCCCAGCGTCAGGTCGTCGGCCACGGCGAGGGACGACAGCGCGCCCGGCCCCGCGCCCGCGGCGATCGCGGACTTCACCGACGCGGTGCCGGTGAGTTCGAGCACCGGCTCCGCGGGCGTCGCCCCCGGCACGGCATCGGCGAGCGCGGCGGCCAGCGCCTCGCGGGTGCCCGAGCCCGCCTCGCGGGTGACGAGCGGGGTCGCGGCCAGCTCCGCCGCCGCCACCGGCGATCTGCGGCGCGCCCACGGGTGTCCTGGGTCGACCACGAGCAGCAGCTCGTCGCGGGCGACCGTGCGGGAGCGCAGGCCGAGCGGCGCGCGCGGGCCCTCGACGAAGCCGACGTCCGCCGTGCCGCGCTCCACCGACTCGGCGACGGCGACGCTGTTGGTGGCCTCCAGCTCGACGTTGGTCGCAGGGACGCTGCTCAGCCGCTGTTGGTCACGGAGCGCCACCAGCCAGCGCGGCAGCAGGTGCGCGGCGACCGTGAGGCTCGCCGCGACCTTGAGGTGGGTCGCGCGGTCCGAGCGCAACGCGGTGATCCCCGCGTCCAGTTCGGCCGCCGCGTCGAGCACCCTGGCCGCCCACTGCTCGACGAGCCGCCCGTCCGCCGTCAGATGGGAGCCGCGCGGTCCGCGGCTGAGCAGCGCGAAGCCGATCCGGCCCTCAAGCGCCCGCACGCGCTGGGACAACGCCTGCTGGGAGACGCCGAGTTCGGCCGCGGCGAGCCGGAGGCTGCCGGCCTTGGCGACGGCGGTGAGCATCTGGAGGTCGGCCAGGTCGGGCACGTGGGGGCTGAGCATGGGGCCGGTCCCTCCGCCGTGTCCTGGCTCTCTTCTGACGTGGTGCGCGCAGCGCGGGTGACAAGTTGCGCTTGTCGCTGCCACAAGCAATTGCAGACTACTCCGCCGGTCGGGCGCCGCGCACGGTGGAGGGGTGAAGACTCCCTCGTCCCCTGACCGTCACCTTCCGTATCCGGCGTGGGGGCCTGGCATCGCGGCCGCCGCCTGCGCCACGGCCGTCGCCTACGCGGTGGCGCACTGGGTCCCTGCACTCAACCCGTCGATCGTCGCGGTGATCCTCGGCGCGCTCGTCACCAACCTGCGGCTGCACGCGGCCGCCCTGCACCCGGGCACCAGGCTCGCGGGGAAGCGGCTGCTGCGGATCGCCGTGGTGCTGCTCGGCCTCCAGCTCTCGCTGCCCGAGCTCGCGCGGCTCGGCGGCCGCGGCCTCGCCGTGGTCGCGGTCACGGTCGCCGCGACCTTCGTCGGGACGCGGCTGCTCGCCAGGGCGCTCGGGGTCTCGCCCGCGCGCGGGCTGCTCGTCGCCACCGGCTTCTCCATCTGCGGCGCGTCGGCCGTGGCCGCGATGGAGCCGGTCGCGGGCGGCGACGAGGACGACACCGGCGTCGCGGTCGCCCTCGTCACGCTCTGCGGGACCCTGGCGATCGTCGCCCTGCCCGCCCTGCGCGGCCCGCTCGGCCTCGACGTCGCCGACTTCGGCTCCTGGGTCGGCGCCAGCGTCCACGACGTCGGCCAGACCGTGGCCACGGCCCAGCGGGTGCCCGGCGCGCTCACCACGGCCGTCGTGGTGAAGCTGACCCGGGTGGTGCTGCTCGCGCCGCTGGTCGCCTCGGTCGGCCTCGCGGCCCGCCGCCGCGCGCCCGCCCCGGCGCGCACAGGCGCCATGGCAGCCCCCGCGCGCACGGCCGCGGCGCGCACGGTCGCCGGTACCGCCCCCGCGCCCGCAACGGCCTCCGCCCGTACGGTCGCCGGTACCACGCCCGCGCCGGCCCCCGCCGGTACCGCTCCCGCACCGGCCCCCGCCCACCCGGCGCCGGCCGGCACCCCCGCCCCCGCGACCTCGGCCGACACCCCCGCGGCCCCGGCCGACGCGGCGGCGGAGCGCAAGCTGCCGCCCCCGGTGCCCCTCTTCGTCGCGGGGTTCCTCGCGGCGATCGCGCTCACCAGCACCGGGCTGCTGCCCGCGCGGCTGCTCGCCGACGCGAAGACCCTCCAGTCCGTGCTGCTGGTCGCCGCGCTGTTCGGCCTCGGCACCGGTATCCACGTCCCCAACCTGGTCCGTACGGGCGGCCGCAGCCTCGTCCTTGGCCTGACGTCCTGGGTCCTGGTGGCCGCCGTCGCCTACGCCGGTGTGCGGGTCGCGGCGCTCTGAGCGGGCCGGCGCGCAGGGACGCGCTGGTCACGGGGGAGGGCGGATGCCATCATCACGTCCTATGGCGATCGAGCGGCAGACGTACAAGGGGCGGGCGTACCAGGAGATCCGCCAGATGCTCGTGGACGGCGAACTGGCCCCGGGGGCCAAGGTCGTGGTGCGGCTGCTGTCCGAGCGGCTCGCGCTCTCGCCCACGCCCATCAAGTCGGCGCTCGCCGGTCTGGAGCGCGACGGGTTCCTCGTCGCCGTGCCGCACCGCGGCTACTTCGTGCCCGAGGTCGCCGTCGAGGACATGCGGGAGATCTACGAGCTGCGCGAGGCGCTCGACGGCATCGCCGCGCGCAACGCCGCGGGCGCGCCGGACGCCGCCGCGTTCGTCAGCGGCACCCTGCGCCCCCTGTACGAGGAGCAGCGGCGGCTGCTCGACGAGCACGGCGGCGAGGGATACAGCGCCGTCGACGTGGCCTTCCACCGGGCGATCTGGCACGCCTCGGGCAACGCGCGCCTCGCGCAGTTCCTCGACAACCTCGGCGGCCAACTCCGGTTCGCCTCCGGCTCTTCCTCCCGGCTGCCCGGCCGCGTCCCCGAGGCGCTCGACGAGCACGAGGCCATCATGGCCGCCGTCGCAGCGGGCGACTCCGACCTCGCGGAACGCCTCTCCCGCGCCCATGTGCGCCGCGCCGCGGAAGCGTTCGGCGGCGTCGTCACCCGCGACTCGCCCCTCCCGTACCGCCCCGCGCCCTGACCGGCCCGCCGGCCGCGCGCGGCCCCCGCGCGCCCCGGTGTGAACGCGCTGTTAAGTCTTGCCCGGAAGATGACACGGGCTGAGACGGACTCTTGACGGGCGGCAAAACTTGGATTCAAAATCCAAATCACTCCTGTCCCGCCCGTACGAGGAGACCCATGGTGTACTCCGCCCTCAGCCATCTCGACTGCTCCAAGACCGGCAGGCGCTACGACGCCGACCTGGTCCAGGGGGTCAGTGAGGCGGGCGTGCCGCTGCTCGCCCGCTACGACCTCGAACAGGTCGCCGCCACCGTCACCCCCGCCGACATCGCCGCACGCCCCGCCGACCTCTGGCGCTACCACGAGGTACTGCCCGTGCGGGACGAGGCTCATGTCGTCACGCTCGGCGAGGGCATGACCCCGCTGCTGCCGCTCCCGTCGTACGGCGCCGCGATCGGCGTCCCCGGCCTGCTGATGAAGGACGAGGGCCTGATCCCCACCGGCACCTTCAAGGCGCGCGGCGCGGCCGTCGGCGTCTCCCGCGCCAAGGAGCTCGGGGTCACGGGCGTCGCGATGCCGACCAACGGCAACGCGGGCGCCGCCTGGGCGGTGTACGCGGCGCGCGCCGCGATGACCAGCCTGATCGCGATGCCCGTCGACGCCCCCTCGATCACCCGCGCCGAGTGCGTGGTCTCCGGCGCCGAGCTGTACCTCGTGGACGGCCTCATCGGCGACGCGGGCAAGCTCGTGGCCGCGGCGGTCGCCGAGCGCACCGGCTACCAGGAGGTCTCCACGCTCAAGGAGCCCTACCGGCTCGAAGGCAAGAAGACCATGGGCTACGAGATCGTCGAGCAGCTCGGCTGGCGGGCGCCCGACGTGATCCTCTACCCGGCGGGCGGCGGCGTCGGCCTCATCGGCATCTACAAGGCCCTCCTCGAAATGCGCGAACTGGGCTGGCTCAAGGGCGACCTGCCCCGGCTCGTCGCCGTCCAGGCCGAGGGCTGCGCGCCCCTCGTGGAGGCGTACGAACAGGGCAAGGACGAGAGCGTGCCCTTCCCCGACGCGCACACCGTCGCCTTCGGCATCACCGTGCCCAAGGCCCTCGGCGACTTCCTCGTCCTGGAGGCCGTCCGCAGGACCGAGGGCACGGCGATCGCCGTGAGCGACGCGGACCTCCTCGCCGAGCAGGCCGAACTCGCCCGCAAGGAAGGTGCGTTCATCTGCCCCGAGGGCGCGGCCTGCATGGCGGCAGCCAAGCAGCTGCGCGCCTCGGGCTGGCTGCGCGAGGGCGACCGCACGGTCGTGCTCAACACCGGTGCCGGCATCAAGTACCCCGAGACCGTCACGGTCGACGTCCCGACGCTCGCCGTCGACTCCCGTATCCCCTTCCCGTCGGCCGGCTGACCGCCTCACGGCGGCGGCCCACCGGCACCTCCCGGCAGGAGACGAACATGCGTCCTCCTCGGATCCCCCGGACCCCCCGAACACGCGCCGTAATTCGGGGCCTTGGGGCCCGCCGGGCAGCGGTGTGCGGAGGTGTCGCGGCGTTGCTCGCCGCGACCCTCACCGCCTGCGCCCTGCCCACCACGACCGGCGGTTCCGCCCCCGGTTCCGCCCGCCTCACGGCGGACCTGGCGAGCTACCCGGCGAGCCTCGACCCGGGGCTCCAGTACGACACCGACTCGTACTCCGTGTACCGCAACATCTTCGACCAGCTGCTGCACCGCGACCCGAAAACCAACAAGCCCGTCCCGTGGCTGGCCACCCGCTGGCGCCAGACGGACGCCACCACCTGGCAGTTCACCCTCCGCGACGACGCCAGGTTCACCGACGGCAGTCGGCTCACCGCCGCCGACGCCGCCTTCAGCATCGAGCGCATCCTCGACCCGAAGCTCGGCAGCCAGCAGAACGCCAACTTCTCCGCGATCTCCTCGGCGACCGGCCGCGGCGACACCCTCACCATCAGGACCGCCTACCCGTCGCCGACCCTGCTGACCTACCTCACCACGCTCTCCGTCGTGCCCGAGGCGTACGTCAAGAAGGTCGGCAACGCGCAGTTCAACCTCCACCCGATGGGCTCGGGCCCCTACGCCTTCGTCTCCGCGATCCCCGGCTCGCAGGTCGTGCTGCGCCGCAACGACCACTGGTGGGGGCACGAACCGCCCATCCGCCAGGTCACGTTCCGCGCGGTGCCGTCCGCCGCGAGCCGTGTCGCCGACCTCACGTCGGGCAAGGCCGACATCGCCGACTCGATGACACCGGACACGGCCATCCAGATGCGCAGCGCCAGCAACCTCGACGTGCTGTCGGCGCCCACCGAACGCGTCAGCTACCTCGCCTTCAACACCCTCAAGGGCGGGCCCACCGACGACCCCAGGGTGCGCCGCGCCATCAGCCTCGCCATCGACTACAAGTCCCTGATCAGCGCGTTGGAACAGGGCTACGCCAAGCAGGTCGACAGCGTCCTGACGCCGCTCGCCGTCGGCTATCCGAAGGCCCTCGCCCCCTACGCGTACGACCCGGCGAAGGCCCGCGCGCTCGTCAGGCGGGCGGGCGCCACCGGCAAGACCGTGGTGATGGCCACGTCGCCCACGTACGACCCGCAGATCGTGCAGGTCATCCAGGCCAACATCCAGGACACCGGGCTCAAGGTCGCCATCGACAACACCGATCAGGCCACCTACCTGAAGAAGGTGCAGGGCCCCACGCACGACTGGGGCTCCATCCGCTTCGGCCAGTGGTCCTGCTCCTGCCTCGACGCCGACGGGGTCGCCTACCCGCTGTTCCACACCGGCACGGTGTGGAGCTCGTACCACAACACCGCCTTCGACAGCCTCGTCGACCAGGCGCGGCAGACCCTCGACCCGGCGGCCCGCGACCGGCTCTACGCCCGGGCCTACGGCATCCTCGACAAGGACCTGCCCGGCATCGGCCTCTTCCAGATCTACTCCATCTACGGCGCCAACAAGCGGCTCCTGTGGCATCCCGACGCCCAACAGAGCTTCTACGTAGCCGACATGAGGTTCGCATCATGAACCTGGGCACACTCACCACCTTCGCGGGCCACATCGGCACCCGGTTCGGCCAGGCCCTGATCGCCCTGTGGGGCGTCACCACCGCCGTCTTCTTCGCCCTGCGCCTGTCCGGCGACCCGGCCCAGCTGCTCGCCCCGCAGGGCGCGACGCAGGCCGACATCGCCAGGCTGCGGCGGCAGTTGGGGCTCGACGTCTCCGTGTGGCACCAGTACGTCAGCTTCCTCGACGGGCTGCTCCACGGCGACCTCGGCTACTCCTACGTCCAGCACGAACCCGCCCTCACGCTGATCACCCAGCGCATCCCCTACACCGTCGACCTGGCGCTCGCCGCGCTGGTGCTCTCCGTGGTGTTCGGCGTCGGCGCCGGGATGGCGATGGCCCTCGGCAGGGGCCGCTGGCCCGAGCGCGTCCTGATGCCGGTCGTCCTCGTCGGGCAGGCCATGCCCGCCTTCTGGACCGGCATCCTGCTGATCCTGCTGTTCTCCGTCACCTTCCGCATCCTGCCGTCCACCGGCTACGGCGGCCTCACCTCGCTGATCCTGCCCGCCGTCACCCTCGCCTCGCTGTCCGCCGCGACCGTCGCCCGCATCACCCGCGGCGCCGTGCTCGAACAGCTCGGCAGGGACTATGTGCGCACCGCACGCTCCAAGGGCGCGTCCACCACCCGGCTCGTCGTGCGCCACCTCGCGCGCAACGTGTCCGTGCCGATCCTGACCGTCCTCGCCCTCGAAGTCGCGAACCTGCTCGGCGGCTCCGTCGTCACCGAGCTGATCTTCGCCTGGCCGGGCCTCGGCCAGCTCACCGTGCAGTCGGTCGACGGCCGGGACTTCCCGCTCGTCCAGGCCATCGTGATCCTGGCGGCGCTCGTGTACATCCTGGTCAACCTGGTCACCGACCTCGCGTACGCGCTCATCGACCCGCGCGTCACCGCACTCGGAAAGGGGGCCGGCGCATGAGCGGCGCGACGGCGACACCCGGCGCGGCACCGGTCGCGCCCCTCCCGGCGGCGGAGCCCCGCGTGCGCCGCACGCGGCGGCGCGGCCTCGTGCCCGCGGCCGTGGCGGTCCTCTACGTCCTGGTGGCGCTCTGCGCGCCGCTGATCTCCCCGTACGACCCCGACCACGCCGACCTGGTGGCCCGGCTCAGCGAGCCGTTCACCGCGGCGCACGGCCACTACCACCTGCTGGGGACCGACGCGCTCGGCCGCGACGTGCTCAGCCGCGTGCTGTACGGCTCCCGCGTCTCCATCGCGGTCGCCGCCGCCACCGTCCTGGTCTCCGGCGCCTTCGGGGTGCTCCTCGGGGTGCTCGCGGGCTGGTACCGGGGCTGGGTCGGTGTGGTCGTGATGCGGATCGCGGACATCGCGCTCTCCGTGCCGTTCTTCCTGCTGGCCATCCTGGTGGTGGCCGTGCTCGGCCCGAGCCTCGTCAACGTGGTGGTCTGCCTCGCCCTGGTGCGCTGGCCCCGCTACACCCGCATCGCGTACGCCGGCGTGCTGGAGACCTGCGAACGCGGCTTCGTGCGCGGCGCGATCGCCGTCGGCGCGCCGGGGCGGTGGATCGTCACGCGGCACGTGCTGCCCGAGGTGCTGCCGCTCGCCGTGGTCGTCGCGACTCTCGAACTCGGCCTGATGGTGGTCTTCGAGGCGTCCCTCTCCTTCATCGGCCTCGGCGTGCGCCCGCCCACCGCCTCGTGGGGCTCCATGCTCTCCGACGGCCAGCAGTACGTGGCCACCGCCTGGTGGCTCGTCACCTTCCCCGGACTCGCCCTCTTCGGACTCGTCCTCGCCGTCAACCTGCTCGGCGACACCGTGCGCGACCGGCTCGACCCGACCCGGCGCGTCCCCCGGCGGCCCTTCCGCAAGGCCTGCCCCGGGCGCGGCGGCCGGGCACCCGGGTGGCTGCGCACCGCCGCCCGCAGCGCGTCGAGGCCCGCAGGGCGGGACCCCGGCGCGTCAGCGCCCGCAGAGCAGGACCCCGCAGGGCAGGACCCCGCAGGGCAGGACCCCGGCGTATCCGGGCCCGCGGGGCAGGACCCCGGGGCCGCACCGCCGGGCACCGGCGGGTCCGCCCGGCACGACTCAGGCGCCGCGGCGCCGCCCGACACCGCACAGGAGGCATGACCGTGCCAGAGAACGCATTCACCGGCACCCGGGTGGTGGTGACGGGCGCCGCGGGGATCTTCGGCACCTGGATCGCCGAGGCGTTCGCCGCGGCCGGCGCCGACCTGCTGCTCACCGACGCACGCGAGGAGCCGCTCGCCGAGCTCGCCGGCCGCCTCGGCGCCCGGCACACCGCGGCCGACCTCGCGGACCCCGAGGGGCTCGCCGCGCTCGGCGACGCCGTCGCCGGCACCTGGGAGGCGCCGGACGTCCTCGTCAACAACGCGGGCCTGTACCCGCGCACGCCCCTCGCCACCACGGAACCCGCCGCGGTGCGGCGGGTGCTCGACGTCAACGTCGTCGCCCTGTTCGAGCTCTCCCGGCGCGCCGTCGAGGCGATGGTCGCCGCAGGGGTGCCCGGCCGCATCGTCAACATCTCCTCGGGCGCCGCCGTACGGCCAGGCGCAGGCGGCTCCGTCTACGCGGCGAGCAAGGCGGCCGTCGAGACGCTGACCCGGTCCATGGCGCTCGAAGTGGCCAGGCACGGCATCCGGGTCAACGCCGTGCAGCCGGGGTTCGCGCCGGGCAGCGAGGTCAGCGCCCTCACCGAGGACCATGTGCGCGCCATGCGCGAC
This sequence comes from Streptomyces sp. NPDC047002, assembly GCF_040704505.1. Classification (NCBI taxonomy): domain Bacteria; kingdom Bacillati; phylum Actinomycetota; class Actinomycetes; order Kitasatosporales; family Streptomycetaceae; genus Streptomyces; species Streptomyces sp. NPDC047002. The sequence goes on from NZ_JBEYWC010000002.1 coordinate 246,130, forward strand.
AGGATCCCCCTCGGCCGCACCTCGGGCCCGCACGACGCCCCCGCCGCCGTGCTCTGGCTGGCGTCCGACGACGCGTCGTTCGTCACCGGCACCACGCTCGCCGTGGACGGCGGCCGCACCGCGGGCGACTACACCCCGCCGCCCCCTGCGGCCCCGGCGCGGGAGGCCCGATGAGCGCCGCCTACCCCTGGCCCGGCGGACACCGCGCGGGCCTGTGCGTCACCTTCGACTTCGACGGCGAGTCCCCGCTGCTGTGGCGCCGCAGGAACGACCCGCCGGGCGACGCCGCAGAGCTGGAGCAGCGGCGCTACGGCCCGCGCCGCGGCGTCCACCACATCCTCGACACCCTCGACCGCACCGGCGTGCGCGCCACCTTCTACGTGCCCGGCTGGATCGCGCACACCTACCGTGGGGCCGTCGCCGAGATCCACGCGGCCGGCCACGAACTGGCCCTGCACGGCTGGTGCCACGAGCCGCCTGCCGATCTCGCCCCCGACGAACTGCGCGCCACCCTGACCCGCGCGAGCGACCTGCTCGCCGAGATCAGCGGCGTACGGCCCGCCGGCTACCGCTCGCCCAGCTTCCGCATGTCACCCGAGGGATTCGAGGTGCTCGCCGGACTCGGCCTCTCGTACGACAGCTCCCTGATGGGCGACGACCGGCCGTACCGCATCGGCGGCCTCGTGGAGATCCCCGTCGACTGGGCCACCGACGACGCCGTCTACTACCGCTACACCGGCGGCGGCGAGAGCCACCCGCCCTACGGCGCGCCCTCCCTCTACGACGCCTGGCACGCCGAGCTCGCCGGCGCCCGCGAGGCGGGCACCCTGGTCGACCTGACCCTGCACCCCTGGCAGTCCGGCCGCCCGGCCCGCGCCCTGCGACTGCGCCAACTGCTCAGCGACGCCAAGGACTTCGGCGACATCTGGATCGGCACCGCGGGAGAGCTCGCCGCCCACCACCGGGACACCGCCAAGGACGCGCCCGGCACCCTCGACCTGCCCGCCCGCACCCTGGGATGGCCGCTGTGACGACAACAGGCACCGCCGCCTCCGCGGCACCCGCGACCGACCCCGTGCTCGACGTGCGCGACCTGCGCGTCTCCTTCGGCCCCGGACTCGACGCCGTGACCGGGCTGACCCTGAGCGCGCGCCGCGGCGAGACCGTCGCCGTGGTCGGCGAGTCCGGCTGCGGCAAGACCCTCAGCGCCCTCGCCCTCACCGGGCTGCTGCCCGAGGGCGCCACCGCCACCGGATCGGCCGTACTCGACGGGCACCAGCTCGTCGGCCGCGGCGAGCGCAGGTGGCGGCGGCTGCGCGGCTCCAAGGTCAGCATGATCTTCCAGGACGCCGCCACCGCGCTGAACCCGCTGATGTCCGTGGGCGCCCAGATCGAGGAGGTCATGGCGATCCACGGCACCCACGGCAGGGCCGCGCGCCGGGCCCGCGCCGTGGAACTGCTCGCCTCCGTCGGCGTACCCGACCCGGCGGCCCGCGCCCGCAGCCACCCGCACCAGCTCTCCGGCGGCATGCGGCAGCGCGTGATGATCGCGATCGCGCTCGCCGGGTCGCCCGACCTCGTCGTGGCCGACGAGCCCACCACCGCGCTCGACGTCACCGTGCAGGCCCAGGTCCTCGCGCTGCTGCGGGAGTCGACGCGGGACGCCGCGGTCCTCTTCATCACCCACGACATGGGCGTGGTCGCCGAGATCGCGGACCGCGTCGTGGTGATGTACGCGGGCAGCGTGGTGGAGGCCGGGCCGCTCGACGAGGTGCTCGAACGCCCCCACCACCCCTACACCGGGGCGCTGCTCGCGTCCGTGCCCGACCCGGACACCCCGCGCGTCGGCGACCTGCCGACCATCCCCGGACGGGTGCCGCCGCTCGGCGAACGCGGCACGGGCTGCCCCTTCCGCGACCGCTGCCCCAAGGCCGCGGACCGCTGCGCCGAGCGGCCCCCGCTGACCGAGGCCACCCCCGGCGGCTCGGCGGTGGCCTGCTGGTTCCCCGACCACCTGTCTTTGACGCCCGGCCCCGGCGAAGGGGTGGCCCCCGCCGCCGACCGCCCCGGGGCCGCGCACCCCGGTGCCGTACGGCCCGACGCATCGACCACCCCGCAGCAGGAGGACACGCCATGACGGTCCCCACCCCGGCCGCCCCGGAGGGACCGCTGGTCCGCGCCGAGGGCCTCACCAAGCGCTACAGCGTCCGCACCCGCGCGGGGCGGCGCACCCTGACCGCGGTCGACCGGGTCGACCTGGCCGTCGGCGCCGGCCGCATCGTCGCCGTCGTCGGCGAGTCCGGCTGCGGCAAGTCCACGACGGGACGGCTGCTGCTCGCCCTGGAACGCCCGAGCGACGGCACCGTCACCGTGGCGGGACGGGACGTGAACCGGCTGCCGAAGAAGGAACTGCGCGCGCTGCGCCGCGACATGCAGCCCGTCTTCCAGGACCCCTACGACTCGCTCAACGGCCGCATGAGCGTCGCGAGCATCCTCGCCGAGCCCGCCAGGGTGCACGGCGTCGCGCAGGGCGGGCCGGGCGGCGCCCGCCCGGTCGGTGAACTCCTCGACCTGGTCGGGCTCGGCGCCGCCTACGCCGAGCGCTACCCGCACGAGCTCTCCGGCGGGCAGCGCCAGCGCGTCGCGATCGCCCGCGCGCTCGCCCTGGACCCGAAGTTCGTGGTGTGCGACGAGGCGGTCTCCGCGCTCGACGTGTCCGTGCAGGCCCAGGTGGTCAACCTGCTCAGCTCGCTCCAGCGGGAACTGGGCCTCGCCTACCTGTTCATCAGCCACGACCTCGCCCTGGTGCGCTACCTCGCCCACGAGACGGCCGTCATGTACCTGGGCCGCGTCGTCGAACAGGGGCCCACCGCCGAGCTGTTCGCCGACCCGCGCCACCCGTACACGCAGCTGCTGCTCGCCGCCGTGCCCCGCCCGCGCGCCCGGCGGGGCGGCGAGCGGCGCGCCGTGGCAGCCGCCGGCGACCTGCCGAGCCCCCTCGACCGGCCCGCGGGCTGCGTGTTCTCCACCCGCTGTCCGCTCGCCACCGACCGCTGCCGCAGCGAGGAACCCGCCCTGCGGCCTGTCGGCACCGCGGGCCGCACCGCCGCCTGCCACTACGCGGAGACCGCGGAGGCCGCGGCATGACCACCACGCACCCGGGCGCCACGCCCGCGGCGCCGCTCGCGGTCGCCGCCCGCGCGCACACCGAGGACCTGCGCGGCGAACTCCTCGCGCTCAGCCACGCGGTGCACGCCGAGCCCGAGCTGCGCTTCGAGGAGCACGCCGCCGCCGCCAGGCTGCGCGCCCTGCTCGACGCCCACGGCTTCGCCGTCGAGGCGGGCACCGCGGGACTGCCCACCGCCTTCCGCGCCACCCACGAGCAGGGCAGCGGCGGCCCGACGCTCGTCGTCTTCTGCGAGTACGACGCGCTGCCGGGACTCGGCCACGGCTGCGGCCACAACGTCATCGCGGCGGCGGGCGCCGGCGCGGCGCTCGCCGCCGCGCGCCTCCTCGCGGAGCGCCGCGTGCCGGGCCGCATCGTCGTGTTGGGCAGCCCGGGGGAGGAGGGCGGCGGCGGCAAGGTGCGGCTCGTCGAGGCGGGCGCGCTCGACGGCGTGGACGCCGCCGTCATGGTGCACGCCGCCGGATACGACGCCGTCTCCCGCACCAACCTCGGCAGGCTCTCCCTCGAAGCGGTCTTCACCGGCCGCGCCTCGCACGCCTCCGCCGCCCCCGAGGGCGGCAGGAACGCGCTGGACGCCGCGACCCTGCTGCTGGTCGCGATCGGGCTGCTGCGCCAGCAGACCACCCCGGACACCCGCATCCACGCGAAGGTCGCGGAGGGCGGCCAGTCGATCAACATCATCCCCGAGCGCACCCGCGTCGAACTCTTCGCCCGGTGCCTGGACAGCGGCTACCTGCGCGGCCGGCTGCTCGACGCCGTACGGGACTGCGTGCGCGGCGCCGCCATCGCCACCGGCACCTCGTACACCTTCGACGAGGTCGCGCCCGCCTACGACCCGGTGCTCGCCAACCCGGTGCTCGCGGGCCTCGCCGCCGACGCGTTCGCCGCCCTCGGGCGGCCCGTGCCGCCGGGCAGCGGCTGGGCGGGCGCCGCGGGCTCCACCGACATGGGCAACGTCAGCCAACGGGTTCCCGCCCTGCACCCGTACATCTGCGCCGTGCCGGGAACCGCCCTGCACACCAGGGACTTCGCGGCCGGCGCCGCGGGCCCCGCGGCGGACGCCGCGGTACTCGACGGCGCCGCGATGCTCGCGGGCGTCCTCGGGGCGCTGTTCACCGGACCCGACGAACTCGCGCGCGCCAAGGCCGAGTTCGCCGCCGCCACCGGAGGGGACCGATGACCGGGGCCGTGCCGGAGGACCTGGCGGCGCTCGCCCTGCCCGGCGCACCCGACCTCGCCCCCTGCGGCGCCTGGGGGGTCGCGGCCGTGCAGCGCGTCGACACCTCGTACGCCCGCTACACCAGCGCCCTGTGGCGCTTCGAGACCGCCGACGGGGCCGCCCCGCCCCGTCGGCTCACCCCCGAGGGCCCCTGGTCGGACACGGCGCCCGCCGTCGCGCCCGACGGCACCCGCGTCGCCTTCCGCAGCGACCGCGACGGGACACAGCGCCTGTGGCTCGCCGGCGCCGAGGGCGGCGAACCCGCCCCGCTCGACGGCGCCCCCGAGGGCCGCCCGGCCGAGTACGTCTGGCTCGACGCGCAGCGGCTGCTGGTCCGCTGCGCCCGGCGGGCGGAACCGGCGGGCGCGCCCGTGGTGGTGGACTGGCTGCGCTACAAGAGCGACGGCGAGCCCGGCCCCGTGGAGCCCGTCGACACGCTGTGGGTCCTGCGCCTCGACCGTACGGGCGCCCGCTGCGCCGCGCGGCTGCTGCGCGACGGCGGCGCCGCCCTCAGGCTGAGCCACCCGGCGCCCGACGCGCGCGGCGGCGTGTTCTACGCGGCGCGCCCGCGCCACAGCGACGCGCTCCACCCCGGCGGCGAGGTGCGCAGGTTCGATATGGCGAGCGGCGAGGACACCCTCGTCCTGCGCTTCCCCGCGCCGGTGCGCGCGCTCGCCGTGACCGCGTCGGGCCGCCCGGTCGCGCTTGCGGGCTCCGCCGCCGGGCACAGCGTGGAGCCGCCGCGTGTGCGGTGGGCCGACGACGGCACCCCGGTCTTCCCCGGGCAGGACCTGGAGTGCGAGCGCGTCCTGCTCGCCGACTCCCGCGCGCTGGGCGCGCCGCGGCTGCTTGCCACGGCGGGCGAGCGCGTGCTGTTCGCGGCGACGGTCGCGGGCGAGGTCGCACTGTACGCGGGGGAGCCGGGCGGGGCGGCGGCCCGCATCGGCCCGTCCGGGCGCTCCGTCGCGGACTTCGCCGCCGCGCCAGACGGCACCCTCGCGCTCTGCCTGGAGTCGGCGGCCGAGCCGGTCGAGCTGTACGCGGGGCAGCGGCGCGTCTCGTCGTTCAACACCGCCTGGGCGCGGGACGCGCGCCCGGTGGCGCCCGAGGAGGTCTCCGCGGTCTCCGCCGACGGGCTGACCGTGCGGGGCCTGCTGTACCGCGCGTCCGCGGGGCGCGGCGACACGCTGCTGCGGGTGCACGGCGGCCCGCACATGGTGTACGGCAACGCCTTCGACCTGGAGACGCAGAGCCTCGTCGCCGCCGGCTTCCACGTGCTGCTGCCCGAGGTGCGCGGCGGCGCGGGCCGCGGCACGGCCTTCCGCGCACTGAGCGTGGACGGCTGGGGCCGCGGCGACCTCGACGACGTGCTGGCCCTCGCCGACCTGGCCGTCGCCACCGGGCTCGCCCCCGCGGACCGGCTCTACCTCGCGGGCGGCAGCTACGGCGGCTACCTCACCAACTGGGCGCTGACCAGGACCGGCCGCTTCCGCGCCGCCGTCTCCGAGCGCTCCGTGGCCAACCTGGTGTCCAAGTACGGCACGTCCGACAACGGATTCACCGTCAACCGCCACGAGTTCGGCGGCACCGACCTGTACGAAGCGGCAGGCGCGGCCCGCCTGTGGGAGCGCTCGCCGCTCGCCCACGTGGCCGACGTCACCACGCCGCTGCTGCTGATCCACGGCGAGGCCGACCAGCGCTGCCCCGTCGAGCAGTCCGAGCAGTTCTACGCGGCCCTGCGCAGGCGCGGCCACGAGACCGTCCTCGCCCGCTACCCCGGCGCCTCCCACTCCTTCGCCACCTCAGGCCGCCCCGACCACCGCCTCCACCGCCTCCACCTCATCCTCCACTGGCTCCGCACCCACGCCGCCCGCGAACCCGCGACAGGCGCCACCCCACCCCGCCCCGCCGCATAGCGGGCCGGGCCCGCCCCGCGCCCCGCGCCTTCGTGAACGCCAACCGGCCGGGCCCCGTCGGTGTGGGCTCGGCCGGTCGTGGTGCGGGGCGGGAGGGGTCAGGCCGTGGGGGCCGGCTTGGTCTCCTCCTCCTTGGAGAACGCGCCCGCCGTGGTGCGCAGCGGCACCTCCTTGATCATCAGCGACAGGACGAACGCGATGACCAGCACGGCGGCGCCGACCAGGAAGGCCACCGAGATCGAGTCGGTGAAGCCGACCTTGAAGGGGTGCGCGAGCGCGGGGTCGAGCCTCGTGAGGAACGACGTGTCGTTCAGTGCGCTGCTGTTGGCGTGCGTCAGCTGCCGCAGCTGCTCGGGGTGGGCCTGCGCCGCCTTCTGGAAGGCGGGCGAGGACTGCGCGGCCGAGAACGCGTGGCTGATCTTGCCGACCACCAGCGAGTACACGATGGAGAGGAACACCGCGACACCCACGGTGCCGCCCATCTGCCGGAAGAACGTGGTCGACGAGGTCGCCACGCCGATGTCGCGCGGCGGCACGGCGTTCTGCATCGCCAGCACGATCGTCTGCATGTTCAGGCCGAGGCCCGCGCCGACGACGAACATCGCGAAGTCGATGTAGAGCAGCCCGCTGTCGGCCGTCATGCGCCACAGCATCAGCATGCCGGCGACCAGCAGCACACAGCCGATGACCGGGAAGATCTTGTACTTGCCGGTGCGCGAGGTGACCTGGCCGGAGACGAGCGAGAGCAGCATGATGCCGAGGACCAGCGGCAGTGTCAGCAGGCCCGCCTTGGTGGGCGAGTTGCCCTTCACCAGCTGGAGGTAGAGCGGCAGCAGCGTGATGCCGCCGAACATGCCGATGCCGATGATGAACGACTGCGCGGTGCCGACGGCGAAGACGCCGTTCTTGAACAGCCGCATGGGCAGCAGCGCGTCGTCCCCCGCGCGCCGCTCGGCCAGCAGGAACAGCACGATGCCCACGGCGCCGATGATGTACCCGGCGAGCGAGCGTCCCGAGCCCCAGCCCCACTCGCGGCCCTGCTCGGCGACGACCAGCAGCGGCACCAGCGCGATCACCAGCGAGACCGCGCCCTGGTAGTCGATGCGGTGGTCGCGGCGGACGTGGTCGAGGTGCAGCACCTTCGCGACGACGATGAGCGCGGCGACGCCGATCGGGACGTTGATCAGGAAGATCCAGCGCCAGCCGTCGATGCCCGCGACCGTGCCCGCGCCGGCGAGCGCGCCGCCGATGACCGGGCCCAGCACGCTGGACGTGCCGAAGACGGCCATGAAGTAGCCCTGGTACTTGGCACGTTCACGCGGCGGGATGATGTCGCCGATGATCGCGAGGGCCAGCGAGAACAGACCGCCTGCGCCGATGCCCTGGAAGGCGCGGAACGCGGCGAGCATGTACATCGAGGTGGACAGCGTGCACAGCGCCGAGCCCACGATGAACACGGATATCGCGAACATGAAGAACGGCTTGCGCCCGTACTGGTCGGACAGCTTGCCGTACAGCGGCGTCGCGATCGTCGAGGTGATGAGGAACGCCGTGGTCACCCACGCCTGCGCGGTCAGGCCGTGCAGGCTCTCGCCGATCTTGTAGATCGCCGTGGAGACGACGGTCTGGTCGAGCGCGGCCAGGAACATGCCCAGCAGCAGGCCGGACAGGATCACCATGATCTGCCGGTGCGTGTAGCCGGTCGGTCTCGGCTCCTCGGAGCTCCCCGGGCCGACGTTGGCCGACGCGGCGTCGGTGGACGTCATTGAGTGGTTTCCTTTCGGGTCGCCGGACGGGCAGGTGCCCAGTCGGAGTCGGCGAGCGAGGTCTTGTAGGTCTGGAAGTCGTCGGCGAAGCGGTCGAGGAGCGTCGCGAGGCGGCCGCGCTCCGCGTCGTCCCAGGAGTGCAGCATCTGCTCGTAGTGCCGGTTCCTGCGCTGCTTGCGCTCGTCGACCGCGTCCCGCGCCTTGGCGGTCGCGGTGAGCAGGCTGGCGCGGCCGTCGACCGCGTCGGCGTGGCGTTCGAGGAAGCCGTCCCGTACGAGCTGGGCGACGTGCCTGCTGACCGTGGAGGGGTCGGACTGGACCAGCTCGGCCAGTTCCTTCACGCGCAGGGGCCCCTGCGCGACCACGGCCCCCATCAGCAGGAACGTCGACCAGTCGACGTCGTTGCGCGCCTTGTCGAGCATGTGCTGACGGGCCTTGAGGAACAGGTGCATCAGCCGCTCCATGCCCTCGGCCAGCCGGGCCGTCGGATCGGGGCGCGTGCTGTCGTCCGGCGTCGCGTACGCCGGCTCCTGGCGTTGCTGCGGGGGCACGCCGCTCATGCCCTGCCCTCCCTCTGGCTGCGTCATGCAAGTGCATGCGTCATACAAGTGCTTGCCTTGCACAACTATATCGCGTTGGTGGCGTTCATATGACCGCAGGGAGGGGCGTGGGGGAGGGGCGTGGGAAAGCGTCCGCCGCGCTCGCAGCGGCGGGACCCGCGCCGGGCGCGCGAGCGGCGGCTGCGGCCCGAATCCCTTGATCGTCCCCGCGGAAAAGGGGCCAGGCCCGCGATACGGCTCGCCCCCGAGGTTCCACGGGCCCCCGCGCCGGGCATCACCCGCGGATGAACCGGCCGGGGCGCCCGTCCCGCCGCGCCCGAGCGCACCCCCGAGGGAAGACTCATGAGCCGATCCCGTACGGCCGCACGCGCACGAAACCGTACCGCCGCCTTCACACTCGAAGGGGAGGTGGCGTGCCCCGCCCGGCTGACGGTGGGCGACCTGCGCACCCGCTGGCGCCAGCGCCGCGCCGACGTCGTCTTCCACTGTCTGAAGGCCGGGCCGCAGCCGCACTCCTTCAGCGGCCCGCTGCTGCGGGACGTCGTCGCGGACGCGGGCCCCGTCTTCGGCGGCCCGGGCCGCAAGGCCCGTGCGGGCTTCGTCCTCGCGGTCGACGGCGGCGACGGCCACGGCACCGTGCTCTCCTGGGCCGAGATCGACGCCGACTTCGGCGACGTGCCCGTGCTGCTCGCCACCGACATGGACGGCCGCGGCCTGGAAGCCGAGGGCGCCCAGCTCGTCGTCCCCTCCGACTACTGCGGCGCGCGGTACGTCAGCGCCGTCACGGCCGTACGGCTGACCGGGTGGCCGCGGGTCGCGGCGCTGATGGCCCGGGACCTGCCGGCGGCCGCCGCACCGCGCACCGGGCTGCCCGCGGCGGCCGTCTCAGTCGACGGCGAGTGAGACCTCGGTCGACTTGATCAGCGCCACCACCTCGCTGCCCTCGGCGAGCGCGAGGTCGGCGACCGCGTCCCTGGTGACCGCGGCGGCCAGCTCGGCGCCCGCGACGGCCACCCGCACGTCGGCCATGGCGCCCCCCGCCGTCACACCGGTGACCGTGCCGGGCAGCCGGTTGCGGATCGACACCGCGCCGACCTGCCCGGTGGCCAGGGCCACCTCGGTCGACTTGACCAGCGCGCGCACGGGGGTGCCCGCGGCGATGCCGAGCTCGCGTACCGCGTCCGCGGTGATCGCCGCCGTCAGGTCCTGGCCGCCGTCGAGCCGTACCCGTACGACGGCCATCGCCTGGCCCGCCTCCACCGAGGCGACCGTGCCGGACAGTTGGTTGCGGATGCTCAGACTCATGGGCGCCTCGCCTGTCGGGAGCGGGAAACGGTCGGCGACGGTCGTCACGGACGGCCGTCACGCCCCCGATTCTCGCCACCCGCCCCGGCCCCCGCACCCCGGGAGCGGCCCCCGCACCCCGGGAGCCGCCGCGCTCCCGCACGGCCCGGCGCGGACCGCGTGCCAGAATGCGGCAGGCCCCAGAAGGACGGACGGGCGGACGACCGGACGGACGGCGAACCGGGCCGGGCGGGCGCGGCAGCGGAGGCGGAAGGGGCGGCGATGAGCGGCACGGACGGCACGGCCGGCACGGCGGGAACCGGCGGCACGGAGCCCTGGCAGTGGGACGAGCCGACCTGGCGCGGCCATGTCGGCGCCGTACGGGCGGGCCGCCCGCTGCGCCCGGCCCGCTGGCCGGGCGGCGCACGCGCGGCCGTCGCCCTCTCCTTCGACTCGGACCACGAGACGATCCCGCTCAGGAACGACGAGACCCACCCGGGCAAGCTCTCCCAGGGCGAGTACGGCGCGCGCGCCGGCGTGCCGCGCGTCCTGCGGCTGCTGCGCGACAGGTCCGTGCCCGCGACGTTCTTCATGCCCGCCGTCTCCGCGCTCCTCCACCCCGACGAGGTACGTGCGTACGTCGACGGCGGCCACGAAGTGGCCCTGCACGGCTGGATCCACGAGCGCAACACCCAGTTGGCCGCCGCCGACGAGCGCGAGCTCGCCCTCCGCGCCGCCGACACCCTGGAGTCGCTCGCGGGCCGGCGCCCGGTCGGCATCAGGACGCCGTCCTGGGACTTCTCCGACCACACCCTCGCGATCTCCCGCGAACTCGGCCTCGCCTACGACTCCTCGCTGATGGCCGACGACGAGCCGTACGAGATCCTCGACCACGGCGAGCCCACCGGCATGGTGGAGATCCCCGTCGAGTGGATCCGCGACGACGCCCCGTACTTCACGATGGACCGCTTCACCTCCTCCCGGCCCTACACCCCGCCCCGCGGCGTCCTTACGCTGTGGCGCGACGAGTTCGACCTGGCCGTCGAGGAGGGCGGCCTGTTCCAGCTGACGATGCACCCGCACGTCATCGGCCACCGCTCCCGCTTCCTGATCCTGCGCGAGCTGCTCGACCACATCGGCACCCACGACGTCTGGTACGCCACCCACGAGGAGCTCGCCGCCTACGTGGCCCGGGAGTGTCCGGCGGCGTAACACCTCGGCGGGCGGCCCCCGTTCGGGTAGTCGTTCGGCTACTCTCGGCAAGGCGGCCGGGGACTCCCCGCGCACGCCCCGCACCCCGTGGGACGAGCGGGGCGCAGGGGCGGTCGGAGCCTGGCGGCGGGCTGCACGCGGGGGAGCGGCACCGGCGCCACCGGGAGACGGGACGACACCCGTGCGACCTGACACACCGCCACCGGACTTACCCGCCGGGCGGCGGCCCCTCAGCCTGTGCGCCTTCCGCGCCCACCACCACCGCCTCTGGCTGCGCTACGCCCACACCCAGACCGGCAGCGCGCGGGCCGCCGAGACGGTCGTCGCGGCGACCTGCGCCCGGCTCGCCGCCGACTGGCCGCTGCTGCGGGAGCGGCCCGCCGTGGCCCGCCTCGCCCGGGCCCTGCTGGAGCGCGAGACGGCCCGCTGGCTCGCCCGGCACGGCAGACGGCCGGTGCGTGCGGGCACCGCCGCCTTCCACCAGGCCGTGCGCGGGCTGCTGCTGCACGAGATGCGCGGCGCGTTCTGGGCGCTTGAGGGCGAGAGCGGGCTGTACGCGGCCATCGCGGCCCTCCCCGAGCGGCAGTACGACGTGGTGGTGCTGCGCTACGTCCTGCGGGCGCCCGACGAGGACGTCGCCGCGTACCTCGGCATCGAACCGGCCACCGTCCGCTCCCACGTACGCCACGCACGACGCAGCCTCGCCCGCATGCTGGACCTGCGAGAGACCCCCGCGCCCTGAGCCCCGGCCGCGCGGCCCGCGTGGCTGCGCCTGTCCTCGCAGCCGCACACCTGCCCCGGACGCCGCGCGTCCGCGCCGGACGCCGCTCGGCCCGCTCGGTCCAGCCGTGCGCCGGAGTGCCCCGAGCCCCCGCGCGGCCCGCGTTCAGGCGTCCGTCACCGTGAACACGCCGCCGTCCGGGTCCCGCAGGGTCGCCACGAGCCCCCCGCCGCGTACGGCGTCCTGGGCCGGCGGTGCCACCACCGAGCCGCCCGCGGACGTCGCCGCCGCGGCCGCGGCCGCCACATCCGCCACCCGGAAGTGCACCTCCCAGCGCGGGCGCACCCGCGGGTCCGGCGGCGATTCGAGCGCGCCGCCGTACAGCTCCGCCACGGTCCCGCCGCGGTCGGCGACCCGCACGCGGTCCTGCTCGTAGCGCACGTCGAGGCCCCCGGGCGCCGCGGCCCAGCCCAGCACCTCCCCGTAGAAGATCGCCGCGGCGAACGCGTCGCGCGTGCGCAGCCGCAGCGCGGCGGGCGCCGGTCCTCGCCCGACCGACCAGCCCTCCATCGTCATCCCCGCCCAGAAGCCGAAGGTGGCGCCCTGCGGGTCGGCGGCGAGCGCCGCCCTGCCCACCGGCATCGTCAGCGGGCCGACCGCGACGGTCGCGCTCCGCTCCCTGATCCGCGCCGACGTGGCGTCCGCGTCGCCCACGGCGAAGTACGGAATCCACGCGACCCCCGCCTGGAGGCTGCTCGCCACCGCGCCGATCCCCGCGGCGGGCGCGCCCCCGGCGCCGACCGCGACGGCGAACTCCTCGCCGAGCGGGGTCGCGCGGAAGCGCCAGCCGAGCACCGCGCCGTAGAACTCCTCGGCGGCGGCGAGATCGTGGGTCATCAGGCTCACCCAGCAGGGCGCCCCCGCGAGCGCGCCCGACGGTACCGGGGTGTGGGGTGACCGCTCCATGATTCCGTTCCTCAAGACCTTCCTCCGGGGAGTCGCCGGAGCACCGGCGGCCTGCGGGTGCTCAGCCTTCTCCTTCCCCGCCCCTCGCGCCCCACGGCTCGCCGGAGCCGCCCCGCAAGATCACAGGGCCGCGTCCGCACGGGCGCGCGGCCCGGCCGGCGCCGCCGCGCCCGCCGAGCGCCAACTGCCCCGGCTGGAGGGGCCGTTGCCGTGCGCGGTCCGCTGCGACCGGCGTACGCCCGGGGCCGCGGGCCGCGGCGGAAACCGGCAAAACCCGGACGCGGCCGCCTCCCGCGACCTACTCTCTAGCTGTGTCAGGCGAGTTCGGCCGGGTGCTCGTTGTCGACGACAACCGCGTGATCCGGCAGCTGATCAGGGTCAATCTCGAACTGGAGGGTTTCGAGGTCGTGACCGCGGCCGACGGCGTCGAGTGCCTCGAAGTCGTCCACGAGGCCGCACCCGACGTCATCACGCTCGACGTCGTGATGCCCCGCCTCGACGGCCTGCGCACCGCGGCCCTGCTGCGCGCCGACCCCCGCACCCGCGACCTCCCGCTCGCGCTCATCAGCGCGGGGCTCCAGCACGAGGCGGAGGCCGTGCACCGCGCGGGCGCCGACGCCTTCCTCGCCAAGCCCTTCGACCCCGCCGACCTGGTCAGCCTCGTCCGGCGGCTGGCCGGAGCGCACCCGCGCCGCGCCCCCGCCCGCCGCCCCGTCGAGCCCGGCCGCAGCGGCCGCTGCTGAAGGACCCGGGGAAACCGGCTCGCGGAGAGGGGCGGGTCCTCCCATACGCTTGTCCTGTGACCCCCGCCGAGCTCTCCCGCACCGTACGGCACGCCGTGTGCCGCGCGGTGCGCGACGGTGAGCTCGCGGTGGCCGTCCCCGACAGCGTCCACGTCGAGCGCCCGCGCCCCGGCGGCACCGGCGACTGGACCACCAACGCCGCCCTCCGCCTCGCCGCCGAGGCGGGCCGCCCGCCCCGCCTGGTCGCCGAGGTGCTCAGGGACCGCCTCGCGTCCCCCGCGCTCGCCCGCGTCGACATCACGGGCCCCGGCTTCCTCAACTTCACCCTCGCCGCCGCCGCGGCGGAGCCCGCACTCGCCCGGATACGCGCCGAGGGCGCACGCTACGGCCACGGCGACGCCCTCGCGGGCCTCGCCCCGCGCTTCGCCCCCGCCGCCGAGCCGCGTGCCGCCGCCTGGACCGCGGCCGTGGTGCGCCTGCTGCGCACCCAGGGCGCCGACGCCGCCGTCGCGCCGGGCGGCACCGAGACCGTGCGGGTCGCGCCCGCGCCCGCCTCGTACGACCCGGCCGCGCTCGGCCCCGACGCGAGCAGCTGGGCGCTGCTGCGGCCCGCCGCCCACGACCTGCCGCGCACCGACCCCGGGCCGCTGCTCGCGCAGCGCGAGGGCAACCCGCTGTTCCTGGTCCGCTACGCGCACGCCCGCGCACGCGCCGCGCTGCGCGCTGCGCCCGCCTTCGGCCTCGCCCCGGACGCCGCCACCCCCGACGCCGCCACCCCGGGCGCCCTCGGCCGCGGCCGGGCCCGTACGCTGCTCGACGTCCTCGCGGACCACCCCCGCGTCCTCGCGGCCTCCGCCCGCCACCGCGCGCCCGACCGGCTCGCGCGCCACCTCGAAGCGACAGCGGACCACACCCTGCGCTTCCTCGCGGAGAGCCGCCCCCTGCCCGTCGGCGACGAGAAACCCTCGGCCGCCCACCGCGCCCGGCTCGCGCTCGCCGAAGCCGCCGGGACGGTGCTCGCAGGCGGCCTGACCCTGCTCGGCGTCGACGCACCCGCACACCTCTGAAAGAGCACACCAGCCATGACCGCTTCCGCCAAGCCCGCCGCCGCGCAGCCGGTGCCCGCCCTGCCCGCCGACCTCAACGCACTCGACGAGAAGGTGTGGGCGCAGGGCGTCGCCCGGGGCGCGGACGGCGTCGTCACCGTGCAGGACCTCGCCGTCACCCGCCTCGCCGAGGAGTTCGGCACCCCCGCGTACATCCTGGACGAGGCCGACTTCCGGGCCCGCTGCCGCGCCTGGAAGGACGCCTTCGGACCCGGCGCCGACGTGTACTACGCGGGCAAGGCGTTCCTGTCGCGCGCCGTCGTGCGCTGGCTCGCAGAAGAAGGCCTGCACCTCGACGTGTGCTCGGCGGGCGAGCTGGCCACCGCGCTCGGTGCCGGCATGCCCGCCGAGCGCATCGGCTACCACGGCAACAACAAGACCCCCGCCGAGATCGAGCGCGCCGTCGCCGCCGGGGTCGGCCGCGTCGTCGTCGACTCCTTCCAGGAGATCGCCCGCGTCGCCCATACCGCCCGCGCCCTCGGCGTGCGCCAGAAGGTGCAGATCAGGGTCACCGTCGGCGTCGAGGCGCACACCCACGAGTTCATCGCGACCGCCCACGAGGACCAGAAGTTCGGCCTCGCGCTGGCCGGCGGGCAGGCCGAGGAGGCCGCCCGCCGCATCCTCGGCCACGACAGCCTCGAACTGACCGGCGTGCACTCCCACATCGGCTCGCAGATCTTCGACATGGCCGGCTTCGAGGTGTCCGCACGCCGCGTGGTCGAGCTGCTCGGCCGCATCCGCGACGAGCACGGCGTCGAGCTGCCCGAGATCGACCTCGGCGGCGGCCTCGGCATCGCCTACACCCCCGCGGACGACCCGCGCGAGCCGCAGGAGGTCGCCAAGCGCCTCGCCGAGATCGTCGGCCACGAGTGCGACGCCGCGGGCCTGCGCACGCCCCGCATCTCCGTCGAGCCGGGCCGCGCCATCGCCGGCCCCACCGCCTTCACGCTGTACGAGGTCGGCACGGTCAAGCCCCTCGAAGGGCTCCGCACCTACGTGAGCGTCGACGGCGGCATGTCCGACAACATCCGCACCGCCCTGTACGACGCCGAGTACAGCGTCGCCCTGGTCTCCCGGGCCTCCGACGCCGAGCCCATGCTCGTACGGGTCGTCGGCAAGCACTGCGAGAGCGGCGACATCCTCGTGCGCGACGCCTACCTGCCCGCCGACCTCGCCCCCGGCGACCTGGTGGCGGTCCCCGCGACCGGCGCGTACTGCCGGGCGCTCGCGAGCAACTACAACCACGCCCTCAGGCCGCCGGTCGTCGCCGTGCGCGACGGGGCGGCCCGGGTGATCGTCCGGCGCGAGACGGAAGAAGATCTTCTCCGTCTGGACGTGGGATGACGAGACAAACATCTCGGAATCTGGACAGCGGCAGGAAACTCGACCGCCGTGCACGAGACTGGTGAACACCCCCGCTCAAGGCCGCGGGGCTCGACGAAAGGCGTAGGTCGGATGATGCGTACGCGTCCGCTGAAGGTGGCGCTGCTCGGCTGCGGCGTGGTCGGCACAGAGGTGGCGCGCATCATGACGACGCACGCGGACGACCTCGCCGCCAGGATCGGCGCGCCGCTCGAACTCGCAGGGATCGCCGTCAGGCGCCCCGGCAAGGTGCGCGACGGCATCGACCCCGGCCTCGTCACCACCGACGCGACGGCGCTGGTCAAGCGCGGCGACATCGACGTGGTCGTGGAGGTCATCGGCGGCATCGAGCCCGCCCGCACCCTCATCACCACCGCATTCGAGCACGGCGCCTCGGTCGTCTCCGCCAACAAGGCGCTGCTCGCCGAGGACGGCGCCACCCTCAACGAGGCCGCCGAGCGCCACGGCCGCGACCTCTACTTCGAAGCCGCGGTCGCCGGGGCGATCCCGCTGGTCAGACCGTTGCGCGAGTCCCTCGCCGGCGACCATGTGCAGCGCGTGCTCGGCATCGTCAACGGCACCACCAACTTCATCCTCGACCGGATGGACACCTCGGGCGCCGGCTACTCGGAGGCGCTCGACGAGGCCACCGCGCTCGGCTACGCGGAGGCCGACCCGACCGCCGACGTCGAGGGCTTCGACGCGGCGGCGAAGGCGTCCATCCTCGCGGGCATCGCCTTCCACACCCGCGTACGCCTCGACGACGTGCACCGCGAGGGCATCACCGAGGTCACCTCGGCCGACCTCGCCTCCGCCAAGCGCATGGGCTGCACGGTCAAGCTCCTCGCGATCTGCGAGCGCGCCGCCGACGGGAAGTCCGTCACCGCCCGCGTCCACCCCGCGATGATCCCCCTCAGCCACCCCCTGGCCTCCGTGCGCGAGGCGTACAACGCGGTCTTCGTCGAGGCCGAGGCCGCGGGGCAGCTGATGTTCTACGGGCCGGGCGCGGGCGGCGCGCCCACCGCGTCCGCCGTCCTCGGCGACCTCGTCGCCGTCTGCCGCAACAGACTCGCCGGGGCCAGGGGCCCGGGGGAGTCCGTGTACGCGCGGCTGCCCGTCAGCCCCATGGGCGACGTGGTCACCCGCTACCACATCAGCCTCGACGTCGCCGACAAACCGGGTGTGCTCGCCCAAGTGGCGACGGTCTTCGCCGAGCACGGCGTTTCCATCGATACCGTCCGCCAGAAGGGCAAGGACGGCGAGGCATCCCTCGTCGTGGTCACGCACCGCGCCTTCGACGCCGCCCTCTCGGGAACCGTCGAGGCGCTGCGCGGACTCGACACCGTGCGCGGTGTCGCCAGCATCATGCGTGTTGAAGGGGAGTAGGGACCCATGACCATCGCAGTCGACCGCGGCCCCGCACAGGGCACCCACCAGTGGCGCGGCGTCATCGAGGAGTACCGCGACCGGCTTCCGGTCGACGCCGCGACGCAGGTCGTCACCCTCAGGGAGGGCGGCACGCCGCTCGTGCCCGCACAGGTGCTCTCCGAGCGCACCGGCTGCGAGGTGCACCTCAAGGTCGAGGGGGCCAACCCCACCGGTTCGTTCAAGGACCGCGGCATGACCATGGCCATCACCCGGGCCAAGGCCGAGGGCGCCCAGGCCGTGATCTGCGCCTCCACCGGCAACACCTCGGCCTCGGCCGCCGCCTACGCGGTACGCGCCGGCATGGTCTGCGCGGTCCTCGTGCCGCAGGGCAAGATCGCCCTCGGCAAGATGGGCCAGGCCCTCGTGCACGGCGCCCGCATCCTCCAGGTCGACGGCAACTTTGACGACTGCCTGACGCTGGCCCGCTCGCTCGCCGACAACTACCCGGTGTCGCTGGTCAATTCGGTGAATCCGGTCAGGATCGAGGGCCAGAAGACGGCCGCCTTCGAGATCGTGGACGCCCTCGGCGACGCCCCCGACGTGCACGTCCTGCCCGTCGGCAACGCCGGCAACATCACCGCGTACTGGAAGGGGTACCGGGAGTACGCGGCGGACGGCCCCGCCACCCGCACCCCCCGCATGTGGGGCTTCCAGGCGTCGGGCTCCGCGCCCATCGTGCGCGGCGAGGTCGTCAA
This sequence comes from Streptomyces sp. NPDC047002, assembly GCF_040704505.1. Classification (NCBI taxonomy): domain Bacteria; kingdom Bacillati; phylum Actinomycetota; class Actinomycetes; order Kitasatosporales; family Streptomycetaceae; genus Streptomyces; species Streptomyces sp. NPDC047002. Next base: position 264,295 of record NZ_JBEYWC010000002.1, read on the forward strand.
GGAGCCGCACACCGTGGCCACCGCGATCCGCATCGGCAACCCCGCGTCCTGGCAGTTCGCGCTGAACGCCCGCGACGAGTCCGGCGGCCTCATCGACGAGGTGACCGACCGCCAGATCCTGCGCGCCTACCGGCTGCTCGCCGCGCAGGAGGGCGTCTTCGTGGAGCCCGCATCCGCCGCCTCCGTCGCCGGCCTGCTCAAGGCGGCGGAGGAGGGCAGGGTCGACCCCGGCCAGCGCATCGTCTGCACGGTCACGGGCAACGGCCTCAAGGATCCCGACTGGGCCGTCCAGGGCGCCCCGCAGCCCGTCACCGTGCCGGTCGACGCGGCCGCCGCGGCCGACCAACTCGGCCTGGCCTGACGGCAGCCCGTACGGCCGTCGCCCCCGCCCCTCGCGCGGCGGCGGGGGCGAGGCCGGACGAGGCCGGACGAGGGGGACGAGGGGGGACAAGCAGGGAGGAACGGCGAAGGCGCACGGTCCGCACGCGACACGCATCGTGCGCCTCCCGTGCGCCCTATGTCGCGGTGCGTCCTTCCTTCGATAGGGTGGAGGGGCCCACCCCGCCGCACCTGCCGCGGTGTTGCCGCGCGTGCCGCGGCGACCGTCCCGTGTGGGCAGCCTTCCGTGGTCACCACGCGAGAGCACGCAGCCGAACCCCCGCAGGTACAAGGAGAGTCGTCAGAGCGATGGCCGGTCCCGCCTTCCGCGCCGCCGCCGTACGGGTGCGCACCCCCGCCACCAGCGCCAACCTCGGTCCTGGCTTCGACGCCTTCGGCCTGTCGCTGGGGCTCTACGACGACGTCGTCGTCCGCGTCGCCGACACGGGACTGCACATCGACATCGCGGGCGAGGGCGCCCGGACGCTGCCCCGCGACGAGAACCACCTGCTGGTGCGCGCCCTGCGCACGGCCTTCGACCTGCTGGGCGGCCAGCCCAGGGGCCTCGAGGTCGTCTGCGCCAACCGCATCCCGCACGGCCGCGGCCTCGGCTCCTCGTCCGCCGCGATCTGCGCGGGCATCGTCGCCGCCCGCGCCGTGACCATAGGCGGGGACGCCAGGCTCGACGACGCGGCCCTGCTCGAACTCGCCACCGAGATCGAGGGCCACCCCGACAACGTCGCCGCCTGCCTGCTCGGCGGCTTCACCCTGGCCTGGACGGAGAGCGGCGCCGCGCGCGCCCTCCGCATGGACCCCGCGCCCTCCGTCGTCCCCGTCGTGTTCGTACCGGAGGCGCCGGTGCTCACGGAGACCGCGCGCGGCCTGCTGCCGCGCACCGTCCCGCACGTCGACGCGGCGGTCAACGCGGGCCGCGCCGCGCTGCTCGTCGAGGCGCTGACCAGGCGTCCCGAGCTCCTGCTTCCCGCCACGGAGGACCGCATCCACCAGGAGTACCGCCAGCCCGCGATGCCGCAGAGCGTCGCCCTGGTCGACAGGCTCCGCGAGGACGGCGTCCCCGCGATGATCTCCGGCGCGGGACCCACCGTCATCGCGCTGGTCGAGGACGGTGCGGCCGACAAGGTCGCACGGCTGGCCGGGGAGGGCTGGGCCGCGAACCGGCTCTCCCTCGACCCGGCGGGCACGAGCGTTCTGCCGCTCGGTTCGTGAAAGGGGCGCCGGGATCTCGGAATCGCGATTGCCGGTGTGCGAGAGGGGGAATGTTTGTTGGAGCCGGTAGTGTTAACCTCAAGACTGCATTCGGAGTCTTAGTGGCCCGGTGCTCAGCGTCCCCTTCGGGACCACCCTTCTTCCGGGAGCCTCCTCAACTGCCTGAGCAGCCTGCCTGAGCAGTTTTGAGCACGCACCGGAACCGGCACGGCCTCCCGCGCTTTTCCCCGTAGAGGGTCGAGCAGGGGGTCTCGGGCCGGGACCCACCGCACGTATGCATGTTTCTCCGCCGTACCCGGCGGGACCACCGCCCCGGCACGGTCCACAAGCAAGGGCCGCAGCCGGACAGCACAACCGGTCGCCGAGCCAGATGGCCGACGTCCGCTCCAGGGAAGGACCCTTCGTGAGCGACACCACCGATCTGATGGGCGTGACTGCCGACGACAGCGTCGACACGACCGCGCCCGCCGCAGGTGCTGCCTCCGGCACCACCTCACGGCGCCGCCGCTCCGGCACCGGCCTCGACGGCATGGTCCTGGCCGAGCTGCAGCAGGTCGCGTCCGGCCTCGGCATCAGGGGCACGGCGCGGATGCGCAAGAGCCAGCTGATCGACGTCATCAAGGAGGCGCAGGCCGGCGGGGGTGCCCCGGCCGCCAAGGACGCCGACGCCGAGGCCAAGCCGAAGCGCCGTGCCACGTCCCGCGCCCGCACGGGTGACGCGCAGGCGGAGAGCGCCGCTGACACCGGCTCCCAGCAGCAGATCGACATCCCCGGCCAGCCCGCGAACGACGAGCCTGCCGCAGGCGAGCGCCGCGGCAGGCGCCGCGCCACCGCCCCCGCGGGCGCCCCCGAGCAGGGCGCCGACACCGCCAAGGCGGAGCCCAGGACCGACGCGAGGGCCGAGGCCGCGACGGCCGCCCCCGAGTCCGAGGGCAAGCGCGACGGCGGCCAGGGCCGCCAGGACCGCGGCCGCGAAGGCCAGGGCCGCGGCGACCGCCAGCAGGGCGGCCAGGGCCGCGACGGGCAGGGCCGTGAAGGACAGGGGCGCGGCGACCGCCAGCAGGGCCGCCGCGGCAAGGGCGAAGGCGACCAGCAGCAGGGCGGCGGCCAGCAGAGCCGCAGGGACCGTCAGGGCGGCCAGGGCGGCCAGGGCGGCGGCCAGGACGACTTCGACGAGGACGGCGGCGGGCGCCGCGGGCGCCGCGGGCGCTACCGCGACCGCCGCGGCCGCCGCGGCCGCGAGGACTTCGGCGCGGAGCCCCAGGTCGCGGACGACGACGTGCTGATCCCCGTCGCCGGCATCCTCGACATCCTCGACAACTACGCGTTCATCCGCACCTCCGGCTACCTGCCGGGCCCGAACGACGTCTACGTCTCGCTCGCCCAGGTCCGCAAGAACGGCCTGCGCAAGGGCGACCACGTCACCGGCGCCGTGCGGCAGCCCAAGGAGGGCGAGCGCCGCGAGAAGTTCAACGCGCTGGTCCGCCTCGACTCGGTCAACGGCATGGCGCCCGAGACCGGCCGCGGCCGTCCCGAGTTCAACAAGCTCACGCCGCTCTACCCGCAGGACCGGCTGCGCCTCGAGACCGATCCCGGCGTCCTGACCACGCGGATCATCGACCTGGTCTCGCCCATCGGCAAGGGCCAGCGCGGCCTGATCGTCGCCCCGCCGAAGACCGGCAAGACGATGATCCTCCAGTCGATCGCCAACGCGATCACGGTCAACAGCCCCGAGTGCCACCTCATGGTCGTCCTCGTCGACGAGCGGCCGGAAGAGGTCACCGACATGCAGCGGTCGGTCAAGGGCGAGGTCATCTCCTCGACCTTCGACCGCCCGGCCGAGGACCACACCACCGTCGCCGAGCTGGCCATCGAGCGCGCGAAGCGCCTCGTGGAGCTCGGGCACGACGTGGTCGTGCTGCTCGACTCCATCACCCGTCTGGGCCGCGCCTACAACCTGGCGGCGCCCGCCTCGGGCCGCATCCTCTCCGGCGGTGTCGACTCGACCGCGCTCTACCCGCCGAAGCGCTTCTTCGGCGCCGCGCGCAACATCGAGGACGGCGGCTCGCTGACCATCCTCGCGACCGCGCTGGTGGAGACCGGGTCCCGGATGGACGAGGTCATCTTCGAGGAGTTCAAGGGCACCGGCAACATGGAGCTGCGGCTCGACCGCAAGCTCTCCGACAAGCGCATTTTCCCCGCGGTCGACGTCGACGCGTCGAGCACCCGCAAGGAGGAGATCCTGCTCGGCTCGGACGAGCTGTCCATCGTCTGGAAGCTCCGCCGCGTGCTGCACGCCCTCGACCAGCAGCAGGCCATCGAGCTGCTGCTGGACAAGATGAAGCAGACGAAGTCCAACGCGGAGTTCCTGCTCCAGATCCAGAAGACCACCCCGATGCCGGGCAACGGCAACGACTGAAGGTCCCGCCGGCCCCGCCGGCGCCCGTAAGGGAAGAAGGTGCCCCCTCGCGCTCGGGAAGCGCGAGGGGGCACCTTCGTGCCACCCTTTGACGAACTGCCGGTGAACCCCACCGCCAGGACCGCGGCGCCGGCGCACAGCGGGCGCGCAGCAGGCAGGGCACGCGCGAAGGGAGCAGCGACCTCACCCGGACGCCGCACAACAGCACAGGCGTGCTGCGCCCGCGGACCAGGCAGGGGGACCGGGCCCGAAGCCGAGGGAGAACATGACCGCCGACCGGAGCACCCGCCGCCGCACGCTCAAGGGCGTGATCTGGACCCTCGTGGTGCTCGTCGCCGTCATCGTGGGCGGCCTCGGGTACGTGTACGCCCGCCTGAACGGCAATCTCAGCGGCATCGACATCAACGCGCAGCTCGGCTCGCACCGCCCGCACGACGTCGACAACGGCTCGGAGGACATCCTCGTGCTCGGCTCGGACTCGCGCTCCGGCGCGAACGCGGAGTACGGCAGGAGCTCGGGCGCCCGCTCCGACACCGCGATGGTCGTGCACATCTACCACGGCCACACCAAGGCGTCCGTGGTCTCCATACCGCGCGACACCCTCGTCGACCGCCCCGCCTGCAAGGACGACAAGGGCCGCACCGTGCGGGGCGACCGGTCGGCCATGTTCAACAGCGCCTACGAGGCGGGCGGGCCCGCCTGCGCGGTGAAGACCGTCGAGCAGCTGACGGACATCCGGATGGACCATTTCGTCGAGGTCGACTTCACCGGCTTCAAGAAGCTCATCGACCAGCTCGGCGGCGTGCGGGTGACCACGACCCGCGCCATCCACGACAAGGACAGCCACCTCACGCTCGGGCCCGGCAGGCACACCCTCGACGGCGAGCAGTCCCTCGGCCTCGTCCGCACCCGGCACGCCATCGGCGACGGCAGCGACCTCGGCCGCATCCAGCTCCAGCAGGCGTTCATCAAGGCGCTCATCCACCAGGTCCGTGGCATCGGCCTGTTCAGCGATCCGAAGAAGCTGTTCGACCTCGCGGACACCGCGACCAAGGCCATCACCCCGGACTCCGGGCTCGACAGCGTCGACGAGCTGATCGGCTTCGCCGGCGGCTTCAAGGACCTGTCCGCCAAGGACGTGACGATGGTCACCCTGCCGGTGACGTACGACCCGGCGGACCCCAACCGGGTCGTGCCGCTCCAGCCGGGCGCCCGTACGGTGTGGCAGGCGCTGCGCCAGGACAAGCCGATCCCGAAGTCCGCGACCAAGGGCTCGGCGGGCGAGACCGGCGACGCCACCGGCGTCATCAGCGGCGGCTGAGCGGCGCACGGACCGCGCCGCCCCGCCCGGTGCCGGGCGGGAACAAGGAGGCGCGGACTCCGGTTTTGGGAGATGCGGCCCCTACTGGCAAACTGGTCCGCTGGCCCCGGTTCACGTACGAGCACTTCCGCGCGTACGACCCGGCGCCCTCCCCGAACTAGGAGAAACCCGTGAAGAACGACATCCACCCGAAGTACGTCGAGACGCAGGTCAGCTGCACCTGTGGCGCGTCGTTCACGACCCGGAGCACCATCGAGTCCGGCACCATCCGCGCGGACCTCTGCTCCGAGTGCCACCCGTTCTACACGGGCAAGCAGAAGATCCTCGACACCGGTGGCCGCGTGGCACGCTTCGAGGCCCGCTTCGGCAAGGGCGCCACGGCCGGCAAGGCCGGCTCCGCCAAGAAGTAGCGAGCATTCCGCGCCGGTCCCCGGCGCCCCGCACAGGGGCGCAGGGACCGGCGCTTTGGCGTCCCGGGCGGCCGGCGGGTCCCGCGCGCGGGCGCGCGGGACGCCGCGCCGCACCCCGAGCCCGCCACCCCGCAGCACCTTTCACCACCCCAGGAGCCCCCGATGTTCGAGGCGGTCGAGGACCTGGTCGGCGAGCACGCCGACCTGGAGAAGAAGCTCGCCGACCCGTCGGTCCACGCCGACCAGGCCAACGCGCGCAGGCTCGGCAAGCGGTACGCCGAGCTGACGCCGATCGTCGGCGCCTACCACTCCTGGAAGCAGACGGGCGACGACATCGCGACCGCCAGGGAGCTGGCCGCCGAGGACCCCGACTTCGCCGCCGAGGTCAAGGAGCTCGAAGCGCGCCGCGAGGAGCTCACCGAGCGCCTGCGGCTGCTGCTCGTGCCCCGCGACCCCAGCGACGACAAGGACGTCATCCTGGAGATCAAGGCGGGCGCGGGCGGCGACGAGTCCGCGCTGTTCGCGGGCGACCTGCTGCGCATGTACCTGCGCTACGCGGAGCGCGTCGGCTGGAAGGCCGAGGTCATCGACTCCACCGAGTCCGAGCTCGGCGGCTACAAGGACGTCCAGGTCGCGGTGAAGACCAAGGGCGGGGGCGGCGCCACCGAGCCGGGGCAGGGCGTCTGGGCCAGGCTCAAGTACGAGGGCGGGGTGCACCGCGTGCAGCGCGTGCCCGCCACCGAGTCGCAGGGCCGCATCCACACCTCGGCCGCCGGCGTCCTCGTGACGCCGGAGGCCGAGGAGATCGACGTCGAGATCAACCCGAACGACCTGCGCATCGACGTCTACCGCTCGTCGGGCCCCGGCGGGCAGTCCGTCAACACGACGGACTCGGCCGTCCGCATCACGCACCTGCCGACCGGCGTCGTCGCCTCCTGCCAGAACGAGAAGAGCCAGCTCCAGAACAAGGAGCAGGCCCTGCGCATCCTGCGCTCCCGGCTGCTGGCAGCGGCCCAGGAGGAGGCCGAGTCGAAGGCCGCCGACGCCCGGCGCAGCCAGGTGCGCACGGTGGACCGCTCGGAGAAGATCCGCACGTACAACTTTCCCGAGAACCGCATTTCGGACCACCGCGTCGGCTTCAAGGCGTACAACTTGGACCAGGTGCTCGACGGCGACCTCGACGCCGTGATCCAGGCGTGCGTGGACGCCGACTCCGCGGCCAAGCTCGCCGCGGCGCAGTGACCGAGGGGCCGCCCTCGCCCCCGGGGCGCCGCGGCCCCGACCGCCAGGCAACCACTCGACGCAGTCCGGAGGAACCAGCGTGCAGCCACCACACGGCGGGCCGACCGGCGCGGGCGGCGACCCCCAGGGGAGCGGCCGCCGCGCCCCGGCGCCGCGCAGCCTGCTGCTCGCCGAGGTCGCCCAGGCGACCCGGCGGCTGGCCGACGCGGGCGTGCCCTCGCCCCGCTTCGACGCGGAGGAGCTCGCCGCCTACGTGCACGGCGTGAGGCGCGGCGAGCTGCACACCGTCAAGGACTCCGACTTCGACGCCCGCTACTGGGAGGCGATCGCCCGCCGCGAGGCCCGTGAGCCCCTCCAGCACATCACCGGGCGCACGTTCTTCCGCTACCTGGAGCTCCAGGTGGGGCCCGGCGTCTTCGTGCCGCGCCCGGAGACCGAGTCCGTCGTCGGCTGGGCCATAGACGCCGTACGCGCCATGGACGTGGTCGAGCCCGTCGTGGTGGACCTGTGCGCGGGCTCGGGCGCGATCGCGCTCGCCATCGCCCAGGAGGTGCCGCGCTCGACCGTGCACGCCGTGGAGCTGTCCGAGGACGCTCTCGTGTGGACCCGCAAGAACGCCGCCGGGTCCCGCGTCACCGTGCACGCGGGCGACGCCCTGCGCGCCCTGCCCGAGCTGGACGGCCAGGTCGACCTGGTCATCTCCAACCCGCCGTACATCCCCCTCACCGAGTGGGAGTACGTGTCGCCCGAGGCGCGCGACCACGACCCGCAGATGGCGCTGTTCTCCGGCGAGGACGGCCTCGACACCATCCGCGGCATCGAGCGCACCGCGCACCGGCTGCTGCGCCCCGGCGGCCTCGTCGTCGTCGAGCACGCCGACACCCAGGGCGGCCAGGTCCCGTGGATCTTCAGCGAGGAGTCCGGCTGGGCGGACGCCGCTGACCACCCCGACCTCAACAACCGCCCGCGCTTCGCGACCGCCCGCAAGGCGCTGCCGTGACGGCAGGGAGGCAGAATGTGCCCGCGCCCCCGGGAAGCGCCCCGCGCCGCCGGGCGCACCGCCGGGCAGGGACCGGCCGCCCGCCGGCCGCGCGGCCGACCCAGCACGTGAGAAGAAGGAGCCTGTGACCATGGCACGGCGTTACGACACCAACGACGCTACCGACCGCACCACCGGTCTGCGGGAGGCCGCGTCCGCCGTGCGGCGTGGCGAACTGGTCGTGCTGCCCACCGACACGGTCTACGGCGTCGGCGCCGACGCCTTCGCCGGCGAGGCCGTCGGCGACCTGCTCGCGGCGAAGGGCCGCGGCAGGACCATGCCGAGCCCCGTCCTGATCGGCTCCCCGAACACCCTCCACGGCCTCGTCACGGACTTCTCCGAGCAGGCGTGGGAGCTGGTCGACGCGTTCTGGCCGGGCGCGCTCACGCTCATCGCCCGGCACCAGCCGTCGCTCCAGTGGGACCTCGGCGACAGCCGGGGCACGGTCGCCGTGCGCATGCCGCTGCACCCGGTCGCCATCGAACTCCTCACCGAGGTCGGCCCGATGGCCGTCTCCAGCGCCAACCTCACGGGGCACCCGGCGCCCGAGGACTGCGACGCGGCACTGAACATGCTCGGCGACGCGGTCTCCGTCTACCTCGACGGCGGCCCGACGCCCGGCATCGTGCCGTCGTCCATCGTGGACGTCACCGGGGAGGTGCCCGTCCTGCTGCGCGCCGGCGCGCTCGACGCCGAGGAGCTGCGCACGGTGGTACCCGGCCTCGAGGTGGCCAATTGACCGCCCCTGAGGGGCGTGGCATAGCGGACACCGCACAGCGGGGCGAGCACACGTTCCGCATCCTCCACGTCAGCACCGGCAACGTCTGCCGCTCGCCGATCACCGAGCGGCTGAACCGGCATGCCCTGAGCGCGCGCCTCGGCGCGGACCTCACCGGCGGGCTGATCGTGGAGAGCGCGGGCACCTGGGGCCACGAGGGCGCCCCCATGGAGGCCAACGCGGAGGCCGTGCTCGCCGACTTCGGCGCCGACGCCTCCGGCTTCGTCGGGCGCGAGCTGCTCGACGAGCACGTCATCAGGGCGGACCTCGTCCTGACGGCCACCCGCGACCACCGGGCCCAGGTGATCTCCATGGGCCACTCGGCGGGCCTGCGGACCTTCACGCTCAAGGAGTTCACCCGGCTGGTGCGCGCCATAGACCCGGCCACCCTGCCCGACCCGCTCGACGAGGGCGTGGTCGAGCGCGCCAGGGCCCTCGTGCGGGCCGCCGCCGCCCTGCGCGGCTGGCTGCTGGCGCCCAGCGCGGAGGCCGACGAGGTCTACGACCCGTACGGCGCGCCCATCACCCTCTTCCGCTCGATCGGCGACGAGATCAACCAGGCGCTCGACCCGGTCGTCACCGCGCTCACCGGCGTCCCCGCGGCGCTCTGAGCCGCCCGCGGGCCGCCTTCGCGCCGCACCCCCATGCCCCCCCGTACGCCGTCCTGCGCGCCCGCGGGCGCCCGGCCGGGGCGGCCAGTGGCCCCGCTCCCGCGTGGGCGCCCAGGGGCCGGTACGGGCGTCCTCGGCGCCCCGGAGCCGCGGGCGCGCGCGTCCGGCCCGCACGGCCTACGCTGGACGGAACCGTCCACAGTCGACCGGAGCGCACCATGTCGGTCATCCCCTCAGCGGGCGCGGCGCAGGTCACCGCGGGCCCGCTGCGGCGCCAGGACCCCGAGATCGCCGACGTCCTGCTCGCGGAGGCGCGGCGGCAGGCGGACAGCCTCCAGCTGAGCGCGGCGGAGAACTTCGCCTCCTCCGCCGTGCTGGCCGCCCTCGGCTCGCCGCTCGCCAACAAGTACGCGGAGGGCTACCCGGGCGCCCGCCACCACGGCGGCTGCGAGTTCGCCGACGCGGCGGAGCGCCTCGCCGTCGCCCGCGCCACCGGCCTCTTCGGCGCCGAGCACGCCAACGTGCAGCCGCACTCCGGCTCGTCGGCCGTGCTCGCCGCGTACGCCGCCCTGCTGCGCCCCGGGGACACCGTGCTCGCGCTGGGACTGCCGTACGGGGGGCACCTCACGCACGGCGCGCGGGTCAACTTCTCCGGCCGCTGGTTCCGCTTCGTCGGCTACGGCGTCGACCAGGAGACCGGGCTCGTCGACTACGAGCAGGTGCGCACCCTCGCACGCGTCCACCGGCCCAAGGCCGTCGTGTGCGGCTCCATCGCCTCCCCGCGCCACCTCGACCACGCGGCCTTCCGGGAGATCGCCGACGAGGTCGGCGCCTACCTGATCGCCGACGAGGCCCACCCGATGGGCCTGGTCGCGGGCGGCGCCGCGCCCAGCCCCGTGCCGTACGCGGACATCGTCTGCGCGACCACCCACAAGGTGCTGCGCGGCCCGCGCGGCGGGATGCTGCTGTGCGGGCAGGAGCTGGCGGAGCGGGTGGACCGCGCGGTGTTCCCGTTCAGCCAGGGAGGCGCGCAGATGCACGTGATCGCCGCCAAGGCCGTCGCGTTCGGGGAGGCGGCGGCGCCGGACTTCACCGGCTACGCGCACCGCGTCGTCGCCAACGCCCGTGCCCTCGCCGCGGCCCTCGCCGCCGAGGGCCTCGACATCACCACGGGCGGCACCGACACCCACCTGATCACGGCGGACCCCGCCCCGCTCGGCCTCGACGGCAGGGCGGCGCGCGCCCGGCTCGCCGCCGCCGGCCTCACGCTCGAGACGTGCGGGCTCCCGCACGGCACCGGCCGCGGCCTGCGCCTCGGCACGGCCGCCGTCACCACGCAGGGCATGGGGGAGGACGAGATGCGTGCCGTCGCCCGGCTCGCAGGGGCGGCGCTCACCGGCGACGAGCGCCGCACCGCCGCCCTGCGCGGGGACGTACGTGATCTTGCGGGGGAGTTCCCGCCCTATACTGCGTAGCCTTCCGCGCCGCAGGGCGCGGGCGGCCCCTGGGGCGGGCGCCGAGGCCGGCCCCCTGGCCCCTGTGCAACCGTTCGCGCCGCCCCGGTGTCCTTGCCTGCGGGGGCGGCCGGGAGCGAGCGGTATCCGCCGCCGGTACGGCGAGGGCTAGGGTGTGGGGCTGACATGGCCAGCGATTCCTGTGGGGCAGCCCGTGCGTGATTACCTGCTGACGCTCTGCGTGACGGCAGCGGTGACCTATCTGCTGACCGGTCCTGTGCGCAAGTTCGCCGTGGCGGTCGGCGCGATGACCGCGATCCGCTCGCGCGACGTGCACCGCGAACCCACCCCCCGCCTCGGCGGGGTCGCGATGTTCCTCGGGCTGTGCGCGGGTCTGCTGGTCGCCGACAACCTGCACAACCTGGGCGGGGTCTTCGCCCAGTCCAACGAGCCCCGGGCGCTGCTCTCTGGGGCCGCGCTGATCTGGCTGATCGGCGTCCTGGACGACAAGTTCGAGATCGACGCGCTGATCAAGCTCGGCGCGCAGATGATCGCCGCGGGCGTCATGGTGATGCAGGGCCTGACCATCCTCTGGCTGCCCGTCCCCGGCGTCGGCACCGTCTCGCTGACCCAGTGGCAGTCCACGCTGCTCACCGTCGCCGTCGTCGTGGTCACCATCAACGCGGTCAACTTCGTGGACGGCCTCGACGGCCTGGCCGCCGGCGTGGTCTGCATCGCCGCCGCAGCGTTCTTCCTGCACGCCTACCACCTCTGGTACGGGTACGGGATCGAGGCCGCGGCCCCCGCGACGCTGTTCGCCGCGATCCTGATGGGGATGTGCCTGGGCTTCCTGCCGCACAACATGAGCCCCGCGCGGATCTTCATGGGCGACTCGGGCTCGATGCTCATCGGCCTCGTGCTCGCCGCGGGACCGATCTCGGTGACCGGCCAGGTCGACCCGGACACGCTCAAGCTGTTCGAGGGCGGCACCCGGGGGGCGACGCACGCCGCGCTCCCGGTGTTCATCCCGCTGCTGCTGCCCCTCACGATCATCGCGATCCCGCTGGCCGACCTGCTGCTCGCCGTGGTGCGTCGCGCCTGGAACGGCCAGTCGCCGTTCGCCGCCGACCGCGGCCACCTGCACCACCGGCTGCTGGACATCGGGCACTCCAAGACCCGCGCTGTGCTGATCATGTACTTCTGGTCGGCGCTGATCGCCTTCGGCGTGGTCCTGTACTCGGTCGTGTACTCGACGCAGGGCTCGAACTGGGTGCTGCCGGTGCTGGTCGCGCTGAGCGCCGTGGGCCTCGTGCTGCTGCTGCTTCCGCGGTTCAGGCCGCGGGTGCCGCGCTGGGCCGAGTCGTTCGTACCGCCGCGCTACCGGCGCGGGGCGCGGCGGCAGGCGGCGGACGGCGAAGGTGCCGGTGTGCGGGGCGCGGCGGACGGAGCGGCCCCGGGCACGGCCGCCCCGGCGGCGGACGGCACCGACGGCGGCGCGGGGGTCCAGGCGGAGGGGGAGGACGGCGGCCGGGCGGCCGCGCTCTCCGCGGGTGTGCACGGGGCGACGGCGCTCAGGGCGGGGCCGGGGTTCACCGATCGCGGGAAAGCCGGATCTACTCGTTGACTTGCACAAGGACAGATCCGGTGAATTCGGAAATCCGGCGGCATTACCACACGGCTGGCTGTGGCGTCCTGCACACGCGAGCGAACTAGCCCTCACGTGTGACGGTCAGCACACGAACGAGGTAAAGACCTCATCAAATAGTTTGTGATACCGTTCACTACCAGGTGAGGGACGCCGAAAGGCCTTGGCAGGACAGGCCCTTCGGGTCGGGGTGCACCCGCAGCGCGCAAGCGCCGGGGGGCTAACCTCTGTTCAACGTCGGAGAGTCGACGAGCCGCCGTCCTCCACCGTCTGCACACCCACCCCCAAGTCCCGCTGGAGCTGTCCTCATGCAGTCCAACGACGCCCGGATTCTCCGGGGTTCGGCGATCATCGCTGTCCCCGTGGGAGTCGTAGCCACCGTCGTGAGCGCCATCGTCGCCGGTGAGAAGGGCCTGATCGGCGGACTTGTGGCGCTCGCCGTCGTCGCCGTCTTCTTCGGCCTCGGCACCGCCGCGCTGATGCGCCTCACCCGCGACAACCCGCAGGTGGCCATGACGGCGGGACTCCTGGTCTACGCGGTGCAGATCCTGCTCATCGGTGTCTTCATCATCGTCTTCCAGAACACAACGCTGTTCAACGCGCGCGCCTTCGCGCTGACACTCCTCGTGACGGCGCTCTCCTGGGTGGGCGGGCAGGTCAAGCAGAGCCTCACCGCCAAGATGCTCTACGTCGACCCCGGGGCCACGCTCCCCGCCAAGTCCTCCGCCGGCAAGGGGGCCGGACGCGCGTCGAAGGCGAAGTCCTGCGATGCGGCATAAGGGCAGCGTGAAGAGGGCAGATCGCGATCTGCTATCGTCCGGAATCGCTTCCGGCCGCGGGGGCCGCTCCCTGCCCACGGGCAGGACGCACCACTCCTCTGACGGCCTGCGGCATCCCCGAGTCGACGGGGCTGGCGGCTGTGGAGACAGCGAGGCGACCGGGCCGTCCGGTCCTCGGCCGAAACTTCCAGTGGGTCGCGGCGGCACCGCCACACCACTTTCCCCGTGCCGAACCGCGGCTCCACGGGCCGCGCTGACACACAAGGTTGCCGTTTCCCATGCATCACGACGAAGGAGTCACGGGTGAGTGCCCACACGCTGCTCGCTGAGAGCGGATGCCACCTCTTCACCGGATGTGGCTTCCCTGCGCCGGGCCTCAACTCGTTCGACTTCAAGCCCTTCCTGACCATCGGCGGGCTGGAGTTCACCAAGCCGATGCTGCTCTCGGTCATCTGCATGGTGATCGTCGTGGGCTTCTTCTGGCTCGCGTTCAGGAAGCCGAAGCTCGTTCCGGGCAAGCTGCAGCTGATCGGCGAGATCGGCTACAACTTCATCGCGCGCAGCATCGCCCGCGAGGTGATCGGCAAGGAGGGCTCCAAGTACGTGCCCTTCCTGACGTCGATCTTCTTCTTCGTGTGGATCATGAACATCATGTCGGTGATCCCGCTGGCCCAGTTCCCGGCCACGTCGCGGTTCGCCTACCCGGTCGTCCTCGCGGCCTGCGTGTGGGTCACCTACATGTTCCTGACGTTCAAGAAGAACGGCCTCAAGGGCGGCGTCAAGAACCTCGTCTGGATCGAGGGCCTGCCCAAGCCGATCGTCCCGCTGATCGTGCTCCTCGAGTTCATCCAGAACGTGATCACCCGGCCGTTCACCCTGGCGGTGCGGCTCTGGGCCAACATGTTCGCCGGCCACATGCTGATCGTGATGTTCAGCGTCGCGAGCTGGTACCTGCTCACTCCGTCGATCATGTCAGCGGTGGCCGCGGGGTCCTTCCTCCTGGCCGCCGCCATGACCGCCTTCGAGGTCCTGATCCAGTTCCTCCAGGCGTATATCTTCACGCTCCTCACCTCGATCTACATCCAGGGAGCGATCCAGGAAGGCCACTGACCCAGGTCAGCGCCCCTCCCGGTCTGCCACGCCTCACCATCCGACTTCCGCTGGGAAGCCCCCCAGCGGACCGCATCACACAAGGAAGACAGGAAGATGTCTGCCGAGCTTGTCAACCTCGCCGCCACCAACCTCTCGATCCAGGGCAACCTGGGCGCCGTCGCGTACGGTCTCGCCGCCATCGGCCCCGGCGTCGGTATCGGTGTCGTCTTCGGCCACTCCATCGAGGCCATGGCCCGCCAGCCCGAGGCGATGCCGGTCATCCGCACCAACATGTTCCTCGGCTTCGCGCTCTGTGAGGTTCTGGCGCTGCTGGGTCTGGTCGCCCCCTTCATCTTCGCGGCCAAGTAACCAGGGCCAACCAGAGGAAAGGATCGAGGTTCAGCCATGATGTTCCTGGCCGCCGAGGGCGCTCAGAACCCTCTCATCCCGGACACGACGGAACTCGTCGTCGGCATCCTCTGCTTCCTCATCGTCTTCGGGTTCCTCGGCAAGAAGCTGCTGCCGAACATCCAGAAGACGCTCGAGGAGCGGCACGACGCGATCGAGGGCGGCCTGGAGCGTGCGGCCGAGGCGCAGGCCGAGGCCAACCAGACCCTTGAGCAGTACAAGGCCCAGCTCGCCGAGGCCAGGCACGAGGCCGCGCGTCTCCGCCAGGAGGCCACCGAGCAGGGCGCGACGATCATCCAGCAGATGCGGGAGGAGGGCCAGCGGCAGCGCGAGGAGATCATCGCCGCCGGCCACACCCAGATCGAGGCCGACCGCAAGGCTGCGGCGGTCGCGCTGCGCCAGGACGTGGGCAAGCTCGCCACCGAGCTGGCCGGCAAGCTCGTCGGCGAGTCCCTTGAGGACCATGCCCGGCAGAGCCGCACCATCGACCGGTTCCTCGACCAGCTGGAGAGCAACGCGACGAGCGCGGAGGCCACGCGATGAACGGCGCGAGCCGTGAGGCGCTGTCCGCCGCGCGCGAACGCCTCGACGCGCTGACCGACAGCGCGTCGGTCGACGCGGCGGGGCTCGCCGAGGACCTCGCCTCCGTCACGTCGCTCCTCGACCGCGAGGTCTCCCTGCGCCGGGTCCTGACCGACCCGGTCCAGGGCGAGCAGGCCAAGGCGGAGCTCGTGGGGCGCCTGCTGAACGGGCAGGTCCAGGGCGCAGCCGTGGACCTCGTCTCCGGCATGGTCAGGTCGCGCTGGTCGCAGTCGCGCGACCTGGTCGACGCCCTGGAGGAGCTCACCGCGACCGCGGACCTCACCGCGGCCCGGAGCACCGGCCGCCTCGACAGCGTCGAGGACGAGCTGTTCCGCTTCGGCCGCATCGTCGAGTCCGACGCCGGCCTGCGGGCCGCGCTCACCGACAAGGCGGCGCCGGCCTCCGCCAAGGCCACCCTCCTGGGGCGGCTGCTCGGCGGCCGCGCCGAGGCCGTCACCGAGCGCCTCGTCGTCCGGCTCGTCACGCGGCCGCGTGGTCGTAGCCTGGAGGACGGGCTCAGGTCGCTGTCGGCGCTCGCGGCAGCGCGCCGTGACCGGATGGTCGCCGTGGTCACCTCGGCGATCCCGCTCACGGACGCCCAGCAGGAGCGCCTCGGCACCGCGCTGGCCAGGATCTACGGCCGGCAGATGCACCTGAACCTCGACGTGGACCCCGCGGTCCTCGGCGGGATCTCGGTCCGCGTCGGTGACGAGGTCATCGACGGCACGATCCAGGAGCGCCTCGACGAGGCGAACCGGCAGCTCGGCGGTCGCTGACCGGCACCGGCCGGCGAACCGGCAGAACACCACCGCAGTACGCAGCGGTACGGCAGGACGGCGGCCCGGTTGGGCCGTGCAGCACATGCAGAAGATTCCTGGGGGTCGCCCCCAGACCCCAAAGAAACTTCGGGCCCAACAAGGAGAGCAGGGAACCCAGATGGCGGAGCTCACGATCCGGCCGGAGGAGATCCGGGACGCGCTGGAGAACTTTGTCCAGTCGTACCAGCCGGACGCGGCCTCGCGCGAGGAGGTCGGTACGGTCAGCGTGGCCGGCGACGGCATCGCCCGGGTGGAGGGACTGCCCTCCGCCATGGCGAACGAGCTGCTGAAGTTCGAGGACGGCACCCTCGGCCTCGCCCTCAACCTCGAGGAGCGGGAGATCGGCGCGATCGTCCTCGGCGAGTACGAGGGCATCGAGGAGGGCCAGCCCGTCAGCCGTACCGGAGAGGTCCTCTCCGTGGCGGTCGGCGACGGCTACCTGGGTCGCGTGGTCGACCCGCTCGGCAACCCGATCGACGGCCTCGGCGAGATCGAGACCGAGGGCCGGCGCGCCCTGGAGCTCCAGGCTCCCGGCGTCATGATCCGCAAGTCGGTGCACGAGCCGATGCAGACCGGCTACAAGGCCGTCGACTCGATGGTCCCGATCGGCCGCGGCCAGCGCCAGCTGATCATCGGCGACCGCGGCACCGGCAAGACGGCCCTCGCGGTCGACACGATCATCAACCAGCGCGACAACTGGCGCTCCGGCGACGTGAACAAGCAGGTCCGCTGCATCTACGTCGCCGTCGGCCAGAAGGGCTCCACCATCGCGTCCGTGCGCGGTGCCCTGGAGGAGTCCGGCGCCCTGGAGTACACGACGATCGTCGCGGCCCCGGCGTCCGACCCGGCCGGCTTCAAGTACCTCGCCCCGTACACCGGCTCGGCCATCGGCCAGCACTGGATGTACCAGGGCAAGCACGTCCTGATCGTCTTCGACGACCTCTCGAAGCAGGCCGACGCCTACCGCGCCGTCTCCCTGCTGCTGCGCCGTCCGCCGGGCCGTGAGGCGTACCCCGGCGACGTCTTCTACCTGCACTCCCGCCTGCTGGAGCGCTGCGCGAAGCTCTCCGACGACTTGGGCGCGGGCTCGATGACCGGTCTGCCGATCGTCGAGACGAAGGCCAACGACGTCTCGGCGTTCATCCCGACCAACGTCATCTCCATCACCGACGGCCAGTGCTTCCTGGAGTCCGACCTGTTCAACGCCGGCCAGCGGCCCGCGCTGAACGTCGGCATCTCGGTCTCCCGCGTCGGCGGCTCCGCCCAGCACAAGGCGATGAAGCAGGTCTCGGGCCGGCTCCGCGTCGACCTCGCCCAGTTCCGCGAGCTGGAGGCGTTCGCCTCCTTCGGCTCCGACCTGGACGCGGCCTCCAAGCAGCAGATGGAGCGCGGCAAGCGCATGGTCGAGCTGCTGAAGCAGGCGCAGTACCAGCCGATGCCCGTCGAGGAGCAGGTCGTCTCCATCTGGGCCGGTGGCGCGGGCAAGCTGGACGACATCCCGGTCGAGGACATCCGCCGGTTCGAGGCGGAGCTGCACGAGCACCTGCGCCGCGAGCGCAAGGAGCTGCTCACCAGCATCGTCGAGGGCGGGAAGATGTCCGACGACACCATCACCGCCATCGGCGACGCCGTCGACAGCTTCAAGCGCCAGTTCGAGACCTCGGACGGCAAGCTGCTCGGCGACGACGCCCCGGCCGACGCGGCCAAGTGACGACGGAAGGGACCTGACTCATGGGAGCGCAGCTCCGGGTCTACAAGCGTCGCATCAAATCCGTCACCGCGACCAAGAAGATCACCAAGGCGATGGAGATGATCGCGGCCTCGCGCATCATCAAGGCACAGCGCCAGGTGACGGCCTCCACGCCGTACGCGACGGAGCTGACGCGCGCCGTCACGGCGGTCGCCACGGGGTCGAACACCAAGCACCCGCTGACGACGGAGGCGGCGTCGCCGACCCGTGCCGCGCTGCTGCTCGTCACCAGCGACCGGGGCCTCGCCGGCGGCTACTCCGCCAATGTCATCAAGGCGGCGGAGCGGCTGACCGAGCGCCTGCGCGGCGAGGGCAAGGAGGTCGACGCGTACGTCGTCGGCCGCAAGGGTGTCGCGTACTACGGGTTCCGTGAGCGCGCCGTCGCCGAGGCGTGGGAAGGGTTCACCGACAACCCCACGTACCAGGACGCGAAGGCGGTCGCGGCCCCGCTGATCGCGGCGGTCCAGCAGGAGACTGCCGAGGGCGGTGTCGACGAACTCCACATCGTCTTCACCGAGTTCGAGTCCATGCTGACGCAGACCCCGGTCGCCAACCGGCTGCTGCCGCTGCGGCTCGACGAGGACCCGGCGGCCGAGGCGGTCGGGAAGCCCGAGGCGCTGCCGCTGTTCGAGTTCGAGCCGTCGGCCGAGGGCGTCCTCGACGCCCTGCTGCCGCGCTACGTGGAGAGCCGCATCTACAACGCGCTCCTCCAGGCCGCGGCCTCCAAGCACGCGGCCACGCGCCGCGCGATGAAGGCGGCGACGGACAACGCCGGCGAGCTGATCAAGACGCTCGGACGGCTCGCCAACGCGGCCCGACAGGCCGAAATCACCCAGGAAATCAGCGAGATCGTCGGTGGCTCCAGTGCCCTGGCCGACGCGAACGCGGGGAGTGAAAAGTAATGACGACCACTGCTGAGGCGCCGACCACCACGGGCCGCGTCGCCCGGGTCATCGGCCCGGTCGTCGACGTGGAGTTCCCCGTCGACGCGATGCCGGACATCTACAACGCTCTCAAGGTCGAGGTCGACGACCCGGCCGAGGCGGGCAAGCGCAAGACGCTGACCCTCGAGGTCGCCCAGCACCTGGGCGACGGCGTGGTCCGCGCGATCTCCATGCAGCCCACCGACGGCCTGGTGCGCCAGGCCCCGGTGACCGACACCGGCGAGGGCATCACGGTGCCGGTCGGCGACGTCACCAAGGGCCGTGTGTTCAACACCCTGGGCGAGGTGCTGAACGACCCGAGCGCCGAGTCGCAGATCACCGAGCGCTGGTCGATCCACCGCAAGGCCCCCAACTTCGACCAGCTCGAGTCGAAGACCGAGATGTTCGAGACCGGCATCAAGGTCATCGACCTGCTGACCCCGTACGTCAAGGGCGGCAAGATCGGCCTGTTCGGCGGCGCCGGCGTGGGCAAGACGGTGCTCATCCAGGAGATGATCTACCGCGTCGCCAACAACCACGACGGTGTGTCGGTGTTCGCGGGCGTCGGCGAGCGCACCCGTGAGGGCAACGACCTCATCGAGGAGATGACCGACTCCGGCGTCATCGACAAGACCGCGCTGGTCTTCGGCCAGATGGACGAGCCGCCGGGCACGCGTCTGCGCGTCGCCCTCGCCGGTCTGACCATGGCGGAGTACTTCCGCGACGTGCAGAGCCAGGACGTGCTGTTCTTCATCGACAACATCTTCCGGTTCACGCAGGCCGGTTCCGAGGTGTCGACCCTCCTCGGCCGCATGCCCTCTGCGGTGGGCTACCAGCCGAACCTCGCGGACGAGATGGGCCAGCTCCAGGAGCGCATCACCTCGACCCGCGGCCACTCGATCACCTCGATGCAGGCGATCTACGTCCCCGCGGACGACCTCACCGACCCGGCCCCCGCGACGACCTTCGCGCACCTCGACGCGACGACGACGCTCTCCCGGCCGATCTCGGAGAAGGGCATCTACCCGGCCGTGGACCCGCTGGACTCCACGTCCCGGATCCTGGACCCGCGCTACATCTCGCAGGAGCACTACGACACGGCGAGCCGCGTCAAGGCGATCCTGCAGAAGTACAAGGACCTCCAGGACATCATCGCCATCCTCGGCATGGACGAGCTGGGCGAGGACGACAAGCTCACGGTCTACCGGGCCCGCCGCGTGGAGCGCTTCCTCTCGCAGAACACGCACGTCGCCAAGCAGTTCACCGGCGTCGACGGTTCTGACGTGCCCCTCGACGAGTCGATCGCGGCGTTCAACGCGATCTGCGACGGCGAGTACGACCACTTCCCCGAGCAGGCGTTCTTCATGTGCGGTGGCATCGAGGACCTGAAGAAGAACGCGAAGGAGCTCGGCGTCTCCTGACGCTCCGGGCCCCCGGAAGTACGCGGTGGCGGGGCGGCAGGCAGCGACTCGGCCGCCCCGCTCCCCGCGCTCTCCCGAGCACCCCATAGAATTGACAGCGACACCCGGAGAACCGCCGGGTGCTGACCCGAGGAGCCACCCTTGGCTGATCTGCACGTCGAGCTGGTCGCGGCCGACCGCAACGTGTGGTCCGGCGAGGCCCACCTGGTCGTCGCCCGTACCAGCTCCGGCGACATCGGCATCATGGCCGGCCACCAGCCGGTCCTCGGTGTGCTGGAGTCGGGCCCTGTGACCATTCGTACGAGTGACGGCGGCACGGTCGTCGCAGCGGTGCACGGCGGGTTCCTGTCGTTCGCCGACAACAAGCTTTCGCTGCTCGCCGAGGTCGCCGAGCTGGCGGACGAGATCGACCCCCAGCGCGCCGAGCGCGCGCTGGCCCGCGCGAAGTCGGAGGACGACGACGCCGCCGAGCGGCGCGCCGACGTCCGGATGCGCGCGGTGGCGGCGAAGTAACGCCGCGCTGTTGCCGTACCCCTCAGCCGCGGCCCGTTCCGGACACCTCCGGGACGGGCCGCGGCTGAGGCGGTGCGGGTGGACGGACGAGCAGTTCAGTGCGTGACCGGTTGAGGCGAGGAGGTCGGTACGGATGGCCCTCGCTCTGCTTGTCGTGGCACTGGTCGTCGTCCTTGGCGCGTTGGGTCTGTTCGTGTTCGGCCTGCGCAGGCGGCTGATCCAGCGCTCGGGCGGCACCTTCGACTGCAGCGTCCGCTGGAACCTCCCCGAGCACCCCGACCCCTCGGGCAAGGGCTGGGTCTACGGGGTGGCCCGCTACAACGGGGACCGCATCAACTGGTTCCGGGTCTTCTCCTACGCGCCCCGCCCCCGCCGCTCGCTGGAGCGCTCCGCGATCGAGGTGGTCACCCGCCGCGCCCCCGAGGGCGAGGAGGAGCTCGCGCTGCTCTCCGACGCGGTCGTGCTCGCGTGCGTGCACCGCGGCGTCAGGCTCGAACTCGCGATGAGCGACGACGCCCTCACCGGCTTCCTCGCCTGGCTCGAAGCGGCGCCGCCTGGCCAGAGGGTTAACGTGGCCTGATCGGGGTTGAGGCAGACGGAAGGGGCGGCGCCCGGTCGGGTGCCGCCCCTTCGTGCGCCGGTGGCGCGGTCCGTCAGCCGATGCCGTTGGAGAGCGCAGTCACCAGCTCACCGCCCGCGGTGTCGCCGCTGAACTCCCAGAAGAACGCGCCTCCGAGGCCCTGCTGCTTCGCCCACGCCATCTTGGAGCCGATGGTGGCGGGGGTGTCGTAGCTCCACCAGTTGGTGCCGCAGTGTGCGTACGCGGTGCCGGCGACCGTGCCGGTGGCCGGGCAGGTGTTCTTGAGGACCTTGTAGTCCTCGATGCCCTGCTCGTACGTGCCGGCGGCCGGTCCCGTCGCGGTGCCGCCAGGCGCGTCCTGGGTGACGCCCGTCCAGCCCCTGCCGTAGAAGCCGATGCCGAGCAGCAGCTTGTTCGCGGGGACGCCCTGCGCCTTGAAGGCGGCGATGGCGTCGGCCGAGTCGAAGCCGGGGGTCGGGATGCCGCTGTACGACGTGAGCGGCGAGTGCGGGGCCGTCGGGCCCTGCGGGCTGAAGCCGCCGAAGAAGTCGTACGTCATCACGTTGTACCAGTCGAGGTACTGCGCGGCGCCCGCGTAGTCGGCCTTGGTGATCTTGCCGTCCGGGGACGCGTCGGCGGTGGTGGCCGCCGTGACCAGCGCGCCGGAGCCGAACTTGGCGCGCAGCGCCTGCGTCAGGTTCTTCAGGGCGGCGGGCCCGCTGGTGTCGCAGGACAGGCCGCAGGCGTTGGGGTACTCCCAGTCGATGTCGATGCCGTCGAACACATCGGCCCAGCGGGGGTCCTTGACCAGGTCGTAGCAGGACTGCGCGAAGGCCGCCGGGTTCTGCGCAGCCTGGCCGAAGCCGCCCGACCAGGTCCAGCCGCCGAACGACCAGAGGATCTTGATGTTCGGGTACTTCTTCTTCAGCTCGCGCAGCTGGTTGATGTTGCCGGCGACCGGCTGGTCCCAGGTGTCGGCCGTGCCGTCGACGCTGGTGTCCGCGGTGAACGTCTTCTGGTAGTCGGCGTACGCGTCGCCGATGGCGCACTTGCCGCCGGTGACGTTGCCGAACGCGTAGTTGATCGTGTTGATCTTCGCGGCCGAGCCCGAGGTCACCAGGTTCTTGACCTGGTAGTTGCGGTCGTAGGTGCCCCACTCCGTCAGGTAGCCGAGCTTGACCTTGCCCGAGGCGCCCGGCGTGCCGGGGTCGGTGGTGCCGCCGCCTGTGGTGTGCACGGCGGTCGAGCCGCTGACCTGGCCCGTCTGGTTCGCGGTGTCACGCGCCTTGACCGTGTAGGAGTAGTCGGTGCCCGCGCTCAGCCCGCTGTCGGTGTACGAGGTGCCGGTGACGGTGGCGACGACGGTGCCGTTGCGCAGGACGTCGTAGTTCTTGACGCCCTTGTCGTCGGTGGCCGCCGTCCAACTGAGCTTGACCGACGTGTCGGTGAGGCCTGAGGCGGTCGGAGTGCCGGGCGCGGAGGGCGGGTTGTCGCCCGGGGTGGACGGGCCCCCGTCGCACGAGGCGCCGTTGAGCTTGCAGCCGGTGGGGGAGCCGGGGCCGTTCCCGTTGAAGCCGAAGCTGAGGGAGGCGCCGGGCGCGAGGGTGCCGTTGTAGCTCTTGTTCTTCGCGGTCCAGTGGTTGCCCGCGTGGGTGACGTCGGCGTCCCACGCGGAGGAGACCGAGGTGCCCGAGGGGAAGTCCCACTCGACGGTCCACGAGGACAGGGCGGTGGTGCCGGTGTTCTCGACCGTCCACTGGCCGCCGAAACCGGTGCCCCAGTCCTGGGTCTTGGTGAAGGTCGCGGTGGCGGTGGTGGCCGCGTGGGCCGGGGCTGCGAGGCCCACCAGGGCGGCGAGCGGGAGCAGCAGCGCGGTGAGCGCGGCGGCGGTCCTCGATCTCAGCCGGGCGGGGGAGGAGGAAGGGGAACGGAGAAGCATCAAGGGGTGCTCCTAGGAATGCGTACCGGACAGTTCGGGGTGGGTCCGTGCACTGCGGGCACGCCGGGCGGGGCCGCGGCGTGTCCGGTGAGAGTAAGGAGGTCTGGACCACTCGTCAATAGGTCCAGACCAAAGTCGGCGCCGCGGCGGTGCTCCGGTGCCTGCCGGTGCCTGCCGGTGCGGCGGGCCACTGCTGTGCCCGCCGGGCCTCCGCGTGCCTGCCGGGGCGCCCGTGTGCTCGCATGTCCCCTCATTTCAGGTCGAGTTGACCTGCTGTCGCCGCAGAAGTGATCCAGCTCATGCCGTACGGCGCCGTCGCGTTGATGACGGCGGGCGGGGAGGCGCGTACGGTTGGTTACAGAACAATCGTTCAGTGATCTCGGACGGAGGCCATGCGATGGAGGACACGGTGCGAGGCGGGAGCGCGGAAGCCGCGTACGGAGAGGAGGTCTGGCCGCTGCCCAGGCGGTGCCCGCTGGCACCGCCGCCCGGGCTCGCGGAGCGCCGGCGCACCGCGCCGGTCTCCCGGATCAGGCTGTGGGACGGCAGCAGCGCCTGGGTCGTCACCCGCTACGACGACGTACGGGCTGTCCTCTCCGACCCGCGCACCAGCGTCGACCCGAGGATCGACGGATACCCGCAGGTGAACGCGTCACTCGGGGCCGTGCGCCACGCCGAGCGCAGCATGCTCAACATGGACGACCCCGAGCACGCGGCCGTGCGGCGGCGGGTGTCGGGGCAGTTCACGGTCAGGAAGGTCGAGGCGCTGCGCCCGGTCGTCCAGCGGGTCGTCGACGAGCGCGTCGACGACCTGCTCGCGGGCCCCAGGCCCGCCGACTTCGTGCACGGCTTCGCGCTGGCCGTGCCGCTCGGCATCATCTGCGAGCTGCTCGGCGTCCCCTTCGGTGACCGGGCCCTGTTCGAGGGCTGGACGGCCACCATGTTCGACCCCGCCGCCGGCCCCGAGAAGTCCATCGCCGCGAGCCGCGCCATGTCGGACTACCTGGCCCGGCTGGTGCGCGCGAGGAAGGAGGACCCGCAGGACGACCTGCTGAGTTCGCTCGTGTCCGGACAGCAGGACGCGAGCGCCATGACCGAGGCCGAGCTCGCCAACCTGGCGCGCGTCCTGCTCATCGCCGGACACGAGACCACCGCGGCCACCATCGCACTCGGCACCCTCCACCTGCTCGAAAACCCCGCCCAGGCCGCGGAGTTGCGCGACACCACCGACCCCGTGCTGGTCGCGGGCGCGGTGGAGGAGCTGCTGCGGATCACCACGGTGGTGCAGTCGGGACGGCGCCGCGTCGCCACCGCCGACATCGAGCTGGGCGGACAGCTCATCCGCAAGGGCGAGGGGATCGTGGTCGCAGGCGACGCCGCCAACCGGGACCCCGCCGTCTTCGCCGACCCGGACACGCTCGACATCCACCGCGGCGCACGCCACCACGTCACCTTCGGCTACGGGGTCCACCAGTGCCTCGGCCAGGTGCTCGCACGCGCCGAACTCCAGACGGTCTTCGGCACCCTCTTCCGGCGCATCCCGCGCCTCGCGCTCGCCGTGCCGGCGGCGGAACTCCGCTTCAAGGACGACATGGTCACGTACGGCGTCCACAGCATGCCCGTGACCTGGTGACACCGCGAAACCCCGGCAAGGAGACAAGGAGAACACCCATGAGGATCACCGTGGAGCAGGACAGGTGCGTCGCCTCGGGACAGTGCGTCCTCGCGGCACCGGAACTCTTCGACCAACGCGACGAGGACGGGATCGTCGTCCCGCTGCGCGACGAGGCGTCACCCGGCCAGGAGGAGGCGGCCAGGGAGGCCGCGCGCATCTGCCCCGCGCTGGCGATCACACTGGACGAGCGGTGACCGCCCCAGGACGCGTCGTCGTGGTCGGCGCGGGCGCCGCGGGGCTCTCCGCCGCCGAGACCCTGCGGCGCGAGGGATACGCGGGACGGCTGACCCTCGTCGGCGACGAGCAGGCCGAGCCCTACGACCGGCCGCCGCTGTCGAAGCAGCTGCTCAGCGGGGAGTGGGAAGCGGACAGGCTCGCCCTGCGCCCGCGCGCGGACCTGCGCGGACTCGACGCCCACTGGCTGCTCGGACACCGCGCCACGGCCCTCGACACCGCGGCGCGCACCCTCACCCTCGGCGGCGGTGCGGTGCTGCGCTGGGACGGCCTTGTCGTCGCCACCGGCGTCACCCCCCGCACCCTGCCGGGCGCGGCGGACCTCGCGGGGGTGCACCACCTGCGGACCCTCGACGACGCGCTGCGGCTGCGTGAGCACCTGCGCACGGCCGCGTCGCTCGTCGTCGTCGGAGCGGGATTCCTCGGCGCCGAGACCGCGGCCGTGGCACGGGAGGCGGGCCTGCGCGTGACCCTGCTCGACCCGTCGCCGCACCCGATGGGCGGGCTGCTCGGACCCGTACCGGGCGAGCGCCTCGCGCGGCTGCACCGCGCGCACGGGGTGCGGCTGCTCGGCGGCACCAGGGTGCGCCGGCTGGCCGGCGCGCGGGGGCGGGTGACCGGTGTGGACTGCTCGACGGGGGAGACGCTGCCCGCTGACGCCGTGCTCGTCGCCGTCGGCTCGCGCCCCGCGACAAACTGGCTGGCGGGCAGCGGACTCGCCCTCGGCGACGGCGTCGAGTGCGACGCGTACTGCCGGGCGGCCGACCGGGTCGTCGCCGCGGGCGACGCCGCCTCCTGGCTCCATCCGCGCCACGGCCGCATGCGCGTCGAGCACCGCATGAACGCGACCGAGCAGGGTGCGGCGGCGGCGCGTGCGCTGCTCGGCACCGGCGCGCCCTTCGCGCCCGTGCCGTACTTCTGGACGGACCAGTACGACGTGAAGGTCCAGGTGTACGGCGTGCCGAGGCCGAACGCAGCGTTCCGCGTCGTCGAAGGGGACCAGGACGGCGGCAGGTTCGCCGCGCTGTACGGGCAGGGCGGCGTCGTCACCGCCGCGCTGGCCTGGAACATGCCGCGGCAGGCGCGGCTGCTCAGAGCGCACGTCGCCGCCGCCACCCCGTGGCGCGAGGTCGCCGGGGCCCCGGCCCCCGCCTCCCCCTGAGCCGCCGCGCCCCTCAGCGGGCGAGGCCCAGGAAGACTCCGACGGTCTCGTCCACGAAGGCGTGGACGTCCTCGGGCCGCTTGGCGCGCCGGGTCGCGTGGAACAGCGAGACCCGGCCGTGCACGGCGACGAACACCATGACGCCCGCCCTGCCGGGCGGCGCCACCAGCGGCGAACCCGCCTCGGCGCACCGCGCGAACGCGTCCACCACGTCGTCGATCACCTCGGCGAGCGGGCCGCCCGGGTAGAGGCCCGCGTCGTCCGGCGTCAGCCGCCGGTGCTCGAACAGCAGGCGGTAGTGGCTCGGGTTGGCCATCGCGAAGTCGCAGTACGCGTGCAGCAGCGCACGCGCCCGGCCCACCGGGTCGTCCTCCGGCACGGCGGACGCCGCCGTGCGCATGGCGGCGGCGAGCCTGCGGTAGTCGTCGTCGACCACCGCCTGCACGACGTCGTCGAGGTCGCGGAAGTGCTGGTAGAGCGCGGACGGCGCCACCCCGACACCCCGCGCGAGCCCGCGCACCGTGAGCCCCTTGCCGCCGCTGAGCTCCGACAGCAGCTCGCCCGCGGCGTCGATGATCTCCTGCCGGAGCCGACTGCCCGACCCCTTGGGGTTCTTCGCACGCCGCACGGGGGCCCGGTCCTGCTCCATGCCCCCATTCTCCACCCCGCGCGCCGCGGCCGCCGCACACCGGGCCGCGGCCCGCGGGCGCCCGTCCCACCGACACGAGAGGAACACCGCATGCCCGCCCTCACCCTGCACGCCGCCGCAGCGGGAACCGTCCACCACCGCGCCGCCGCCGTCGCGGCCTTCGTCGCCACCCCCGACCACTGGCCCGCCTTCCACCCGCGGTCCGCGGCTGTCCTCGGTGGACGCACGGGACGCCCGCTGCGCACCGGGGACATGGTGCGCGAGGAGATCGTCGGTGACGGCGGCGCACGGTTCTTCGCCGACTGGCTCGTCACCGCCCACGACCCCGGCCGCACCTTCGCCGTGCGCTCGGTCGGCTTCGGCGGCCGCGCGGTCCAGCTCGCCGTCACCTACACGTTCGAGGAGAACGGCGACGGGTCCACCCTGGTGCGGCGCGCCATGACGACCACCGTCGCCCCGTACGAACCGCTCGGCGGTGCCGAGCGCGCGGCCTACGGCTCTGGCGAGCACCAGGCCGCGTTCCTGCCGGGGCTGCGGGCCGCACTGGCCGCGGCGGAGTGAGTCCGCGCGGGGCGCCTCAGCGCTCGCCGCCCGGCACCCACAGCACATCGCCCCTGTCCTTGTTGGCCACCCGCGCGAGGATGAACAGGAGGTCGGAGAGGCGGTTCAGATAGGTGGCGGCCAGCGGGTTCATGGTCGCGCCGTGCACCTCGAACGCCGCCCAGGTGGAGCGCTCGGCCCTGCGCACCACCGTGCACGCCTGGTGCAGCAGGGCAGCGCCGGGCGTGCCGCCCGGCAGGATGAAGCTGCGCAGCTTCTCCAGGCCTTCGAGGAAGCGGTCGCAGTCCGCCTCCAACGCGTCGACGTACGACTGCTCGACGCGCAGCGGCGGGTACTCGGGATCCGGCACCACCGGGGTGGACAGGTCGGCGCCCACGTCGAACAGGTCGTTCTGCACCCGCGTCAGGACCTTCACCACGTCCTCGGCGAGGCCGCCGAGCGCGATCGCCGTGCCGATCGCCGCGTTGGCCTCGTTGGCGTCGGCGTACGCGCCGATCCGCGGATCGGTCTTGGGGGCCCGGCTCATGTCGCCGAGCGCGGTGGTGCCCTTGTCGCCGGTGCGCGTGTAGATGCGCGTCAGATTGACCATGCCCCCAGGGTAGGGACCGCGCGGCCGGACGGCGCGTCAGCGTGCCGCGCCGCCCCGGGCAGCGGCGAAGGCCCGTACGGCGGCGGCCGGTTCATCCGGCGCGGCACGCCGCCGGGGGACAAGCGGGGCGCTCCCGCACGTGCGTTCGCAGCCCGCGGCACCCGATCCGGGGGCCCGGCGGCGGCTCGGTGTGATGTCCGTCATCTGAGACGTGACGCGTGTCTCTTGGCCGCCCCAGGGCGGCCGGGGACCGCTAACCTCCGGTGAGCGCCGTGCACCAGGGCGCGTCGAAGCCGCGCGCCGCGCACCGGCCCGGCTGCCCGCCGAGAGAAACGAGAGGTGTGCCGTGGCAAGGAAGCTCGCGGTCATCGGGGCCGGCCTCATGGGGTCGGGCATCGCGCAGGTCTCCGCCCAGGCGGGCTGGGAGGTCGTGCTGCGCGACGTGACCGACGCGGCGCTCGCCCGGGGCACCGGCACCATCGAGAAGTCGTACGAGCGCTTCACCGCCAAGGGCAAGCTGGACGCGGCCGACGCGGCGGCCGCCCTCGGCCGGATCACCGCGACCACGGACCTCGAAGCGGCCGCGGACGCCGACATCGTCGTCGAGGCCGTCTTCGAACGGCTCGACGTGAAGCACGAGATCTTCCGCGAGCTCGACCGCATCACCGGCCCCGGCACCGTGCTCGCCTCCAACACCTCGGCGATCCCCATCACCAAGATCGCCGCGGCGACCGCGCACCCCGAACGGGTCGTCGGCACCCACTTCTTCTCACCCGTCCCGATGATGCAGCTGTGCGAGCTGGTGCGCGGCTACAAGACGAGCGACGAGACGCTCGCCACCGCGCGGGAGTTCGCCGAGTCCGTGGGCAAGACCTGTGTGGTCGTCAACCGCGACGTGGCGGGCTTCGTCACGACCCGGCTGATCTCCGCGCTCGTCGTCGAAGCGGTCAAGCTCTACGAGTCGGGCGTCGCCACCGCGGAGGACATCGACCTCGCCTGCAAGCTCGGCTTCGGCCACGCGATGGGCCCGCTCGCCACCGCCGACCTGACGGGCGTCGACATCCTGCTGCACGCGGCGGAGAACATCTACACCGAGTCGCAGGACGAGAAGTTCGCCCCGCCCGAGCTGATGCGCCGAATGGTGGACGCGGGTGACATCGGCCGCAAGAGCGGGCAGGGGTTCTACGAGCACTGATTTCCACGGGCCGGGGGGCTGCCTCTCCTCCCGCCGGGCATCCGGCGGCCGGGTCCCGTACCGGCCCCACCGGGTGGCAGTGCGGGGCCGCCGCCCGCCACCGGGCACGCGGCCGCCACCGGCCCGTACGACGACACCACCGCCGGCAGGGCGCCACCGCCCGTACGGCACCAGGCAGGAAGCACGACGCAGACGCTGTCAGGACACAGCGGTACCGGACACGCGGGGAGCGCATATGCACATCAGGGGCGACCACACCGAGCTGGTCGTCGGGGGCCGCCTCGACGTCCGCAGCGCGGCGGACGCCCGTACGGTTCTCCACGCGGCCGTGGACGACGGGGTCGGCGACCTCGTGCTCGACCTGACCGAGCTGGACTCCTGGGACGCGACCGGGCTCGGCGTGATCATGGGCGCCCACCGACGCGCCGGGCGCTGCGGCCGCAGGCTCGTCCTGCGGGGCGTCCCGCCGCAGATGCAGCGCCTGCTCGTGGCCACCAGACTGCACCGCATCCTCGCCATCGAGGGCGGGCTCGCCGCCGAGTCCCTGCCCCGGGTCTGACGGCCGGCGGCCCGGCGCGCGCGCGGGCCGAATCCGCCGCACATCGGCACCCCCACCTGCCTCCCGCGTCCCCCCTGTCCCTGGATACAGTGCGGGGGTCTATGGTTTCGGCCCCGCACGCCACTATCTGGGGGATTTGCCGATGGACCCGATGAGCGCGGGATCCGAGGAGCACGGACGCCACGAGGACCGGCGCCCCGCAGGACTGCCGGCCCGCAGGCCGCCGCGGCGGGAGACGATCACGCCCGCCCTCGCGGCCCCCGCCCCGGGCACGGCCGGCGCGCCCGCGCGCACCACCGAGCTGGTGGCGGGCGACTTCCTCATCACCGTCAACCCCGTGGACGGCAGCGAGATCGAGCCCTGCCCGCCGGGCCGGGCTCCCGGCCGCCCCGCGCGCCGCACCGCCCGCGACCGCGCGGCGCTCCAGCGCGCAGGCCGCCCCTCGGCCCCGCCGGGGCCCGCGGCGGTGCCGCTGCCGCTGCTCGAGCGCGAGGCCGAACACGACCAGCTGGTCGACCTGCTGGGGCGCGGGCGCTCCGTTCGCGTGCTCGGCGCCCCAGGGTCGGGCCGCACGGTCCTGCTCGACGCCGTCGCCGCGCGCTGCGGCACGCTCGCCCCCGACGGCCTGATACGGCTCAGCGGCCACCGGCGCGGCGCCGCCGAACTCCTCCAGGACCTGTACACCGCCGTCTTCCGCACCGAGCCGGGGCACCGGCCGGGACGGGCCGAACTGCGCGCCGCCGTCAGCGAGGTGGGCGCCGTGGTCGTCGTCGACGACCTGGAGATCGGCGGCGAGGCGCTGGACGACCTGCTGACCTCGACCCCCGAGTGTGCCTTCCTCTTCGCCGTCGCCCCCGACGTGCCCGCGCCCTCGCCCGCCGCAGCCGTCGCGGACGTCCTGCTCGCCGGGCTCAGCCGCCCCGCCTCGCTCGAACTCCTCGAACGGGCAGCGGGACGGCCGCTGGCCGAGGCGGAGAAGAACTGGGCGGGCGACCTCTGGTTCGAGTCCGAGGGGCTGCCGCTGCGCTTCGTGCAGGCCGGTGCCCTGCTGCGGCAGCGCGACCGGCTGCGGCGCGACCCGGAGGCGTCCGACGAGTTCGCGGCGTTCGAGAAGCCGGCGGCCGCAGGACCCGCCGCCCCGTCCGCTTTCGACCCCGCCCTCGGCGCTGCCGACGAGGACGGCGCCCACGACATCCCGCTGCCCAGCCTCGGCGAGGGCGCGGCCCCCGCCGCCCTGCTCGCCTCCCGGCTGAGTGAATCGGCGCGCGCCACCCTGCGGTTCGCGGTCGCGCTCGGCGGCGAGGTGCCCCACCAGGCGCACCTGCCCGCGCTGGTCGGCGACACCCACGCGGACGCCGCGCTCGGCGAGCTGACGAGCTGTGCGCTGCTCAGCCCCGTGGGCTCCCGCTACCGCCTCGCGCCCGGCACGGTGACCCAGCTGGAGGCCGCGGGGTACGCCGACGACGCCGTGTGGCACGCCCGTACGGCCGCCGAGCACTACGCCTGGTGGACCGGGCACCCGTCCGTGACACCCGAGCGCGTCGCCGCGGAGGCCGAGGCGGTGCTCGCCTCGATGGCGCCGCTGCCGTCCGACGAGGCGGCCGCGGCGGTGCGCCTGGCGCGCAGCGCGGCGCCCGCCTTCCTCGCCGGGCTGCGCTGGAGCGCCTGGGAGAAGGCGCTCAGGGCCGGGCAGTCGGCCGCGCGCACGGCCGGAGAGGTCGCCGAAGAAGCGTATTTCCACCATGAGTTGGGCATCCTCGCGCTCTGCGCAGGCAACCTCGACCGGGCGCGCGCCGAGCTTGAGGCGTCCATCGGCATGCGCGGCGTCGTGGCCGACCGCAGCGGCACGGTGGCGGGGCGCCGAGCGCTCGCGCTCGTCTCGGACCTGGAGAACGGCGTCACCCCCGCAGGCCGTGCGGCGGCGCCCGCCGCCTCCGCGGCCCCCGCGCACGAGTCGGGGCCCTCGCCCATCGTGGCGGCGCTGCCCTCCAGGTCCGTCGACCCGACGGCGCGTCAGGACCCCGTGGTGATCGCGCAGTCCGCGCGGCCGGCGCCGGTGCGCCGCATCCTCGGCGGTGCCAAGCGCAACATGGTCGCCGCGGGCGCGGCCGCGGTGCTCGCCGCCGTGATGGGCACCGTGGTGGGGCTCGGCCTCAGCTCGGGCGACGGCTCGCAGGGCACGGACCACACCGCGACCGAGCGCACCGACCAGGACGGCGGCGGCGACGGCCTGCCGCCGCAGGAACCCGCGGCGCCCGACTCCGCCCCCGCGGGCGCGCAGGCACCCGCGGGCTCCGGCACACCGCGCCACGCCTCCCCGTCGGGCACCGGCTCGTCGAGCGCGTCAGGGGCCGCCTCGTCCACCGGCGCCGGCGCCTCGGACGACGGCACGTCACCGTCCGCCACGGGTGGCGGGGGCCACAACGGCGGCTCGCCCTCCCACTCCCACCCCGGCGGCGGCTCGTCGTCCGGTGGCAGCGGCGGCTCGGGGAGCTCCGGTGGGTCCGGCGGCTCCGGCGGCGACGGCGGCACGGGCGGTTCCGGTGGCTCCGGCGGCGGCGACGGCGGCTCGGGAGGCTCCGGGGGGAGCAGCGGCGGCGGTTCGACCACGCCGACCGACCCGCCGTCGAGCGACGACCCGACCGACCCGCCGACGAGCGGGGGCCCGACGAGCCCGCCGCCGTCCGACCCCTCCTCGCCGGCCGGCGGCGACGACGGCGGCAGCGGTGGCGGCGCGGCCGCCCAGTCGGCCTCGGTCACCCCGTCCCAGCCGGCGGGCTGACGGCCCCGCGCGACCCTCCGCGCACCCGGGCGCGGCCCCCCCGCACACGCAGGGGGCCGCGCCCGGGTCCGCGAGCCGGGCCCCTCAGAAGAGGCGCAGCTTGTCGTCCTCGATGCCCCGCAGCGCGTCGTAGTCGAGCACCACGCAGCCGATGCCCCGGTCCGTCGCCAGCACCCGCGCCTGCGGCTTGATCTCCTGGGCCGCGAACACGCCCTTGACCGGGGCGAGATGGGGATCGCGGTTCAGCAGATCGAGGTAGCGGGTCAACTGCTCGACCCCGTCGATCTCGCCGCGCCGCTTGATCTCGACCGCGACCGTGCCGCCGTCCGAGTCCCGGCACAGGATGTCCACGGGACCGATCGCCGTGGGGTACTCGCGGCGGATGAGGGTGTAGCCCTGGCCCAGGGTCTCGATGCGGTCGGCGAGCAGCTCCTGGAGGTGCGCCTCCACGCCGTCCTTGATCAGCCCGGGGTCGACGCCCAGCTCGTGCGAGGAGTCGTGCAGGACCTCCTCCATGGTGATGATCAGTTTCTCGCCCGCTTTGTTCACGACGGTCCAGGCGCCGTCGTCCTCCTTGAGGGAGCAGGGCGGTGACATCCAGTTGAGGGGCTTGTACGCACGGTCGTCGGCGTGGATGGACACACTGCCGTCCGCCTTGACCAGGATGAGACGGGGGGCGGAGGGCAGATGGGCGGTGAGCCTGCCCGCGTAGTCCACGGAGCAGCGGGCGATGACGAGACGCATGGTCGGCAACGCTACTCGACTGGCGTCCCGCTACGCGATTCGCCCCACAAGCCCCGTTCGGCTGTGGCCGGTTGTGCTCCCATCTGCCTGGTGGAGACCAGGCGGCGCGCCTAACGTGTAAGCGAGAGGTTGTCGCGCGTGCACGCTGCGTCGCCATCCCTCCCCCTTCCCTGCCCGTAGGGCCCCGGTCGCGGGGTCGCGAGAGGAGAACCCATGTCGCTCGACGTCTCACCGGCACTCTTGGAGCAGGCCGAGCGAGGCGAGGTCGACGAAGCGGAATTCGTCGACTGCGTCCGGACCTCCCTGCCCTACGCATGGGAGATGGTCAGTTCCCTGGTCGCCCAGCTGAAGGTCGACGGCGGCCCGTTCGCCGACAACCAGACGCCCCCGCCGGACGAGCAGGCCCGTGGTCAGCTGCTGCGGGCCCTCGCAAGCGACGCGATACGGGGCGCGCTCCAGCGCCACTTCGGCGTGCGCCTCGCCTTCCAGAACTGCCACCGCGTGGCCGTCTTCCCGCTCGGCGCCGAGTCCGACGAGCGGCTGGCCCGCTTCACCTCGGTGCGGGCCCAGCTGCTCAACCAGTCGCCCGAACTCCGGGACTGCTGACGGCGGCCAGGCCGTCCCGCACCGGAGGGGGTGACCGGTGCGGGACGCCGCGGCCGGCTGCGCCCCGGCGCACGCGCTGCGGGCGCCCCGCGCCCCGCGCCCGGGCCGTGGAGGCGGCGGCGACCCGCGCGATTCGGCCACGCCGGGCGCGCTACGCCAGCTGCGGCAGCACCTCGGCCCCCAGCCGCCGTACGTTCTCCTCGGTGGCCGCCAGGTCCCCTGAGCCCTCGACGAGGAGCGCGAAGCGACTGATGCCCGTACGCTCGGCCGTCGCCGCGAGCCGGTCGGCCGCGAGCCGCGGCGGCCCCACCGGGTGCAGCGAGCACAGCAGTTCGGTGTACGCGACCGGGTCGCGCATCGTACGGGCCCTGCCGTCCACCGTGGTGTGCGCGCCGAGCCCCTGGCGCAGCCAGCCCGGCATCGCCTTCATCAGGGTCTCCGCCGCCTCGGCGCGGTCGTCGGCGAGCTGCGCGACCCCCACCGACACGTGCGCACCCTCGGGGTCGTGGCCCGCCGCGCGTGCGGTCGCGCTCCACAGCGCGACCATCTCCGCCTTCTCCTCGTCGCCCGCGTGCATCCCGAGCAGCATCGGCAGCCCGCGCCCGGCGGCGAGCCGCACCGTGCCGGGGGAGGTGCAGGCCACCACGACCTCGGGGCCCGGCACGTCGAGCAGTTCGTCGGGGCGCGGCACCACGGGCACCTCGCGGAAGGCGTACCGGGGGCCGAGCGCGTCCACCCGCGGCTCCCGCAGCCACCGCAGCAGCAGGTCGAGCGATTCGGGGAAGTCCTGCTCGAAGGCGGCGAGGCCCGCGCCGAAGACCTCCAGGTCGACCCAGGGCCCGCCCCGGCCCACGCCGAGGGAGAACCGGCCCTCGGAGAGTATGTGCAGCAGCGCGGTCTGCTCCCCGAGTGCCACCGGATGCGTGTTCGGCAACACGCTGACCGCCGTACCCACCCGGACGCGCTCGGTCCTTCCGAGCAGCAGCCCCGCCAGGGTGACCGCGGACGGGCACACCCCGTACGGCACGAAGTGGTGTTCTGCGAGCCACACCTCGTCGAGACCCGCGCGCTCCACGGCCTGCGCGGTGCGCACCGCGCGGTGCAGCGCCTCGCCCTGCCCCTGTCCCGGAAACTGCGCTGCCAGCACGAACGTCCCCACCCGTGCTCCCGTACGCGTCGCATTCCGCACACGCATCGCCTTCTGCCTCCTCGCGGCCGACGCGGCTCCCCTTCTGGCAGTAACGCCTGACACGTGCCAAAGGCACGGCCCCCGACCAAGATCTTGCGATTGTCCTGCTATTGCCCGCCGTCGGGGGGAGTCCCGGGCCGCCGCCGCGGCCCGGGGCGGCCCTGAGCCGCCCGGCACGGGCCGTACGCTGAGGGGCAGCCCTGCCGTCTGCCCCGTGAGGTGTGTCATGTCCCCACGCCGCAACCGCCCCCGCGGCGGCGAGAAACCGGCCGGCCGCGACGCCGGCGACGCCGGTACCCGCTACGGGGGCTTCCAGCGCACCGAGTCCTGGCAGGGCGAGGAGTGGTCGGTACGGCACGTCGCGGGTGCCAGCGCGGCCGGCAAGCGCTACCGCTGCCCCGGCTGCGACCAGGAGATCCCCTCCCATGTGCCGCACGTCGTCGCCTGGCCCGAGTACGGCGGGGTGGACGACAGGCGCCACTGGCACCAGGCGTGCTGGAACGCGAAGGACCGGCGCGGCGTCAGGGTCCAGCGCTCCCGCAACGCCCCGCGCCACTGACCGCCGCGGGGCGCGCCCTCGTCAGGTGTCGCGCCGGTCGAGCGCCGCGTACGCCCCCGCGAGCCCCAGCGCCACCACCCCCAGCAGGATCCACAGCGAGACCCAGCCGGTCGGCCCCCCGCTGCCGCCGAAGTTGCCGAGGCCCGGATAGAAGGACGCCATCTGGCTCGGGATCGAGTACCGCAGCAGCGCGCTGCTCACCCGGGGCAGCGACGACGACAGGAACATGGCCATCACCAGCGGCAGCAGCACCACCCCGAGCATCGCCGTGATCGCGCCCGCCCCGTGCTTCACCAGCACGCCGAGCGCCTGCGACAGCACGCCGAGCAGCGCCATGTACAGGCTCACGCCCACCGTCGCCGAGACCCACTGCCCGACCGACGGGCTCACCGCGTCCAGGATCAGCACCTGGAGCACGCCCACCACGAGCGTCAGCGCCAGCATCAGGGTGAAGACCAGCGTGAAGTAGACCGAGGCCTTGGCCGCGAGCACCCGCGCCCGGCTCGGGCACGCCGTCAGCGTGGTGCGGATCAGGCCCGAGCTGAACTCGCCCGAGAACGTCATGACGCCCAGCGTGATCACGCACATCCCGCCGAGCAGCACCCCGAAGAGGCCGAAGGAGACGGCCGTGCCGCCTGGCCGCAGCTCCTCGGTGCGCGGCCCCGACGTCGCGGCCACGCCCCACGCGACCAGCACCCCGGTGCCGAGCACCAGCAGGATCATCCCGCCGAGCGACCACATCGTGGACCGCAGCGACCGGATCTTGGTCCACTCGGCGACGACCGCGTCACCCAGGTGCGCCCTGCGCTCGGGCACCGGCGAGACATAGCCGTCCTGCGGCAGCGGCGCCCGGTCCCGCTCCGGGTGCGAGGGGTACGGGGCGGTCACCGCGCGTCCCCTTCCTCGGCGGCGTCGGACGTCCTGGCGGTGCGGGAGACCTCGGACGCCCCTGCGGCCCCTGCGGCAGCTCCGCCGTGCCGCGCCGCGGCGGGCGCCGGCGGCTCCGGCGCGTACCAGCCGCGCTGCGGCACCTCGGGCACGGCGGGCGGCTCCCAGCCCGGCTCGTCCTCGGCGAAGCCCGCCAGCTCGTCGTCGGTGGAGCGGTGGTCCACCAGCGGCTGCGTCATCCGCATGTACGCCTCCTCAAGGGAGGCCTGGTGCGGGGAGAGCTCCCACAGCCGCACCCCGGCCCCGTGTGCGAGGTCGCTGATGCGGGGGAGCGGCAGGCCCGTCACGCGCAGCGCGCCGTCCGGCTCCGACAGCGTCTCGCCGCCCGCGCCGCCGAGCAGCGCGGCGAGCCGCTCGCGGGCCGCCGGCTCGCCGTCGGCGACCCGCACCCGCGCGAAGTCGGCGGAGTTGCGCGCGATGAACGCGCGCACGCTCATGTCGGCGAGCAACCGCCCTCTGCCGATGACGAGGAGGTGGTCGGCGGTCACCGCCATCTCGCTCATCAGGTGCGAGGAGACCAGCACCGTGCGGCCCTCGGCCGCCAGCCGCTTCATCAGCGTGCGCACCCAGTAGATGCCCTCGGGGTCGAGCCCGTTGACCGGTTCGTCGAACAGCAGCACCCGCGGGTCGCCGAGGAGCGCGGCGGCGATGCCGAGCCGCTGCCCCATGCCGAGCGAGAAGCCCCTGGTCCGCTTGCCCGCCACGTCCCGCAGCCCCACGACGCCGAGCACCTCCTCGACCCGCGAGGCGGGGATGCCGGAGAGCTGCGCGAGCGAGAGGAGGTGGCTGCGGGCGCTGCGGCCGCCGTGCACCGCCTTCGCGTCCAGCAGCGCGCCGACGGCGCGGGCCGCGTTGGGCGTCTGCCGGAACGGCCGCCCGTCCACCGTGACGGTGCCGCTCGTCGGCCGGTCGAGGCCGACGATCATGCGCATGGTGGTCGACTTGCCCGAGCCGTTCGGGCCGAGGAAGCCCGTGACGACGCCGGGGCGCACCTGGAACGAGAGCCCGTCCACCGCGGTCTTGGCGCCGTAGCGCTTGGTCAGGCGGACTGCCTCGATCATCTCCAGCCCCGGTTTCGGCCCTCGGCCGCTTCGACGTGCTCACGGTGTTGACGGGTTGCCCCGCGGGGCCCGTACGTGGCCCCTGGACGGTGAGGATATCCGCACCGCCCCCGTACGGGCCAAGCCGCGGACGCGGGACCCCGCCCCGGTGGGCCGTGGCCGGGCCCGCGGGCCCGGCACGCGCCGGTCAGGCGTCGCGCCTGCGCAGCACCACATAGCCGCCGATCAGCGCCGCCACCACCCACGCCGCCATGATCCCGAAGCCGGCCCAGGGCCCGTACGGGACGTCGCTGCCGCCCGCCGCGTCCGGCACCACCTGGAGGATCTTCGAGCCCGCCTGGTCGGGGAAGTACCGGGCGACGTCCTTCGCCTTCGGCACCGCGGCGAGGATGTTCGACACCAGGAAGAAGAACGGCATCAGGATGCCGAGCGACAGCATCGAGCTGCGCAGCATCGCCGTGACGCCCATCGAGAAGACCGCGATCAGGCACATGTACAGGCCGCTGCCGACCACCGCGCGCAGCACGCCGGGCGCCCCGAGGTCCGTGCCGGCGTTGCCGAGCAGCGCCTGGCCGAGGAAGAACGTGATGAAGCCGGTGACGAGGCCCACCACGAGCGCGAGCAGGCCCGCCACGAAGATCTTGCCGTACAGGAAGCGCGCCCGGCGCGGCACGGCGGCGAGCGAGGTGCGGATCATGCCCGAGCTGTACTCGGAGCCCACGGCGAGCACCCCGAAGACCACCATCGCCAGCTGCCCGAGCGACATGCCGGAGAAGCTGATCAGCGTCGGGTCGAAGTTCCTGCCCGGGTTGATCAGGGAGGCCGCCACGGCGCCGATGCCCGCGGTGGCGGCGAACGCGAGGGCCAGCGTCCACGTGGTGGACGAGACCGTCCGGATCTTCGTCCACTCGGACTGGAGGACGGCCGGTACCGAAGACATCGTTCAGACTCCCTTGTTGCGGTCGCGCCGATCCCGGCTCTGGTCCCAGCCCTGCCCCCAGCCGCCCGCGGCGCCCGGCTGCTGCTGCCCGGCGCCCCAGCCGGCGCCCTGCGGCACCTCGCCGGGCGCGGCGGCCGGGTCCCCGGGGCCCGCGTGCGCGTGGTACTCCACCGACTCCGCCGTCATCTGCATGAAGGCCTCCTCAAGGGAGGCGCGCTGCGCGCTGAGCTCGTGCAGGGTGATGCCTTGCGCGGCCGCGAGATCGCCGAGCGCCTCCGTCTCGGCGCCGTCGATCTCGAACGCCCCGCCCTCGACCTCGGTGGCCTCGTAGCCGCCGCCGCTCAGCGCGTCCCGTAGCTGCTCGGGCTGCGGGGTGCGGACCCGGGCGAAGCTGCGCGAGTTCTGGTGGATGAACTCCGCCATCGACGTGTTCGCCAGCAGCCTGCCCTGCCCGATGACGATGAGGTGGTCCGCCGTCAGGGCCATCTCGCTCATCAGGTGGCTCGACACGAACACCGTGCGGCCCTCGGCGGCGAGCGCCTTCATCAGGTTGCGGATCCAGTGGATGCCCTCGGGGTCGAGCCCGTTGACCGGCTCGTCGAACATCAGGATGCGCGGGTCGCCGAGGAGCGCGGCGGCGATGCCGAGCCGCTGCCCCATGCCGAGCGAGAAGCCCTTCGACTTGCGCTTCGCGACCGCCGTGAGGCCCACCATGTCGAGGACCTCGTCGACCCGGCGGCGCGGGATGCGGTTGCTCTGCGCAAGCGCCAGCAGGTTGTTGTACGCGGTCCGCCCGCCGTGCATGGCCTTGGCCTCAAGGAGGGCGCCGATCTCCTTCAGCGGGTCGGGCAGCTCGTGGTACGTCCTGCCGTCGATCCGCACCGAGCCGCTCGTCGGGTTGTCGAGGTCGAGCATCATGCGCATCGTGGTCGACTTCCCGGCGCCGTTGGGGCCGAGAAAACCCGTCACGACACCGGGCCGTACCTGGAAGGAAAGATGATCGACCGCCAGTTTGCGGCCATAGCGTTTGGTGAGCCCCTCGACCTCGATCATGCGGCCCAACCTAGGCGCGCGGAAAGCCCCTCGCCACTCCAGTGGCGAGGGGCTGACACAACCGTTACCGAACGATTCGGTCCGCGGCCCGGGAGACGCCGGGACGACGCCCCCGCGTCATCCGCGGGCCGCGGAGCGCGGGTCAGCGCGACTGCTGCGCCGGGACACCGCGGGAGATCGGCTCGTCCTCGGCGGGCGCGCCGGCCGCGGCCACCGCCGCACCGGTCAGCGAGGCCAGCATCTCGCGGACGTTGGTCAGCTGCGCGTTGATCGAGTCGCGGCGGTTGGTGAGGGCCGCGAGCTCGCGCTCGGAGTCGCTGCGGATACGGTCGGCCTTCGCGTTCGCGTCCGCGACGATGTCCTCGGACTGGCGCTGCGCCGTCTCGACCGTCTGGCGCGCCCTGCGCTCCGCGTCCGTACGCAGCTTCTCCGCCTCGAGGCGCAGCTGCTCGGCGCGGTGCTCGATCTCCGCGAGGCGCTTCTCCGCCTTCGCCTGACGGGACGCCAGGTCGCGCTCGGACTGCTCGCGGCGCTTGGCGAGGTTCGTCTCGAAGTCGGCCGCGGCCTGGGCGGCCTTGGCGCGGGTCTCCTCGAACAGCGCGTCCGCCTCGTCGCGCTTGGACTGGGCGTCCTTCTGCGCGTCGGCGCGCAGCGTGGAGGCGTCACCCTTCGCCTTGTCGACGATGCGGGAGGCGTCGTCCTCCGCCTTGGCCTTGCGCTCGGAGGCGAACGCCTCCGCGTCGTTGCGCACCTGCTGGGCCGCCGACTCGGCGAGCTCGCGGTGCTGCTCTGCGGCCCGGCGGGCCTCTTCCCGCAGGTCCTTCGCCTCCTCCTCGGCGAGGCGGAGGATCTTCTCGACCCGGGCACCGAGGCCGGCGTACGACGGCTCCGCGT
Source organism: Streptomyces sp. NPDC047002 (assembly GCF_040704505.1). Lineage (NCBI taxonomy): Bacteria > Bacillati > Actinomycetota > Actinomycetes > Kitasatosporales > Streptomycetaceae > Streptomyces > Streptomyces sp. NPDC047002. The sequence continues at coordinate 305,024 of NZ_JBEYWC010000002.1, forward strand.
CCGTGACCTGTGCCTGGGCGTTCTGCGTTTCGAGGTGCAGCTCCTCGATGCGCTTTTCCAGAGACGTGATCCGGGACAGCGCGCTGTCCCGGTCGGCGACGAGTTTGGTAATGCGGTCGTCCACCTGACCGCGGTCGTAACCACGCCGCACGAGCTCGAAGCCGAAGGGAGAGGAAGTGTCGCTCATGGGGTTCCTGTCGAAGAGACCGGTGAGGTGATAGAGGGAATCCTAGGGGCCCGTGCGGCGTGTCAACGCGCCGATGCGGCTTTGGTATGCAGAATGTCCAGCCTTTAGAGTGGTTCGGTCCTGACTACCCGTCCGACGGCTTACCATTCGAACGCGTCGGCCCCGCGGCGGCCCCCGCCTTGACGGGACCGTCCTTGCCTGAGGCGCCGGGGGCCAGCGACAGCGCTTCGAGCACGTCCTGCACCCGCGAGATCTCGGCCTGGATGTCCGAGTGTCTGCGCGCCAGCACATCGAGCTCGCGCTTGCCCTCCGCGACCATCTGCTCGGCGTCCCTTCGGGCGTCGGCCCGCAGCTGCTCGGCCTCCCGGACGAGCTCGGCCTTCTTCTGCTCGGCTTCCTTGAGCAGACCCTCGGCCTTCTTCACCGCGGCGATCCTGACCGTGCTCGCCTCCGCGTTGGCGTCCGCCAGCAGCTCCTTGGCCTTCTGCTCGGCCTCGGCGCGCTGTTCGGTCGCCGCCTTCATCAGAGTATCCACCCGCTCACCGACCGTTTTCAGCTGCTCCGAGGTTTCCCGCCTCGCGCGCTCGTGCAGCTCCTCGATCTCGGCGTCGACCCGGGCCCGCGCCTCCTCGGCGCGCTCCCGCAGCGCGGACGCGTCGCCGCGCGCCCCCACCAGCAGCTCGTCCGCGTCGGCGCGGGCGCGCTCCACGATCGCGTTGCCCTCGACGGTCGCCTCCCCGGTGATCCGCTCGGCCTCCTTGCGGGCCGCGCCGACCATCGTGTCCGCGTTCGCCTCGGCCTCGGTGGCGGTGTGGAGCGCCTCCTCCTGGGCCTTGTTCATCAGCTGGTCGGCCTGCTCGGCCGCGTCGGAGCGCCGCTTCGCCGCGTCCTTGCGCGCCTCGTCGAGCAGCCGGTCGGCCTCCTCCTGCGCCTCGGCCCGCAGCCGCTCGGCCTCCGCGCGGCCCTCGGCGCGCACCTGCTCGGCCTCGGCGCGCATCCGCTCGGCGGCCTGCCGGGCCGAGCCGACCGTCTCGGCCGCCTCGGCGCGCATGCGCTCCGTCTCCTCGGTGGCCTCGGCGACGAGCCTGTCGACCTGCGCGCCCGCCTCGGTCCGCATGCGGTTCGCGTCGTCGCGCGCCTCCGCGCGGGTGCGGGACGCGTCCTGCTCGGCCGCGGCGCGGGCGTCGGACGCCTCGGTGCGCAGCCGTTGGGCGTGCGCCGCGGCCTCGGTGCGCAGCCGGTCGGACTCCGCCGCCGCCTCGGTGACGGTCTGCTCCGCGAGCTGCTGCGCCGCGTCGGACTCCTCCTGCGCGCGCGTGCGCAGCCTGGCCGCGTCCTCGCTCGCGCGCTCGCGCTCCGCGTAGGCGTCCGCCCTTACCCGGTCGGCCTCCTCCTGCGCCTCGGTGCGCGTGCGCTCGGCGGCGTGCTCGGCCGCGGAGCGCAGACCCGCGATCTCCTGCTCCGCCTGGTCGTGCAGGCCGGCGACGGACTCCCGCACCTCGCGTGCCGTCTGCTCGGCGGCCGCGACGGTCTCCGTCGCGCCGCGGTCGGCCTCCTCGGCCAGCCGCCTGGCCTCCGCCTGCGCCTCCTCGACGCGCTTGCGCGCCGCCGCGAGGAGTTCCTCGCTCTGCTCCCGCGCGCGCTCGCGCTCCTCCTCGGCCTCGCCGCGCGCGGCGGCGAGCAGTTCCTCGGCCTCGCGGCGGCGCCGCGCCGCCTCCTCCTGCGCCGCGGACAGCGCCTCTGCGGCCTCCGCGCCCACCCGCTCGGCCGCCGCTGCGGCCTCGCTCCTGATCCGGTCGGCGCTCTCCTGCGCCTCCGTCTTCAGCCGCTCGGCCTCGGTGACCGCCTCGGTGCGCAGCCGCACCGCCGCGTTCTCCGCCTCGGCGCGGGAGGCGGATGCGTCCGACGCGGCCTCGGTGCGCAGCCGTTCGGCCTCCTGCTCGGACTGTTCGAGCAGCGACCTGACGCGCTCCGCGGTCTCCGTGCGCTTGCGGTCCGCCTCCTCCGCGGCCTCGCGGCGCAGCCGCTCGCCCTCGGCGCGCGCCTCGGTGAGCGCCGTCTCCGCGGCCTCCAGGCGCTGGGCGGCCTCCTCCTGAAGGCGCGTCAGCTCGCCGGCCGCCTCGGACTTGCGCGCCTCGATGCCGCGCTCGGTCTCCTCGCGCAGCCGGGCTGCGGCCTCCTCGGCCGCCGTCTTGACGGCCTCGGCCTGCTCCTCGCCCTCGGTGCGCAGCCGCTCGGCCTCGGCCCTGGTGCGCTCCAGCGTCTCCTCGGCCTGTCGGCGCAGCGCCGTGGCGCGCTCGATGGCCTCGGTGCGCACCCGCTCGCTCTCGGCGCCCGCGCCCGAGCGCAGCTCGTCGGCGTCGGTCCTGGCCTTCGTCAGCAGTTCCTCGGCCGACTTCGCGGCCTCCTCGATCTGCTGGACGGCCTCCCTGCGGGCCTCGCCGCGGATCTGCTCGCCCTCGGCGACCGCCTCGGAGCGCAGCTGCTCGGCCTCGCCGCGCAGCCTGCGGGCCTCCTCCTGGAGCTCGACCGTCTTGGCCCGGTACTCCTTGGTGTCGTCCTTGGCCGCGCCCTTGAGCTGGTCGGCCTGCTCGGCTGCCTCGGCGCGCAGCCGGTCCGCCTCGGCCTCCGCCTCCCGGCGGATGCGCTCGGCCTCCTCGCCCGCCTTGCGCCGGGTGTCCTTGGCGTCGTCGGACGCCTTGGTCAGTACCTCGTCCGCGGTGCGCGCCGCCTTCGCCAGCTGCGCCGCCGTGTCCTCGGCCGCCGCCGCGCGCGCCTTCTCCGCGGCCTCGGCGACCAGCTTCTCCGCCTCGGCCCTGGCGTCCGCGCGCACCTGCTCGGCCTCGGCCTTGGCGGCCTCGGCCTCCTCGGTCGCCTCGCCGACCAGCCGGGCGATCTCGGCCTTCGCGGTGCGGGTGCGCTGCTCGTTCTGCGACTCGGCCCCGGCCAGCCGCTTGACGGCGGCCTCCTTGGCCTCGGCGACGACCCGGTCGGCCTCGGCGCGCGCCGCGCGCAGCCGCTCCTCCGCCTCCTGCATCCGCGCTTCCGCGGTCCTGCTCAGCTCCGTGGCCTGCTGGCGCGCCTGGTCCGACTCGGACGCCGCGCTCGTGCGCAGCTGCTCGGCGTGGCTCGTCGCCTCCTGGGCCTGGGTGGACGCCGCGTTCAGCAGCCGCTCCGCGTCCCTGCGGGCCCGCAGCAGCAGCGCCTCGGCCTCGCTCCTCGCGGTCTCCGCCTCGGCGCCCAGGCGCTGGCGCGCCTCCTCGGCGACCCGGGCGGCCTCCGTGCGGGCCGCGGACAGGGTGCGCTCGGCCTCGGCGCGCGACTCCTCCATGAGCCGCCGTGCCTGCGACTCGGTACGGGCCCGCAGCTGCTCGGCCCAGGCCACGTTCTCGTTGACGTGCGACTCGACGGTCTGCCGGCGCTCGGCGAGCTCCTGGTCGAGGCGCTGGCGCCGCTGGACGGCCTCGGCGTGCAGCTCGGCCTGGAGGCGGGACTGCTGCTCCGCGTGTTCCTGGAGGATGCGCTGTGTCTGTGCGCGCGCGTCCCGCAGCTCGCGCTCGGCGTCCGAGCGCAGCTGGTCCGCCTGCATCTGGGCGTTGCGGAGCATCTGTTCCGCCTGGTAGCCCAGATCGGCGCCGTCGTAGGAGGAGGGCCTCATGGCGAGGTTGCGGCGCGCTTCGTGGAGCTTCGCGCGCAACACCTCGACCTGGTAACCGAGGTCCTCGGCGTGCTGGACGGCCTTGTCCCGAGCGGTCCGCAGCCGGTCCATCTCGGCTTCGATCCGCGAGAGCTGGTCGTCAGCCCGGTGGCTCTCCTGGCGTTCGTAGCCCCGCACTGCGCGGTCCCATCCGTCCCCTGGTCGCAACTCTGCTGAGCGAGTGCCGTCCTCGGCGAACGGCCCCCCGGGGGAATGGTGTCAGATCATCGGAGGGTGCGCCGCCCCGGCCCGGCCCCGGTCCGCCCACTCTACCGGGCCAGGGAAGCCCGCAGTCAGTGCTCAGGGGAGGAGGTGACCAGTTCTGTGAGGACTCCGTGGCAGTCCTTGGGGTGAAGAAAGGTGATTCGTGAGCCCATCGTGCCCGTGCGGGGCTCCTCGTAGAGCACCCGTACGCCCTTCCCGCCGATCGCGGCGGCGTCGCCGTCCACGTCCGGGGTGCCGAAGGCGATGTGGTGCACGCCCTCGCCGTTCTTGGCCAGCCACTTGCCGACCGCCGAGTCCTCCCGTACCGGTTCGAGCAGCTGGAGGTAGGTGGCGCCGCCGTCCGACGTGCCGTTGACCCGCAGCATGGCCTCGCGCACGCCCTGCTCCTCGTTGACCTCCGTGTGGCAGACCTCGAAGCCGTACGTCGAGCGGTAGAACGCGACGGTTGTGTCAAGGTCGTGACAGGCGATTCCGATGTGATCGATACGCGTCAGCATGGCACCAGTCCAGCGCGGCCCGAGCGGTCACGCAACGTGCGCGCCGTCACACGCAGCGGCCGATGACCGATGTCCGTACCCGCGGCTACATTGGAAGTTAACCGTCGTTCACGGCAGCGTCCTGCGGATGCGGCGCGGCCGGCGGCCGGGCGGCCCCGCGGACCGCCCGGCACACCGCGCGCACCGCCGCACACAGCCGCGTATGCAAAGGGGCCCACCTCATGTCCGGTTCGCACACCACCTCCTCCGTGATCGTCGCGGGCGCGCGCACCCCCATGGGCCGCCTCCTCGGCTCCCTCGCGCCGTTCTCCGCCGCCGACCTCGGCGGCTTCGCGATCAGGGCCGCCCTGGAGCGTGCGGGCGTCGGGCCCGAGCAGGTGGAGTACGTGATCATGGGCCAGGTGCTCCAGGCGGGCGCCGGGCAGATCCCGGCGCGGCAGGCGGCGGTCAAGGCGGGCATCCCGATGACGGTCCCCGCGCTGACGGTCAACAAGGTCTGCCTCTCCGGGCTCGACGCGATCGCCCTCGCGGACCAGCTGATCCGCGCGGGCGAGTTCGAGGTCGTCGTCGCGGGCGGCCAGGAGTCCATGACGAACGCGCCGCACCTGCTGCCGAAGTCCCGCGCCGGCTACAAGTACGGCTCGATCGAGGTGCTCGACTCGATGGCGCACGACGGCCTCACCGACGCGTACGAGGACATCCCCATGGGCGCGTCCACGGAGAAGCACAACACGCGCCTGGGCATCGAGCGCGCCCCGCAGGACGAGTTCGCCGCCCGCTCCCACCAGCGGGCCGCCGCCGCCCGGAAGAACGGCGTGTTCGACGCGGAGATCGTCCCCGTGGAGATCCCGCAGCGCAAGGGCGACCCGGTGCTGTTCGCCGAGGACGAGGGGATCCGCCCCGACACCACGGCCGAGGGGCTCGCGCGGCTCCGCCCGGCCTTCGACCCCGAGGGCACGATCACCGCGGGCACCTCCTCGCAGATCTCCGACGGCGCGGCCGCGGTCGTCGTCATGAGCCGGGCCAAGGCCGAGGAGCTCGGCCTCGAATGGCTCGCCGAGATCGGCGCCCACGGCAATGTGGCGGGCCCCGACAACTCCCTCCAGTCCCAGCCGTCCCATGCCATCGAGCACGCGCTCGGCAAGGAGGGGCTCGCGGTGCGCGACCTCGACCTGATCGAGATCAACGAGGCGTTCGCCGCGGTCGCCGTACAGTCCATGAAGGACCTGGGCGTCTCGCCCGACCTGGTCAATGTGAACGGCGGCGCGATCGCGCTCGGCCACCCGATCGGCATGTCGGGCGCGCGGCTGGTGCTCCACCTGGCGCTGGAGCTGAAGCGGCGCGGCGGCGGGGTGGGCGCGGCGGCGCTGTGCGGCGGCGGCGGGCAGGGCGACGCCCTGATCGTCCGCGTGGCCAAGTAGCCGGCCGGCCCGCCACCGGCCGGGTGGCCGGGACCCGGCAGGACCGAGGAGACCGAGCAGGACCGAGTGAGGAGCAGCGCTGTGGTGGACGTCCCCGAGCTCGTGGCCCGCGCGCGTGAGGGCGGCCCGCGCGCCGTGGCGCGGCTGATCTCCCTGGTCGAAGGGGCGTCGCCGCAGCTGCGCGAGGTGATGGCGGCGCTCGCGCCGCTGATCGGCGGGGCGTACGTGGTGGGGCTCACGGGCTCGCCCGGTGTCGGCAAGTCGACGTCCACGTCCGCGCTGGTCTCCGCGTACCGCAGGGCGGGCCGGCGGGTGGGGGTGCTCGCGGTCGACCCTTCGTCCCCGTTCTCCGGCGGCGCGCTCCTCGGCGACCGGGTCAGGATGGCGGACCACGCGTCCGACCCGGGCGTCTACATCCGCTCGATGGCCACCCGCGGCCATCTCGGCGGGCTGGCCTGGGCCGCGCCGCAGGCGATCCGGGTGCTGGACGCGGCGGGGTGCGACGTGGTCCTGGTCGAGACGGTCGGCGTCGGCCAGTCGGAGGTGGAGATCGCCTCGCAGGCCGACACGTCGGTGGTGCTGCTCGCGCCCGGCATGGGCGACGGCATCCAGGCGGCGAAGGCCGGGATCCTGGAGATCGGCGACGTCTACGTGGTGAACAAGGCCGACAGGGACGGCGCCGACGCCACGGCGCGCGAGCTGGGCCACATGCTGGGCCTCGGCGAGGCCCGCGCCCCGGGCGACTGGCGGCCGCCCATCGTCAAGACGGTCGCGGCGCGCGGCGAGGGCACCGACGAGGTGGTCGAGGCGCTGGAGAAGCACCGCGCCTGGATGGACGAGCACGGCGAGCTGGCGGCCCGCAGGGCCCGCAGGGCCGCGCGCGAGGTCGAGACCATCGCGGTCACGGCGCTGCGCGAGCGCATTGCCGACCTGCGCGGCGACGCACGCCTCGAAGCCCTGGCCGCCCGGGTGGCCGCGGGCGAGCTCGACCCGTACGCGGCGGCGGACGACCTGGTCGCGGGCGTGACGGGGGCCTGACCCCGCGCGGGGAGCGGCCCCGGGGCGCACCGCCCCGGCGCCCGGCAGCGCAGGGGTCCTGCGCTCAGCGTCCGCCCTGGCGCGCCCGCAGCCACGCCGCCGTCAGCGCCGGGGTCGCGAGGCGCACGACGTGCAGGGGAGCGAAGGCGGGGGCGTGGACGCGGCGGCCGATCTCGGCGCGGCGGGCCGCGTGGCCCCGCCAGGCCGACCACGCGGGGTGGTCGGCGCCCAGCCACTCCGCCCAGCGCTCGCGGTTCCCGCCGAAGATCCGCTCCCGCAGCAGCGACCTGCGCAGCGAGCGCCGCAGCACCCTGGGCATGATCACCCGGCGCGGGTAGTCGAGCCAGACGACCGTGTCGGCCCGCTCCCACAGGAGGTCCCTGACCTCCGGGTAGCCGAGGGAGTCGATGATCCAGCGGGGGGCCGCCGTGATCCGCTCGACGTCCTCGGCGAAGGCGTCGTTGACCCGCCAGCCCTCTCCGGCGAAGTAGAGCGCGTCCATCTCGTGGTACGGCAGCCCTTCGGCCCCGGACAGCGCGCGGGCCAGCGTGGTCTTGCCCGCACCCGTGCTCCCGACGACGAGCACGCGCCGGGGGCCCGGGGCCCGCGGCACGCTCAGTTCCTGCCGCGGCGCCTGCGGAGCTGGTCGGCGACCGGGGTGAGGGAGGCCCGCAGCTGGGCGAGCTGCTCCGGTGTCAGCATGTCGATGAAGTGCCTGCGCACGGAGGCGACATGGTGCGGGGCGACCTTGCGCATGGTCTCCATGCCGTGGTCGGTGAGGACCGCGAACAGTCCGCGCCGGTCCGACTCGCAGTGCTCGCGCTTGACGAGGCCCGCGCTCTCCATGCGGGTGACCTGGTGGGAGAGGCGGCTCTTGGACTGGAGGGTGGCGGCCGCGAGGTCGGTCATCCGCAGCCTGCGGTCCTCCGCCTCCGAGAGGTTCACCAGGATCTCGTAGTCGTTCATGGTCAGGCCGAACGGCTGCAGGTCCCTCTCCATCTGGTACGCCAGCAGCCGGTTGACGTCCAGGTGTGTGCGCCAGGCGCACTGCTCCGCCTCGGTCAGCCAGGGGGCGTCCGTCCCCGGCCCGGCGGTCTGCGTCTCGGTCTCCATAGCGACATTCTACCTAAGAAGTTGAATTTTCTACGAAGGGTTCCGGTCGGACCGTTCCCCTCCTCGTGCATACCCCTCGCAGTGCCGTCAGAGGCCGAAGCGCCGCTGGAGGTCTCCCAGCTGCCCGCCGAGCCGGGGCGCCCCCGCCGCCGCCCCGCCCCGGGGCCCGCCGCCCGGGACCCCCGCCTCCTCGGGCACCGCGCCCGTCGGCCGCTCGGCCGGCAGGGTCTCCGTGGACTGGACCAGTACAGTACCCGCACCGACGAACTCGAATTGGTGCTCCTCGCCCGAAGCGCCCCCGATGCCCGTCATCGCCCGCACCCCGCCGACCAGCCCGCGCAGATAGCCGAAGTCGTAGTGGTGGCAGGGGGAGGGGCAGTCGGCCCAGCCGACCAGGGCCTGCGGGTCGACCCGCAGCGGCGGCTCCATGAAGACCACGGGACCGTTGGAGACGGCGACGAACGTGCCCGTCCCGATCAGCGTCAGGAACCCCGGCACGATCGACTGCTTCAGCGCCAGCGACGGCTGGTAGGCCAGCAGGTTTCCCGACCGGATCGTCAGATTGCCGTCGTCCAGGTCGTACGAGTTGACGTCGAAGGCCCGGTCGGCGAGCAGCATCTTGCCGCTGCCCTGCGCCACCACCCAGTCCGCCGCGTGCAGCGGCGAGTGGAAGCTCGTCCGCATCAGCCCGTCGAAGCGGCCGTGCCCGACGCCGTCGAAGGAGATCTGCCCGTAGTAGGCGATCATCTTGCCCTTCTGGAGGAACCACTGCCCGTCCCGGAGTTCCACACAGAAGGTGTACTTGTCGACGTTGTCGTTGCCCGGCAGCGTCGTCGGGTCGAAGACCACGGGCCCGCTCACAGCTTCTCCTCCGACGCCTGGACGAACACCGCGCCGCTGCCGCTCAGCTCCAGCTGGAACGCCTCGCCCGAGCCGCGGCCCACCATCTCCCGCCAGCCGAGCGCGGCCGAGAGCTTGTTGCGGACGTCACCGTAGTGCGCGACATACGCCTGCGGGTCGACGTGCACCTCGCGCCCCGGCGCGATCGGCAGCTCCACCACCCCGCCGTGCGCCATCACGGCGACCGCGCCGTGCCCCCGCAGGGTGGTGGTGAACAGGCCCTGCCCGGTCACCTGGCCGCGCACCATGCCCAGCACCCCGCCCTGCGACCCCATGAACATCGTCCCCTGTTCGAGCGACCCGTCGAAGGCGAGCAGCCGGTCCGCCTCGACGTAGAGCGTGTCCCCGCTGAGGTTCACCACCTGGATGTGGTGGCCGCCGTGGCCGAACAGCACGGTCCCGCTGCCCTCCACCGTCATCAGCGGCGCCGCCTCGTTCGCCACCCGGCGGCCGATCATGGACATCACCCCGCCCTGGCCGCCCTGGATGTTCGGGGTGAAGCTCACGTCGCCCCGGTAGGCGACCATCGCGCCGCGCTGGCTGAACATCCGCTGCCCCGGCTGGAGCACCGCCTCCACCAGCTTGTCGTTGATCTCGCGGAACGGCATGGCTAGAGGTCGCCCCCGATCGTGTCGCGTTCGCTCGGCTGCACGTAGACGAGCCCCTCGCCCTCGAACCTGATCTGGAACGACTCGCCGGAGCCCTCGCCCATGAACGTCCGGTACGAGACGCCCGACTGGAAGCTCTGCCGCAGGTTGCCCTGGTGGGCGACGTACGCCCCCGGGTCGACCGACAGCGGGTACTGCGGTGCGACCCGCAGCACCACCGCGGGGCCCTCGGACATGACCGCCGCCTGGCCCGTGCCCTCGACCGTGGTGGTGAACAGGCCGTTGCCGCCGCTCGCGCCGCGCAGCCCGGTGAACGTGGTGCCCGTGCGCAGTCCCGCGTCCGTGCACAGCAGGTTCGACGCCTCGACGTACAGCTTGTCGCCGTGCAGCACCACGAGGTTGATCTCGCTCGCGCGGTCGGCGAAGAAGCAGGTGCCCTGGCCGCGCACCTCCATCACCGTCATCGACTCGCCGGTGATCCTGCGCGTCACCATCCCGCGCAGGCCCTCGCCGCCGCCGGTCATCTTCTTGAACGACATCCGGCCGTCGTAGGCGACCATCGAGCCGTTCTTCGCCTTCACCGCGTCGCCCGCCAGATCGACGGCGAGCATCTTGCTTCCCTGGAGCCGGAACTGAGCCACGGACCGACGGTAGCGGGCGCCGCCGCCCGCGAACAGCACGTCCCGCCGCCGGCGCCGCCCCGCCGACCCTGATACGGGCCCGGAGCGGCGCTGCTGCCACAATGGACCCGGTTTGTGCGCGCGTTCACAAACGACACCCGACCGAAAGCGAAGCCTCCGTGGACATCAAGACCGCATCCGCGCTCCACCGACTCCGCCTCGTCTCGGCGCCCGAGGCGGTGTCCTTCCTGCTGCTGCTCGTCTGCTCGGTGCTCAAGCGCACCACGGACTTCAACGCGGTGCCCGCGATGGGCATGATCCACGGGATCCTGTTCATCCTCTACGTGCTGTTCTGGCTCGACGCCTGGCGCTGCGCCCGCTGGAAGCTGCCCACGGCCGCCCTCTACTTCATCCTCTCCGTGCTGCCCACCGGCGGCTTCTTCGCCGAGCGCAGGCTCAAGCGCGCCTCCGAGGACATGGTCATCGCCGCGCGGGCCCGTCGCGAGGGGACGGTCAACGCATGATCGTCGCCTTCTCCGTCTCGCCCCTCGGCGTCGGCGACGACGTCGGCTCCTATGTCGCGGACGCCGTCAGGGTGGTGCGCGAGTCCGGGCTGCCGAACCGTACGGACGCCATGTTCACCTCGGTCGAGGGGGAGTGGGACGAGGTGATGGACGTAGTCAAGCGGGCGGTCGCGGCCGTCGAGGCGCGCTGCTCGCGGGTCTCGCTCGTCCTCAAGGCCGACATCCGCGAGGGCGTGACGGACGGCCTGACCGCCAAGGTGGAGACCGTGGAGCGCCACCTGCGCGCGGACGGCGCCGGCACCTGACCCTGCGCGGTCCCGCCCGGGCGCACCGGGTGCCAGCCGTACGAAGGAACGGGGAGCGGAAAGCTCCCCACTCGGACGACTCCAGTCGACACGCCGGGTGCTGTCCCTTTTTGTGGGGGTATCACCTCGATCGTCGGCTGGAGGACACACGTGCGGCCGCAGGGCTACGACTACGCATCCCACAGCACGCTCGCCGGTCCCCTCCAGGACCCGGGCCCGTCCGGCGCCTACCAGGTCCGCTACCGGGGCCTGCTGGCGCAGGAGCCGCGGCGGGTGCGGGCCGTCCTGCTGATGACGCTCGCGCCGCTGCTCTCCGCGGTGCTGCTGTGCTACCTGGTCTGGCCGAGCCACCGCACCGAGCGGGACGGCGGCGACCGCCGGCTGATCGCCTTCGACCACGTGATGCTCGTGTCGATCGGCTGCATCGCCTTCTTCATGCTCGTCAACGTCGCCTCGATCGCGCACGCCACGCTGACCGCGCGCGACCCGGTGCCCGTCACCCCCGAGCCCGGCACCCGGGTCGCCTTCCTCACCACGTACGTCCCCGGCAAGGAGCCGCTCGCGATGGTGCGGGCCACGCTGGAGGGCGCCGTGCGGCTGCGGCACGAAGGCCCGCTCGACGTGTGGCTGCTCGACGAGGGCGACGACGACGCGGCCAGGCTGCTCTGCGCGGAGCTCGGTGTGCGCCACTTCAGCCGCAGGGGCGTGCCGGAGTGGAACCGCTCCAAGGGCGTGCACCGGGCGCGCACCAAGCACGGCAACTACAACGCCTGGCTCGCGATGCACGGCGACGCCTACGAGTTCTTCGCCAGCGTCGACACCGACCACGTGCCGGTGCCCGGCTTCCTTGAGCGGATGCTCGGCTACTTCCGCGACCCCGACGTGGCCTTCGTGGTCGGCCCCCAGGTCTACGGCAACTACGACTCGCCCGTCACCAAGGCCGCCGAGTCCCAGCAGTACCTCTTCCACGCGCTGATCCAGCGCGCGGGCAACCGCTACCACGCGCCCATGTTCGTCGGCACCAACAACGTCGTGCGGATCAGCGCGCTGCGGCAGGCCGGCGGGCTCTACGACTCGATCACCGAGGACATGGCCACCGGGTTCGAGATCCACCGCAGGCGCAACCCGGACACCGGCAGGTTCTGGCGGTCCGTCTACACCCCCGACGTGCTCGCCGTCGGCGAGGGCCCGGCGTCCTGGACGGACTTCTTCACCCAGCAGCTGCGCTGGTCGCGCGGGACGTACGAGACGCTGCTCAGGCAGTACTGGAAGGCGCCCTTCCGGATGCCGCCCGGGCGGCTGCTCAGCTACACGCTGATGCTCGTCTACTACCCGATGACCGCGGTCAACTGGTTCCTCGGCATCCTCAGTTCGGTGCTCTTCCTCTGGCTCGGCGCCTCCGGCACCCAGGTCTCCTCCGAGGTGTGGCTGATGCTCTACAGCGACGCTGCGGCCCTCCAGGTCGGCCTCTACCTGTGGAACAGGCGCCACAACGTCTCGCCCCACGAGCCCGAGGGCTCCGGCGGCCTCGCGGGGATGGCGATGTCCGCGCTCTCCGCCCCCGTCTACCTGCGCTCGCTGGCCTCCGCCGTGCTGCGCACCAGGGGCCGGTTCGTGGTCACGCCCAAGGGCGGCGAGGCGAGCCCCGACCGGCCCGCGACGTTCCGGCTGCACCTGTTCTGGGCCGCGGTGCTCGCCTCCTCGCTCGTCGCCTCCGCCGTGTTCGGCCACACCCACGCCGCCATGCGGACCTGGGCGTTCCTCGCGCTCGCGGTCTCGCTCGCGCCGGTCGCGGTCTGGCTGTGGACCGACAGGCGCGAGCGGATCGCGGCCCGCATCGGCCGGCTGCTGCCGCGCGCCGCCGCCGCGGCGGGCACCGCGCAGGCGGCGCGGGAACGGCCCGTGGCGCCGAGCGGCGCCACCACCTTCCACGCGACCCCGCTGCGGACGACCCTCACCACCGCCGCGACGCTGCCCGCGGCCGAGGCGGCGGGCGGCCCCGGCGCCGCGCACGCATCCACCCCGAGCCCGACAGGAGGCAACTGACCCATGGCCAAGCGGTTCGGACGGCCGGGAGGACTCAGGCCGCGCAACCTCAAGAAGTCGCTCATCGGCGGCGGCGCCCTGGTGGTGCTCGCCGGGCTGAACGCCCCGGCCGCGCTCTCCTTCGCGGGCCACCAGTACCACCAGTACAAGATCTCGCAGCCCGGCTACAAGGCGCGCTACGGCTCCTGGCAGATGCTGGACGTGCCGGACAAGTACCGGGTCAACGCCATCCACGCGGCGCTCCTGCACACCGGCAAGGTGCTGATCGTCGCGGGCTCGGGCAACAACCAGAAGCACTTCGACAAGGGCACCTTCGACACGATCCTGTGGGACCCGGCCAAGAGCACCTTCCGGAAGATCCCGACGCCCAGCGACCTGTTCTGCTCGGGCCACGCCGCGCTGCCCGACGGCCGGCTGCTCGTCGCCGGCGGCACCGCGCGCTACGAGGTGCTCGACGGCAAGGTCAAGAAGGCCGGCGGCGCCATGCGCATCAAGAACGAGAGCCCCGACCGCGCCCGCACCTTCCCCAGGGGCACCCGCCTGATGTCGCCCTCCGGCGTCGAGTACGCCACCACGCAGGCCGTCACCGTGCCCAAGGCGAAGCGCTCCTTCCGTATCTCGTACGCCGAGGGCGGCCGGATGCTGCCGTGGAAGACGAAGATCACCGCCGGGGAGGCGCGGGTCTTCGTCGAGGCCGTCCACAAGGGCCCGCAGGGCCTGACGACGCAGGCCGCGCAGTACGAGATCGAGGGCCTCAGGGGCAGGGACGCCGACAACCTCTACGGCCTCGCCGCCAAGCTCACCACCGAGAAGCAGGACTTCCAGGGCATCAGGGAGGCGTACGAGTTCGACCCCGAACAGGAGCGCTACGTACCGGTCCAGTCGATGAAGAACGCCCGCTGGTACCCGACCCTGGTGGGCCTCGACGACGGCCGGGTCCTGGCCGTCTCCGGCCTCGACGACGTCGGCGCCGTGCAGACCGGCGCCAACGAGATCTACGACCCCCGCTCCAAGACCTGGACCAAGGGGCCCACCCGCTACTTCCCCACGTACCCCGCGCTCTTCCTCACCAAGGGCGGCAAGCTGTTCTACTCGGGCTCCAACGCGGGCTACGGCCCCGCGGACAAGGGCAGGCAGCCCGGCCTGTGGGACCTGCGGACCAACACCTTCACCAAGGTGGGAGGCCTGAGCGACCCGGACACGACCGAGACGTCCGCCTCGCTGATGCTGCCGCCGGCCCAGGACCAGAAGGTGATGCTGCTCGGCGGCGGCGGGGTCGGCGAGTCCGCCAGGTCCACGGCGCGCACCGGCATCGTCGACCTGAAGCAGGACGACCCGCGCTTTCGCGAGGGCCCGCGGCTGCCGCAGGGCACCCGCTACCTGAGCAGCGTGCTGCTCCCCGACGACAGCGTCTTCACCACCGGCGGCTCCTCCGACTACCGGGGGCGGGGCGCGAGCGACATCCTCAAGGCCCAGTTCTACGACGCCGGATCCAACAGCTTCCGGCCCGCGGCCGACCCGACCGTGGGCCGCGACTACCACTCGGAGGCGCTGCTGCTGCCGGACGGCCGGGTGGTGACCTTCGGCTCCGACCCGCTGTACGGGAACGCCGACAACACCAAGCTCGGCACCTTCGAGCAGCGCGTCGAGGTCTACACCCCGCCCTACCTCCAGGGCGGCAAGGAGGCCGACAGGCCGGTGCTCGGCGCGGGCCCGCGCGAGCCGGACGCCGACGGCACGGCGACCTTCCGCGCGCCGAAGCCGGGCTCCCTCGTCACGGCGCGCCTCATGCGGCCGAGCGCGGTCACCCACACCACCGACGTCGAGCAGCGCTCCATCGACCTCACCATGAAGCGGAGTGCGCACGCGGTGACCGTGCGGGTACCGGGGGACCGCACGCTGGTGCCGCCCGGCTGGTACATGCTGTTCTTCACCGACGCGCGGGGCGTGCCGTCGCAGGCCAAGTGGATCCGTGTGCCGCAGGGCGCGGGGCAGCGCTGAGGCGGGCGCAGGAGCCCCGCAGGCCCGGGGCGCGGCGCCCCGGGCTCAGCCCGCGGCCCTGCGGGCCAGGCCGAGCGCGTACTCCGGCCACCAGGACCCGGCGGGCGGGCCGCCCCTGCAGGTGCCGTCCGAGTCGCCCGGCCGCTTGATCCACAGATAGGCGTCGAGCCGCGCGTCGCCCGTGTCGGCGCCCGGCGCCTTGCCGAGCGCGCGGCCCGGCGGGTTGCACCACGCCTCGGCGCGGCCGCCGGGCAGCGGCCCCGCGCCGTTGCGGCTGGTGTCCATCACGAAGTGCGCCCCGCCGAGTTCCCCCGAGAGCCGGTCGCCGTAGCGCTTGACGGCGTCGTCGCGCTGGAAGTTGGAGACGTTGAGGGAGAAGCCGTCGGCCTGTGCGACGCCCGCGCGGCGCAGCGCGCCCGCCATCCGCGCCGTGTCGGTGACCCAGGCGGGGTTGCCCGCGTCCAGGTAGACCCGGGTGTGCGGCTGCCGTTTGAGGCGCGCCACGGCCGCGGAGAGCAGCCCGTACCGCTCGTCCTGGTACTCCGGGGGCGTGCAGCCGTCCGCCAGGTGCGGCAGCGCGTCGGGTTCGAGCACGACCAGCGCGGGCGCGTCGCCGACGGCGCGGGCGAAGGAGTCGATCCAGTCCGTGTACGCCTGCGCGGAGGCGGCGCCGCCCGCCGAGTACCTGCCGCAGTCGCGGTGCGGGATGTTGTACGCGACGAGCAGGACGGTCCGCCGGTGCGGCGCGGCCGCGCGCACCGCGCGCCGGATCTCGGGCCCCGGGTCGGCGCCCGCGGGCCAGCCGGCGACCGGCCGCTCGGCGATCCGCTTCAGCGCCTTCGCGTCGGCGGCCCGCCCGTGCGCCTGCCAGTCGCGCACCTGCCGGGCGGCGTCGCTGTCCGGGTCGACCCAGTAGGGGGAGGCGGCGAAGGGCGCCGACTCGCCGCCGACGGCCGAGGCGCGCGCCTGTCTGTCGGGCCCGCCGTCCGAGCAGGCCGTCGCGGCCGTCGCGAGGGCGAGGGCGAGGGCGGGCGTGAGGAGGCGGGCGCGTGCGGCGGTGCGGGGGCTGCCGGGCATGGGGCATATCGTGACATGGGCCTCATTACGTACGGGTGTGCGCCACGCGCGGCGCGTCCCCGTACGGCGTCCGGGGGCCAGGAGCCCGGCGGGGAGGAGCGCCGGGACGCCGCGCGGCGAGCGGGCATATCATCCCTCGGTAGGCTCGGACCTGTGCCGAAGCCGTTGAGCCTTCCCTTCGACCCGATCGCCCGCGCGGACGACCTCTGGCAGCAGCGCTGGGGACCCGTCCCCTCGATGAGCGCCATCACGTCCATCATGCGGGCACAGCAGATCCTCCTCGCCGAGGTCGACGCCGTCGTCAAGCCGTACGGACTGACCTTCGCGCGCTACGAGGCGCTCGTCCTGCTCACCTTCTCCAGAGCGGGCGAGCTGCCGATGTCGAAGATCGGCGAGCGGCTGATGGTCCACCCCACGTCCGTCACCAACACCGTCGACCGGCTGGTGCGGGCCGGCTTCGTCGCCAAGCGCCCCAACCCCAACGACGGCAGGGGCACCCTCGCCTCCATCACCGACGCGGGGCGCGAGGTCGTGGAGGCCGCCTCCCGCGACCTCATGGACATGGACTTCGGGCTCGGCGTCTACGACGCGGAGGAGTGCGCCGAGATCTTCGCCATGCTGCGCCCGCTGCGCCTCGCGGCCGAGGACTTCGAGGAGCGCAGGCCCACCGCGCGGCGGGGCGACGAGTGGTGACCCGCGCGAAGACCGCCCGGATCGCGCGCCTAAGCTCTGGGGCATGAAACGAAGCGTGCTGACCCGCTACCGGGTGATGGCGTACGTCACCGGTGTGCTGCTCATCCTGCTCACCCTCGGGGTCATCGCCAAGTACGTGCTCGACATCAACGGGGCCGCGGCCTTCGTGGAGATCGTCGGCATCGCGCACGGCTGGCTCTACATCGTCTACCTCGTCTTCGCCTTCGACCTCGGCTCCAAGGCGAGGTACCCGGTGCTGCGCCAGCTCTGGGTGCTGCTCGCCGGGACGATCCCGACGGCCGCGTTCTTCGTCGAGCGCCGGGTCTCCCGCGAGCTGGAGGCCAAGGTCGTCGACCCGGCGCCGGTCGCGGCGAAGGTCTGAGGGCCCGCCGGGGCGGCCGGCCCCAGCGAGCCCGGCCCGCCGCTCCCGGGTCCCGCGCCATCCCGGCGCGGTTCTCCATGGACGGATAGTTGGACGTCCTAGTAAATTCGACCGTATGGACGCTGACGCGATCGACGAGGGCCGCAGCCGCTGGCAGGCCCGCTACGACAGGGCCCGCAAGCGCGACGCGGACTTCTCCACGCTGTCCGGGGACGCGGTGGAGCCCGTGTACGGGCCCAGGCCCGGCGACACCTACGACGGCTTCGAGCGGATCGGCTGGCCGGGGGAGTACCCCTTCACCCGCGGCCTGTACCCCACCGGCTACCGCGGCCGCACCTGGACCATCCGCCAGTTCGCCGGCTTCGGCAACGCGCGCCAGACCAACGAGCGCTACCGGACCATCCTCGCCAACGGCGGCGGCGGGCTCTCCGTCGCCTTCGACATGCCGACGCTGATGGGCCGCGACTCCGACGACCCGCGCTCGCTCGGCGAGGTCGGCCACTGCGGCGTCGCGATCGACTCGGCCGCCGACATGGAGGTCCTCTTCGACGGCATCCCGCTCGGCGACGTCACCACCTCGATGACGATCAGCGGCCCCGCCGTCCCGGTCTTCTGCATGTACCTCGTCGCGGCCGAGCGCCAGGGCGTCGACCCCGCCGTGCTCAACGGCACGCTCCAGACGGACATCTTCAAGGAGTACATCGCCCAGAAGGAGTGGCTGTTCCAGCCGGAGCCGCACCTGCGCCTCATCGGCGACCTGATGGAGCACTGCGCCGCCGGGATCCCCGCGTACAAGCCGCTCTCCGTCTCCGGCTACCACATCCGCGAGGCCGGTGCGACGGCCGCGCAGGAGCTGGCCTACACGCTGGCCGACGGCTTCGGCTACGTCGAGCTCGGCATCGCGCGCGGCCTCGACGTGGACGTCTTCGCGCCGGGACTCTCCTTCTTCTTCGACGCGCACGTCGACTTCTTCGAGGAGATCGCCAAGTTCCGCGCCGCCCGCCGGATCTGGGCGCGCCACCTGCGCGACGCGTACGGCGCGAAGACCGACAAGGCGCAGTGGCTGCGCTTCCACACGCAGACCGCCGGCGTCTCGCTCACCGCGCAGCAGCCGTACAACAACGTGGTGCGCACCGCGGTCGAGGCGCTCGCCGCGGTGCTCGGCGGCACCAACTCGCTGCACACCAACGCCCTCGACGAGACCCTCGCGCTCCCCAGCGAGCAGGCCGCCGAGATCGCTCTGCGCACCCAGCAGGTGCTGATGGAGGAGACCGGCGTCGCCAACGTGGCCGACCCGCTCGGCGGCTCCTGGTTCGTGGAGCAGCTGACCGACCGGATCGAGGCCGACGCGGAGAAGATCTTCGAGCAGATCCTCGAACGCGGCAGGCGCGCCCACCCCGACGGGCGGCACCCGGTAGGACCGATGACCTCGGGCATCCTGCGCGGCATCGAGGACGGCTGGTTCACCGGCGAGATCGCCGAGTCCGCCTTCCGCTACCAGAGCGCGCTGGAGAAGGGCGACAAGCGGGTCGTCGGCGTCAACGCCCACACCGGCTCCGTCACCGGCGACCTGGAGATCCTGCGGGTCAGCCACGAGGTCGAGCGCGACCAGGTCGCGGCGCTCGCCGAGCGCAGGGCCGCGCGGGACGACGCGAAGGTCACCGCGGCGCTCGGCGCGCTGCTCGACGCGGCGCGCGGCGGCACCAACATGATCCCCTCCATGCTCGACGCCGTACGCGCCGAGGCCACGCTCGGCGAGATCTGCGACGCCCTGCGCGAGGAGTGGGGCACCTACACGGAACCCCCCGGCTTCTGACCCGCGCGACCGGGCGTCCCGCGGCTCCGGGCGCACCGGCCGCACGGCCGTCCGCTTTCCCCACGTCTCGCTGTTCGCGCGCGTCTTCGACGTGCCGCGGCGCGAGCGCGCGGCGCGGGTCGCGGTCGACCCCGCCGACGCGGCCGACCGCATCGCCAAGCCGTACTCCGGCGGCATGATCCGCCGCCTCCTCGCCGCCGGCGCGCCTCGCGCGGTGAGCCGCGGGGGACGCGGGGCGTCAGGTCCCTGCGCCCGGCGCCCGCTGGGCCGTGAGCCCGGTGAGGATCAGCTGCGTGAGCCGGTGGGCCCAGTCGGCGTCCACCGGCTCCGCGCTGACCAGGGTGCGGTGCACCACGGCGCCCGCCACCACGTCGAAGACCAGGTCCGTGTCGCGGGCCGCCGCCTCGGGATCGGGCGGCGGAGGCAGCTCGCCGCGCTCCTCCGCGCGCCGCCGCCCCGCCGTCACCAGCCGCTTCTGCCGGTCCACGATCGTGGTCCTGATCCGGCCGCGCAGCTCCTCGTCCCTGGTCGCCTCGGCGATCACGGCCATCAGCGCCGTCTTGGCCTCCGGCCGGTCGAGCAGCGCCCCGAACTGCCGTACGACGGACTCCACGTCCGCCGACAGGGTGCCGAGGTCGGGCAGTTCGAGCTCGTCGAAGAGGACCGCGACCGCGTCCACCACCAGTTCGTTGCGGCCGGGCCAACGCCGGTAGAGCGTCGTCTTGGCGACGCCCGCGCGGGCCGCCACGTCGCCCATCGTCAGCCTGGACCAGCCCACCTCGACGAGCGCCTGCCGGGTCGCCGCGAGGATCGCCGCGTCCGCCCCGGGGCTGCGGGGGCGGCCGGTGCGCCCCTGGTGCATACCTACGGGGCCGGGACGGGTAGACATGCGGCGACCCTACCGGCCGCTGTGAGCCAGGTCATGCGGCGATCCGCACCGCGACCGGCCAGGGCCAGTTACGCTACGAGTCGTAGCGAAAGACTCCTGCCGGAGTCCGAGCGACAGCCACCGGCGCCTGGTGGGGACCGGGCGCCACAGCGGGACGGGCGGAGCGCCGTGGGGGCGCGCCGCCCGGCGACGCGTGCCGCAGCGGGCACGTTTCTGAACAGCGCGCGGAAGGGGGAGGATGTACTCATGCAGCCTAGGAACATGTCCATGAGCGGCGTCGTCGACCTCGCCGCTGTGAAGGCGGCCAACGAGGCCAAGGCCAAGGCGGAGCAGGCCCGCGCCGACGCCGCCCGGCAGGGCGGGAGCGCCGCGGTGCCGCCGTCCGCCCTGGTGATCGACGTCGATGAGGCGGGGTTCGAGCGCGACGTGCTCCAGCGCTCGGCCGAGGCGCCCGTCGTCATCGACTTCTGGGCCGAGTGGTGCGAGCCCTGCAAGCAGCTCAGCCCGGTGCTCGAGCGGCTCGCGCACGAGTACAACGGCCGCTTCGTGCTGGCCAAGATCGACGTGGACGCCAACCAGACGCTGATGCAGCAGTTCGGCATCCAGGGCATCCCCGCCGTCTTCGCCGTGGTCGCGGGCCAGGCGCTTCCGCTGTTCCAGGGCGCGGCGCCCGAGGCGCAGATCCGCGAGACGCTCGACCAGCTCGTCCAGGTCGGCGAGGAGCGCTTCGGCCTCACCGGCATCGTCGTGGACGGCGAGGCGGCCCCGGAGCAGGCGGAGGCCGCGGCGCCGCCGCCCGGGCCGTACGACGCGCTGCTCGAAGCGGCCGTCCAGGCGCTCGACGCGGGCGACTTCCCCGGCGCTGTGCAGGCGTACCGCACGGTGCTCTCCGAGGACCCCGGCAACACCGAGGCCGCGCTCGGTCTCGCCCAGGCCGAGCTGCTGAGCCGGGTCGGCGGCCTCGACCCGCAGCGGGCCAGGCAGGACGCGGCCGACAAGCCGGCCGACGTGGACGCCCAGCTGGCGGTGGCCGACCTCGACCTGGCCGGCGGGCATGTCGAGGACGCGTTCGCCCGGCTGGTCGACGCGGTGCGCCGCACGGCAGGCGACGACCGGGAGAAGGCGCGGCTGCGGCTGCTCGACCTGTTCGAGGTCGTCGGCTCCGACGACCCGAGGGTGGCGTCCGCGCGCGCGGCGCTCGCCCGCGTGCTGTTCTGAGCGGCCGCCCCCGCGGGACGCGCAACGGGCGTCCTGTCGCGGGCGCATGGCGGCTCCGACCGCCGAGGCGCCTGCGACGGGACGGCAGTTGACGGTCGCGTGTGACGGATGTGGCGGTGGCGTGCCCTCCGGAAAGCCCTATTCCGCTTTGCTGGTGCGGATTTGGCGACATGGCGACGGCCGCCACCCTTCTTTGCCAAGACTTGACCTATGGTGCCGCTGTTACTCCCAGTAAACCGGCCGTCCCGATCTGCCCCTTTTTGGCGGAGTATCCGGGCAGTCGCTCCCTCGCTCGGCGCCACTGAGCGTGTCCGGTCGACTCCGCCCTGTGCGGGCTGCGCGACCTGTTCGTTACCCGCTGGTAACGAGACCCTTGTGTCGTGGCGCGTAATGCACCAGCATCATCGACGCTCGGTCCAACACCGCACCGGACGCGGCGACCAGTCGTGTCCGGGGGCCGGTTGGGTCCCCACCGAGCGGGTCGGCAGGCTCCTGGCCACCGGCTCCCGGACAGGGGGGAACCCGCCCCGACAGGCGGGGCCTGTCCGTAGGTTGCGCGCCAGCGCGGCCAGTGGTTGTCGCTCGGGGGTGATCGACCGGTGGATCGGCGCGGCTCGCGTACGACACAGCGGGCGCTCTCCTTCCCGGGGACGTAGCACTTCTCCCCATCCCATGGCGGTCCCCACGTCCGCGTGGCGATGTACGTCCGAGAAGGAGGAAACACATGGAGTCCCCAGTGCGTGGTGGGACCAGATGGAAGCGCTTCGCCGTGGTCATGGTGCCGAGCGTGGCCGCGACCGCAGCGATCGGCGTGGCCCTGTCGCAGGGGGCGCTCGCCGCGTCCTTCAGCGTCTCGGGGCAGGATTTCAAGGTCAAGGCCGACCGGCTCGACGGCACGGGCTTCACCCAGTACGCCGCCGTCGACTACGGGGCGTCCGAGAACGGCAAGAAGGCCAGCCACCCGGTCGCGGTCAACGGCTTCAAGTCGGCGAAGATCACGAACCTCTGCCAGTCGGTGGTCACGCCGATCCCCGGGTTCGGCGACGTCACCATGACGCTGAGCGCTGGCAAGGCCGCGGGCAACCCGGTCACGGCGACCAACCTGTACATCGACCTGGACGACCTGAGCACCACTACCGCGACGTTCAACAACATCAACATCGGCCAGTCGGCCGGGTCGACGAACGACGGTAAGCACGCCGGGGTGGCCCCCGGCGACCGGGACAAGGTCGCGGGCGACTCGTTCGCGCAGGACGCGGACAGCGCGGTCCTGACGGGTGTGAAGCAGACCGCCTGGGCCACCACCGCCGGCACGTTCAACCTCAGCGGGCTGCACATGGCGCTGGCATCGGGTGACAAGGGGTGCTACTAGGCGCTCCCGTCCGGGTCGGGCCGGTTGCGGACCCGGCGTGACCCGGACCGGAGGCCCGGGGCACCTGCCGACGGGCGGGGCGGGCGGCGCACGGGACGGGAGTCCCGCGCGGACCGCGCGCCCCGTCCGCCACCCCTCCATCTCATGGCATGCCGCAAGGCCATGCCGGTTCCAGGGAGCTGTTTTCCATGAGCGCCGAGACCGCGGACACCCTTGTGACCCCGGAGCGCGACGGCGGGTTCAGGTACTGGAGGCTGAGGTTCCGCGCCTGGCGCGGCAAGAGGCCCTTCTGGGCGGGTCTTCTCACCCTCCTCAGCGGACTGCCGATCGGCTACTTTCCCTACGCCCATCTCCACATCGGTAATCTCACCCTCGCCCTGGCGACGACCGCGGGCGCCGGCTCGCTGATCATCGGCGTCCTGCTGTTCACGCTCGGGCTGACGATGTGGTTCCACTCCATCGTCCGGGTGTTCGCAGGCATCGCCGCGATCCTGCTCGCGCTGGTCTCCATCCCCGTCTCCAACCTGGGCGGGTTCTTCGTCGGCTTCCTGCTGGCCCTCGTCGGCGGCTGCCTGTCCGTCTCCTGGGCGCCCGGCAGGCCCGCGGAGCGGCCCGCGACCAGGGCCCCCGCGCCCGAGGAACGCGAGGACCGCGAGCCCCCCGGGGACATGTTCAGGACCGCGGGGCCGACCGGGTCCGACTCCCTGTTCCCGGGCCCCCGCGCGGGGGTGGACGACAGCGCCGGAACGCACGACGGCCCCGCGAGGGGCAGGGGCGGGAGGCACAGTGCGGGATGACCAGACGGGGGCCTCGGCCCTGCCGGGAGACGCCGAGGAGTTCAGGAGAGCCGCGGGCCCGCGGCACGCGGCGCGCCATGCGGCGCCCCGGAAGTCCCTCCTGACCAAGTTCCACGTGCCGGCCGGCAAGGCGATGATGCTCGCGGCCATGCCCACCGCCGTCTTCGTCGGCATGGGCCTGACACCGCGGCTCGCGCTCGCCGACGACAGCACGGGCAAGGCGGCCAACCCGAACCCCTGCGTGAGCCGTTCCGACGACTCCGAGGCGTCCGGCACGGCCTCGGCCTCACCGTCCGACTCGCCCTCGAAATCGGTGACGCCCGACCCCTCGGCGTCCGCGAGCACCACGTCGCACGGCGGCGGTGGCAAGGCCGGATCCCCGGCCGCCCCGAAGCCGTCCGCCTCGTCCGACCCCTCGGCGTCCGCCACCCCGAAGGCGCCCGAGCCCTCGCAGTCCTCGTCCGCACCGGGCGGCGGCAGCGGCGGCGGCCTGCTCGGCGGGCTCGGCTCGGCGCTCGGCGGCCTGCTCGGCGGCGGTTCCGCGGCCTCCCCGTCCGGCTCGGCGTCGCCCGACGCGACCTCGAGCGCCGGCGCCTCGACGGCGTCCGGATCGACGGCGGGCACGTCCACGCCGAAGGACGACCCGTCCACCGGGTCGCTCCTCGGCAGCTCGGCCGAGGACTCGAAGGGCTCCGCGGACTCCAAGGGCTCCGACGCGAAGGCGTCCGACGACGGCACCGGCTCGGACAAGGACGGCGACGCGTCGAAGAAGGACGCGTCGAACTCCACGGCCGTGAAGGGCACCGTCGGCGGCCTCTCCAAGGCGAAGGCGGGGACGGCCGAGACCAAGACCCAGGCCATCAGGGACCTGCTGAAGCAGAAGGGCATCCCCTTCAGCGACACGCAGCCGGCCGCGAAGGACTCGGCCAAGGCGGACTCGGGCTCCTGCGACGACGGGCCCTGCGACAACCTGCTGCCGATCCTCAAGCCGCCGTCGCAGGACGCGGACGCGCCCTCGATGGCGACCGACGCCTGGCACCTGAGCAGCAGCAACCTCGGCCTGAACGGGCTCTGCTACCGGGGGCTCGTGGACATCAAGACCGCCTCGGGCACCACGAAGCGCGTCATGAAGTTCACGGCGGACTCGATCGACATCAAGGACCTGCACCAGACGGTCGACAACCGGGACGCGAACGGGAACATCGCCACCCACACGCAGATCACCACCGCGCCCGGCAGCACGTCGACCATCGACGGGCCCGTCACGATGTACACCGAGAAGCTCTCGGGCAACCTGCTCGGCCTGCTGCCGATCACCTTCAGCCCCGACTTCCCGCCGCCCATCCAGATCCCCTCGGTGTTCTTCACCGACGCCAAGGTCGACCAGGCGGGGCAGTTCGGCGGCACGCTCAGCACGAAGGGCCTGCACAACACCATCGGCTGACCTGCCCACCGGCATCGCGCGAGCGGCCCGCGCCCCTCTCAGGGGCGGCGGGCCGCTCGCGTGCGGCAGGGAGCCGCGCTCACTCCAGGACGACGTCCGAGGTCTCGGGCGCCCAGACGAAGGAGATCAGGGCGCCCAGCACGAGGAAGCCGGCGAGCGCCGTCATCGACACGGAGAAGCCCAGGTGGTCGATGCTCATCGGGAGCAGGAACGTGCCGGCGGCCGAGCCGATCCTGCTGACGCCGTTGAGCAGGCCGACGCCCGAGCTGCGCAGCGCGGTGGAGAACAGCTCGGGCGGATAGACCTGGTCGAGGTTGGACGCCGCCGACATGGTGAACGTGAAGACCAGGAACAGCACGAACAGCACGACGCTCGGCCCGCTCGGCCACACGCCCAGCGGGCCGAGCGCCAGGGCCATCACCACGAACGAGCCGATCACGAAGGCGCGGCGGGAGAGGCGCGCGGTGAACCAGAGCCCGGCGATGCTCCCGAGGAGCAGGAAGACGTTGAGCAGCCCGTCGCCGAGGAACCCCTCTTCGAGGTGGAACTTCGCCATGACGACGGGCAGGAAGGTGTAGATCGCGAAGTACGGGATCACCTGGCAGTTGTAGTACAGGATGCCGAAGGCCGTCTTGCGCCACTGCTCCGCGGAGAACAGCCGCCGGTACGCGGCGGCGTCCAGCGTGTCGTCCCGCGCGGCCCCCTCCCGTACGATCCCTTCGCGCACCGGGGTGGCGATGGACTCGAAGTCCACGTTCTCGCCGATGTAGCGGGCGACGACCGAGCGTGCCTCGTCGATCCTGCCCTTGCTGACCAGCCAGCGCGGCGACTCGGGGGTGCCGAGGCGCAGCAGCAGTACCGCGAGGGCGGGCAGTGCGCTGCTCGCCAGCAGCCAGCGCCAGCTGTCGCCGCCGTACCCCACCAGCCAGTTGCCGAAGAAGTACGAGCAGATGTAGCCGACCGTCCACATCGCGGTCAGCGAGGCCAGCAGGAAGCCGCGGCTGCGGCGCGGACAGAACTCGGCGACGAGCGTCGGGCCGATCGCGTAGTCCGCGCCGATCCCGATGCCGATCAGGATGCGCAGCACGAACAGCAGGCCGGGCCCCTGGACCCAGAACTGGGCGATCGAGGCGAGCGTGATCAGCAGGAAGTTCAGCATGTACAGCTGCTGGCGGCCGATCCGGTCGGCGAGCCAGCCGAGCCCGATGCTGCCGACGAAGATCCCGATGAGCGCGGACGCGCCGAGGAGGCCCTCCCACACGGAGCCGAGGTGCATCTGCGGGGTGATGAGCGTCAGCGCGATCCCGATGACGCCGAGCTGGTAGCCGTCGGAGAAGTTCGCCCCGAACGTCAGTGCCGTGATCTTCAGGTGGAATCTGTTGAGCGGCGCGTCGTCGAAGGTCACCCGGGCCGGTCCCGTGGCCTGCGTCGTCAGGTCGTGATCAGGCATCGTTCCACGTGGTCCCATCCGCGGTGCGGGCAGCGCCGCCCGCCCTCTTGCCAAGGTCCTGAATAACAAGTTTCATGGAGCCTCATTCATGAATGAATAGTTGTCAAGGAGGTGAACGGCATGGGCTCTGGCACCCTCCGCGTCGACGGACGCGGGCTGCGCCCCGAGGACGTCGTACGGGTCGCGCGGCGCGGCGAGGCGGTCAGCCTCGACGAGAAGGCGCTGGAACGCGCGCTCCAGGCGTACCGGGTCGCACGGGACAGCGAGACCAAGCGGGCCGTCTACGGAAGGACCACCGGGGTCGGCGCCAACCGCCACGAGGTCGTCGACCCGGACTCCGTCGACCAGCACGGGCTGCGCCTGCTGCGCAGCCACGCCGGCACCTCGGGTCCGCGGACCCCGGAGGACACGGTGCGGGCCACCCTCCTCATCCGCCTCAACCAGCTCGCGGCGGCCGGCAGCGGTGTCCACCCGCGGATCCTGCAGGCGCTCGCCGCCGCGCTGCGCGCCGGTGCCGTGCCCGCGCCCCACGCGCGCGGTTCCATCGGCACCGGCGACCTCGGCGCGCTCGCCGAGATCGCGCTGACCCTGGCGGGCGAGCGGCCCTGGGGGAGCGGCCACCTCGACCCCGTGCCGATCAGCCCGGGCGACGCGCTCGCCTTCATCTCCAGCAACGCCGCCACCCTGGCCACCTCGGTCCTCGCCTGGTCCGACCTGAGCAGGCTGCTGCGCGCGAGCCATGTGATCGCCGCGCTGTCGTACGTGGCGCTCGACGGCTCGCCCGAGGCGTTCGCCACCCGAGTGCACGCGCAGCGCCCGCACCCCGGCTCCGTGCACTGCGCGGCCGAGATGCGCAGGCTGCTGTGGGGCGAGGCGGAGCCGGCCGACGGCGCCAGGCTCCAGGACCCGTTCGGGCTGCGCGCCTTCCCGCAGGTCCAGGGGCCCGCGCTGGAGGCGGCCGACGCCCTGCGCACCGTGCTGGAGATCGACATCAACGCGGCGGCCGAGAACCCGTTCATCGACGCGGAGAGCGGCCGGGTCTACCACCACGGCCACTTCGCGACCTCGCACCTCGCGCTCGGCCTCGACCGGCTGCGGGGGGCGCTCCACCATGTCGCTGAGCTTTCGAGCGCCCGGCTGAGCGACCTGGTCGAGCCCGACCTGACGGGCCTGCCGCCGTTCCTCGCCGACGGCCCCGCGGGCAGCTCGGGGATCATGATCCTGGAGTACGTCTCGCACGACGCGCTCAGCAGGCTCAGGCACGCGGCGGCGCCCGTCACCCTGGGCACCGCGATCATCTCCCGGGGCCTCGAAGACCACGCCAGCTTCGCCTCGCAGGCCGCGCACAGCACGGCGGAGGCGGTCACCGCGTACCGCACGGTGCTCGCCTGCGAGCTGGTCGGCGTGGTGCGCGCGCTCTCCCTGCGGACGCCCGACCTGCCGGACACCCCGGTCGCCGAGGCGCTCCACCGGGCGCGCCAGGCGCTGCCCCTGGTGCGCGAGGACCACCCGCTGACGGCGGAGATAGCGGCCGCGGAGAACATCGTCCCGTTCCTCGCCGACCTCTGACCGGCGGCGGCCCGTGGCGTCGGCGGGGGCACTGCGGGCTGCCCCGGCGCACGGGGTGCACCGTGCCAGGCCGGTGCGGTGCACCGCGACGCCCGCCGACCCGGCTCGGTCAGGCGGGCACCTTACGGCGGCGGGCCGCGCCCCCCAGGTCGGGGGGCGCGGCCCGCCGTGCGCTGCTCAGAGCTGCGCGCCGCCCAGGTGGTGGACCCGGACCATGTTGGTGGTGCCGGGGACCCCGGGGGGCGAGCCCGCGGTGATGACCATGGCGTCGCCGTTGCCGAAGCGCTGGAGCTTCGACAGCTCCACGTCGACCAGGTCGACCATCTCGTCGGTGGTGCCGACCCAGGGCACCACGAAGGACTCCACGCCCCAGCTCAGCGCCAGCTGGTTGCGGGTCGCCTCGTCGGTGGTGAAGGCGAGGATCGGCTGGCAGGCGCGGTAGCGGGAGAGCCGGCGCGCGGTGTCGCCCGACTGCGTGAAGGCGACCAGCGCCCTGCCGTCGAGGAAGTCCGCGATCTCGCAGGCCGCGCGGGCGACCGAGCCGCCCTGCGTGCGCGGCTTGCGCCCCTCGACCAGCGGTTCGAGTCCCTTGGAGAGCAGCTCCTTGTCGGCGGCCGTGACGATCTTCGACATCGTCTTGACCGTCTCGACGGGGTACGCGCCCACCGACGACTCGGCCGACAGCATGACCGCGTCCGCGCCGTCCAGGATCGCGTTGGCCACGTCGGACGCCTCGGCGCGCGTCGGGCGGGAGTTGGTGATCATCGACTCCATCATCTGGGTCGCCACGATCACCGGCTTGGCGTTCCGCCTGCACAGCTCGATGAGCTGTTTCTGCACCATCGGGACCTTTTCGAGCGGATACTCGACGGCCAGGTCGCCGCGGGCCACCATGACGCTGTCGAACGCCGCGACGACCGCCTCCATGTTGGCCACGGCCTGCGGCTTCTCGACCTTGGCGATGACCGGGACCCGGCGGCCCTCCTCGTCCATGACCTTGTGGACGTCCACCACGTCCTGCGCGTCCCGCACGAAGGACAGCGCGACCATGTCGCAGCCCATCCGCAGGCCGAAGCGCAGGTCCTCGACGTCCTTGTCGGACAGCGCCGGCACGTTGACCGCGGCGCCCGGCAGGTTGATGCCCTTGTGGTCGGAGATGACGCCGCCCTCGACCACCATGGTCTTCACCCGCGGCCCCGACACCTCGACGACCCGCAGCTCGACGTTGCCGTCGTTGATCAGGACCGGGTCGCCCTTGGTGACGTCGCCGGGCAGGCCCTTGTACGTGGTCCCGCAGACGGTCTTGTCGCCCGGCACGTCCTCGGTGGTGATGGTGAACTCGTCACCGCGCACCAGCTCGACGGGGCCCTCGGCGAAGGTCTCCAGACGGATCTTGGGGCCCTGGAGGTCGACCATCACACCCACGGCGCGACCGGTGTCGGCCGCGGCCCTGCGGACGCGGTCGTAGCGGCCCTGGTGCTCCTCGTGGCTGCCGTGGCTCATGTTCAGGCGGGCCACGTTCATGCCGGCCTCGATGAGAGCCTTCAGCTGCTCGTAGGAATCAACGGCTGGGCCCAGGGTGCAGACGATTTTGGAACGGCGCATGAGGCTGATCCTATCGGTTTGTTTCCCGGCGGAATATTCCGCCTGGTGAAAAATACAAATGGGCAGTACCCCGCTCAGGCGTGTCTTTTCTCCGGGCCGCCGTCACGGGAAGAGGCGAGCGCGAAAGCCTGCCGCGCGATCTCCAGCTCCTCGTCGGTCGGCACCACGGCGACGGCCGTCCGCGCACCCTCGGGCGAGACGAGTCGCGGCTCGCCCGACCGCACGGCGTTGCGGCCGGCGTCCACCGCGAGGCCGAACCCTTCGAGACCTGCGACGGCAGCCTCCCGCACCTCCGCCGCGTTCTCACCCACCCCCGCCGTGAACACCACGGCGTCCACCCGGCCGAGCACCGCCGTATAGGCGCCGATGTATTTCCGCAGCCGGTGCGTGTAGACGGCGAAGGCGAGTTCCGCCGCGCGGTCGCCCTCGTCGATCCTGCGGCGGATCTCGCGCATGTCGTTGTCCCCGCAGAGACCGACAAGTCCGCTTTTCTTGTTCAGAAGTTCATCGATCTCGTCGACGCCCATCCCGGCGACCCGCGACAGGTGGAACACCACGGCAGGGTCGAGGTCCCCCGAGCGGGTGCCCATCACGAGCCCTTCGAGCGGGGTGAGCCCCATCGAGGTGTCCACGCAGCGGCCGCCCGCCACCGCGGACGCCGACGCGCCGTTGCCCAGGTGCAGGACGATCACGTTGGTGTCCTCGTACGGCCGTCCCAGCAGCTCTGCGGCGCGGCGCGAGACATACGCGTGCGACGTGCCGTGGAAGCCGTAGCGGCGCACCAGGTGCGCGTCGGCGGTCGCCGTGTCGACCGCGTAGCGGTACGCGTGCTCCGGCATCGTCGCGTGGAACGCGGTGTCGAAGACCGCGACCTGCGGCAGGTCGGGGCGCAGCTCGCGGGCGGTGCGGATGCCCCTCAGGTTGGCCGGGTTGTGCAGCGGCGCGAGCGGCACCAGCTTCTCGATCTCGGCCAGCACCTCGTCGTCCACGAGCGCGGGCTCGGTGAACCGGGGCCCGCCGTGCACCACCCGGTGGCCGACGGCGGCCAGCTCGGGGGAGTCCAGGCCGAGGCCGTCCGTGCGCAGCTCGGCCGAGGCGGCGCGCAGCGCCTCGCCGTGGTCCGCGATCCGCTCCGTGCGCTCCCTGCGCCGGCCGGCGCGCGCGGGCGGGGTGTGCACGACGCGGGAGGAGCGCTCGCCGATCCGCTCCACAAGACCTGACGCGAGCCGGTCGCCCGCGTCCATGTCGATCAGCTGGTACTTCAGCGACGACGAGCCCGAGTTCAGCACCAGGACGCGTGCGGGCCTGCTCATACGGTCTCTTCCTCCTGCGCCGCCTGCGCCTGGATGGCGGTGATCGCGACGGTGTTGACGATGTCCTGGACCAGCGCGCCGCGCGAGAGGTCGTTCACGGGCTTGCGCAGTCCCTGGAGGACCGGCCCGACCGCGACCGCGTTCGCCGACCGCTGGACCGCCTTGTACGTGTTGTTGCCGGTGTTCAGGTCGGGGAAGACCAGCACCGTCGCCCGTCCTGCGACCTCGGAGCCCGGCAGCTTGGTCGCGGCGACGGACGGCTCCACGGCCGCGTCGTACTGGATCGGCCCCTCGATCCGCAGGTCCGGGTGCGCCTCGCGTACCCGCAGCGTCGCCTCGCGAACCTTGTCGACGTCCGCGCCCGAGCCCGACGTGCCGGTCGAGTACGACAGCATCGCGATCCGCGGGTCCACCCCGAACCGCGCCGCCGTCGCGGCCGCCTGCACCGCGATGTCCGCGAGCTGCTCGGCGTCCGGGTCCGGGTTGACCGCGCAGTCCCCGTACACCAGGACGCGGTCGGCCAGGCACATGAAGAAGACCGACGAGACGATCGAGGCGCCGGGGCGGGTCTTGATGATCTCGAACGCCGGGCGGATGGTGGCCGCCGTGGAGTGCACGGCCCCTGAGACCATGCCGTCGGCGAGGCCCGCCTCCACCATCAGCGTGCCGAAGTAGTTCACGTCCGCCACCACGTCGTACGCCAGCTCCACGGTCACGCCCCGGTGCGCCCGCAGCTCCGCGTACCGCTCGGCGAACCGCTTGCGCAGATCGGAGACGGCCGGGTCGACGAGCTGCGCGTCCCCGAGGTCGGCGCCGAGGTCGGCGGCCCGCTTGCGGATGGTGTCCGGGTCGCCGAGCAGCGTCAGGTCGCACACGTCCCTGCGCAGCAGCACGTCGGCCGCGCGCAGCACCCGCTCCTCCGTGCCCTCGGGCAGCACCACCCGGCGGCGCACCGCGCGCGCCTGCTCCAGCAGGTCGTGCTCGAACATCATCGGCGTGACGCGCGCGCCCCGCTCGACCGAGAGCCGCTCGACCAGGTCCGCCGTGTCCACGTACCGCTCGAAGAGGCCGAGCGCGGTCTCCGCCTTGCGCGGCGTGCCCGCGGTGAGCTTGCCCTCCAGGGCGAAGAGGCGCGCGGCCGTCGGGAAGGAGCCCTGTGCCACCGAGACCACGGGGGTGCCGGGCGCGAGCCGCTCGGCGAGCCGCAGGACGGAGTCGTCGGGCCGCTCGTCCAGGGTCAGCACGACCCCGGCGATCGGCGGCGTGCCCGCCGAGTGCGCGGCCAGCGCCCCCACCACGATGTCCGCGCGGTCCCCCGGCGTGATCACCACGCAGCCGGGCGTCAGCGCGCCCAGCAGGTTGGGCAGCATCGCCCCGCCGAAGACGAAGCCGAGCGCGTCGCGCGCGAGCCCGGAGTCGTCGCCGAGCAGCACCGTCCCGCCGAGCGCCCCGGTGACCTGCGCGACGGTCGGCGCCGCGAGCGCCGCGTGGTCGGGCAGCACGTAGCAGGGGGCAGGCAGCTGCCCGGCGAGCCCCGCGGCGATCGCGTCGCGCTCCTCGGCCGCGACGCGGTTGACCACCAGCGTCATCACGTCGCAGCCGAGCGCCTCGTACGCCCTGAACGCGTTGCGGGCCTCCGCGCGCACCGACTCGGCGCGCTGGTCCTTGCCGCCCACGACGGCGATCACGGACGCGCCGAACTCGTTGGCGAGGCGGGCGTTGAGCGCCAGCTCGTCGGGGAGCTGCGTGGCGGCGAAGTCCGTGCCGAGCACCAGCACCACGTCGTACGCGGCGGCCACCCGGTGGAACCCGTCCACCAGCCGGGACACCAGTTCGTCCGTGCCGCTCTCCGCCTGGAGCACGGACGCCGTGCGGTAGTCGAGGCCGTAGACCGTCTCCGGGTCCTGGGAGAGCCGGTAGCGGGAGCGCAACAGCTCGAACATGCGGTCGGGGCGGTCGTGCACCAGCGGCCTGAACACCCCCACCCGGTCCACCTGCCGGGTCAGCAGCTCCATGACCCCCAGCTCGACCACCTGCCGCCCGTCCCCGCGGTCGATCCCGGTCACGTACACGCCGCGCGTCACCCGTGCTCCCCTCGCTCCGTCGTCCGTCGCCTGACGTCCGCTGCTTGTCGTACTTGTCGCGCTTATCGCGGTGGCCGCGGTCGTTGCAGTTGCCTGACTCCGTCACCGTCGACGGCTCTCCGCGTACCCCCGCGGGGCGTCGCCCTGCGGCCGCCCGGCGGGGGTACGCGGGGAACGCGCGGCAAACCGCGCGCCGGGCCCGCGCGCCGCGCCGGGCCCGCGATCCGGTGGCCTACGCCCTCTTGACAGTAACCCGGTCGGGTGGGTAGAGCGCTGCGGGGCCGCACGGACCGCGACCCGGCCGCCACGGGATGCGCGGATGTGCTCCCCGGAGCGCTTCTGAGCGCCGTGCGGCCGGTGCGCTGCGGGCCCCGGGACCGTGGCAGGATCGGTACACGGCCACCGACCGGGCCGGCCCGGCGACCGCGTCGGCCGCCGCAGAGCAGGAGCAGGAGACGACAGCGACCATGCGTATCGGAATTCTCACAGCGGGCGGCGACTGCCCGGGGCTGAACGCCGTGATCCGCTCGGTCGTGCACCGCGCCATGGCCGAGCACGGCGACGACGTGATCGGCTTCGAGGACGGCTTCAAGGGCCTGCTCGACGGCCACTTCAGGCCCCTCGACCTCAACGCGGTCAGCGGCATCCTGGCCCGCGGCGGCACCATCCTCGGCTCCGCGCGGCTGGAGCGCGACCGGCTGCGCGAGGCCGCGGAGAACTGCCGGGAGCTGGCCATGCGCTACGGCATCGACGTGCTCATCCCGATCGGCGGCGAGGGCACGCTCACCGCGGCGCGGCTGCTGTCCGACGCGGGCATGCCGGTGGTCGGCGTGCCGAAGACCATCGACAACGACATCCACTCCACGGACCGCACCTTCGGCTTCGACACCGCGGTCGGCGTCGCCACCGAGGCCATAGACCGCCTCAAGACCACCGCCGAGTCGCACCAGCGCGTGATGGTCGTCGAGGTCATGGGCCGGCACGCCGGGTGGATCGCGCTGGAGTCCGGCATGGCGGGCGGCGCGCACGGGATCTGCCTGCCCGAGCGGCCCTTCGAGGTCGACAAGCTGGTCAAGATGGTCAGGGAGCGCTTCGAGCGCGGCAAGAAGTTCGCCGTGATCTGCGTCGCCGAGGGCGCCCACCCGGCCGAGGGCACCATGGACTACCGCCGCGGCGAGATCGACCAGTTCGGCCACGAGCGCTTCCTCGGCATCGGCAACCGCCTCGCCGCCGAGCTCGAACGCCGCCTCGGCACCGAGGCCAAGCCGGTCATCCTCGGCCACGTGCAGCGCGGCGGCACCCCGACCGCGTACGACCGCGTCCTCGCCACCCGCTTCGGCTGGCACGCCGTCGAGGCCGCGCACCGCGGCGAGTTCGGCCGGATGACCGCGCTGCGCGGCACCGCCGTCGAGATGGTCCCGCTGGCCGAGGCGGTCACCCGCCTCAAGACCGTTCCGGAGAACCGCATGTTCGAGGCCGAGTCGGTCTTCTGACCTCCCCGGCCGTGCGGCCCCTGCGCGGAGGCCGCCTCTTCAGTGGCGGGCCGGGAGCCAGCGGTACTGGAGCTCGGGCCGGCCCACCTGGCCGTAGCGCGGGCTGCGCTCCGCGCGATGGGCGGTGACCAGGTGCTCCAGATAGCGGCGTGCCGTGATGCGGGAGATGCCGACCTCGACGGCGAGTTCGGCCGCCGTCAGGCCCGCGTCCGACGCGCGCAGCGCGCCGGTCACCGCGGTCAGCGTGGGCGCGCTGAGCCCCTTGGGCAGCGCCGCGGGCTCCGGCGCGCGCAGGGCGCCGAGCGCGCGGTCCACCTCGTCCTGGCCGCTGGCCTCCCCGGCCGCGCCCCTGAACTCCGCGTACCGTACGAGGCGTTCGCGCAGCGTTGCGAACGTGAAGGGTTTCAGGACGTACTGCACCACGCCGAGGGAGACGCCCTCCCTGACCAGCGCGAGGTCCCGCGCCGAGGTCACCGCCACCACGTCGGCCTGGTGGCCGCCGGCCCGCATCGCGCGCAGCAGCTGGAGCCCGTGGCCGTCCGGCAGGTAGAGGTCGAGCAGGATCAGGTCGACCGCCCGCCGGTCGAGCAGCCGCACCGCCTCGGCGCGGGTGTGCGCGACCCCCACCACCGCGAAGCCGGGCACCCGGCCCACGTACAGCTCGTGCGCGTCGGCCGCGACCGGGTCGTCCTCCACGACCAGCACCCGGATCGGCTCCGCCCCGCTCATCCGGCCACCGCCCCCGTCCGCGCGCCGGCCAGCGGCAGCCGCACGGTGAACTCGGCGCCGCCGCCCTCCGCCTCGGCCACCGCCACGCTGCCGTGCGCCCGGTGCACCGCCTGCCGTACGAGCGCGAGGCCGAGCCCTCTGCCCGGGCCGTTGGTCGACCAGCCGCGCCTGAACACCTCCTGCGCCTGCTCGGGCGCGACCCCGGGGCCCGTGTCGCGCACCCGCAGCAGCAGCTCGTCCGCGGCGCCGCCGTCCTGGGCCCGCGCGGGCGCGGACTCCACGCGGGCCGTCACCGTCACCGTCGCAGGGCCCTCGCCTGAACCCGCCGCGTCCACGGCGTTGTCGACGAGGTTGCCGAGGATCGTCACCAGGTCGCGGGTGGACAGCGTCGGCGGCAGCACCCCGTCGTCCATCCTGCTGTCCGGGGCGAGCACCAGCTCCACCCCGCGCTCGTTGGCCTGCGCCGCCTTGCCGAGCAGCAGCGCGGCGAGCACCGGCTCGCCGACCGCCGTGACCACCTGGTCGGTCAGGGCCTGCGCGAGTTCGAGCTCCGAGGTGGCGAAGGCGACGGCCTGGTCCACCCGCCCCAGCTCGATCAGCGACACCACCGTGTGCAGCCGGTTCGCCGCCTCGTGCGCCTGCGAGCGCAGCGCCTCCGTGAAGCGCCGCTCCGAGTCCAGCTCGCCGGAGAGCGCCTGCAGCTCGGTGTGGTCGCGCAGGGTGACCACCGTGCCGCTGCGCTCGCCGCCCACCACGGGCCGGGTGTTGACCACCACGATCCGCTCCTCCGTCAGGTGCACCTCGTCGACCCGGGGCTCGGACGCGAGCAGCGCGCCGGTCAGCGGCGCCGGCAGGCCGAGCTCGGCCACCGGGCGGCCCACCGCCGAGGCGTCGAGCCCGAGCAGCTCCCGGCCGCCGTCGTTGATCAGTGCGATCCTGCGCCGTCCGTCGAGCATCAGCAACCCCTCGCGCACCGCGTG
Source organism: Streptomyces sp. NPDC047002 (assembly GCF_040704505.1). Classification (NCBI taxonomy): domain Bacteria; kingdom Bacillati; phylum Actinomycetota; class Actinomycetes; order Kitasatosporales; family Streptomycetaceae; genus Streptomyces; species Streptomyces sp. NPDC047002. Next base: position 341,117 of record NZ_JBEYWC010000002.1, read on the forward strand.
CAGCGCGGCCTGGTGGTAGTCGTACATCCGGCTCAGGGCCCGCGCGTCCAGCCCGTGCGTGTGGCGGCGCAGCCGCGCGTTGATCACATACGTGCCGAGCGCGCCCAGCACCAGCGCCGCGCCCGCCACCAGGGCGAGCACCCTGAGCTGGTGCATCACCTGGCTCGATATCCGCTCCACCGTGATGCCCACGCTCACCAGGCCGACGATGCGGCCGCCGTCCCTGACCGGGGTGACCGCACGGATCGAGGGGCCGAGCGTGCCCGCGTACGTCTCGGTGAAGGTCCGCCCGTGCAGCGCGGGCGCGGTGGTGCCGAGGAACCGCCTGCCGATCTGCCGGGGGTCGGGGTGCGTCCAGCGGATGCCGTGCGTGTCCATGATCGTGATGAAGTCGACCTTCGTGTCGCGCCTGACCCGCTCCGCGTACGGCTGGAGCGTCGCCGAGGGGGCGGGCGTGCGGATCGCAGCCGCCACCGAAGGCGACTCCGCGAGGGAGCGCGCCGCGACCACCACCTCGTGCGCCGCGGTGCTCCGGGCCTGGGAGCGGTCGTTGGCATACGCGAACACCGCACACCACGCGACGACCACGGCCACCAGGACGGCCTGCATCGCGAACAGCTGGCCGGCCAGGCTGCGCGGCCTGCGCCCCGCGGGGAGCACCCGGGGGAGGCCCCTGAAGAGGCCCTTGGCGAACGGCGCGGCGAACGGCGCGGCGAGAGCCCTGCGGAAGGCCGTGGGAGAGAAGCGCATGGCGCCAGTGTCCCTGCCGGACGCCCGGGGAGCAGTGGCGATATCCACACAACCCGTGGCCGGAAATCGTATGAACGAAATGAACAGAAGGGTGACCGGGGTCACAGCGCGGTGGATAGTCGCCAAGACCCCGAGTCAAGGAGGACACGTGGCTGCGAGGCGGGACCGAACCCACTTCCTGTACATCGCCGTTGTGGTGGCCGTGCTGCTCGGCATCCTGGTGGGCTTCGTCGCCCCCGGAACCGCCGTCCAGCTCAAGCCCATCGGCACCGGATTCGTCGATCTGATCACCATGATGATCGCGCCGGTCATCTTCTGCACGATCGTGCTCGGCATCGGATCCGTGCGCAAGGCCGCCAAGGTGGGCGCCGTCGGCGGTCTCGCCATCGGCTACTTCCTGGTGATGTCGACCGTCGCCCTGGCCATCGGCCTGATCGTCGGCAACATCCTGGAGCCCGGACAGGGGCTGCACCTCACCGAGACGGTGCGCCAGTCCGGCGCCGCGCAGGCCAAGGGGACGAGCGACTCGCTGCCCGACTTCCTGCTCAGCATCATCCCCACCACCCTGGTCTCCGCCTTCACCGAGGGCTCCACGCTCCAGGCGCTGCTGATCGCGCTGCTCGCGGGCTTCGCGCTGCAGGCCATGGGCTCGGCGGGCGAGCCGGTGCTGCGCGGCATCGAGCACATCCAGCGGCTGGTGTTCCGCATCCTCGCCATGATCATGTGGGCCGCCCCGGTGGGCGCGTTCGGCGCGATGGCGGCGGTGGTCGGAGAGACCGGCGTCGACGCGCTCAAGTCGCTCGCCGTGATCATGATCGGCTTCTACGCCACCTGTGCGATCTTCGTCTTCGTCGTCCTCGGCCTGGTGCTGCGGGTGTTCGCCAAGGTCAACATCTTCCTGCTGCTGAAGTACCTGGCGCGCGAGTTCCTGTTGATCCTCTCCACGTCCTCGTCGGAGTCCGCGCTGCCGCGGCTGATCGCGAAGATGGAGCACCTGGGCGTCAGCAAGTCCGTGGCGGGCATCACCGTGCCGACCGGCTACTCCTTCAACCTCGACGGCACGGCCATCTACCTGACCATGGCGTCCATCTTCATCGCCGAGGCGATGGACAAGCCGCTCTCGATCGGCCAGCAGATCTCGCTGCTCGTCTTCATGATCGTCGCGTCGAAGGGCGCGGCGGGCGTCACCGGCGCGGGGCTCGCCACCCTCGCGGGGGGCCTCCAGTCGCACCGGCCCGAACTGGTCGACGGCGTCGGCCTGATCGTCGGCATCGACCGGTTCATGAGCGAGGCGCGCGCCCTGACCAACTTCGCGGGCAACGCCGTCGCCACCGTCCTCGTCGGCAACTGGACGAAGGAGCTCGACCGGGGCCGCCTCGACGAAGTCCTCGCGGGCCGCGTGCCGTTCGACGAGCGCACGCTGATGGACGAGAGCGACAAGGCCGCGGCGCCCGCCCTCGACAAGGGCGAGGCCCCCGCCGCCGCGGTGGCGGGACAACGCGGTGACGACGCTGCGCAGGAGACCAGGGCCGGGGTCTGACCCCCCCATCCCCCACCCCGGCCCGGGGAACCGGCCGGCCCGAACGGACGCGCATCCGCCGGGCCGGCCGGACGACTGCCCACCGGGCGCCCGCCTCCGACGCGCCCGCCCGGCGCACGGGCCCCTCGGGCGGCCACCTGCCGAAGGCCGCCCCGAGGCGGGCCGCCCGGCGGACACCGCCCCCGAACGGCTGCCTCCCGGAAGCGGTCGCCGAACGGCTGCCTCCCGGACGCGGTCCTCCAACGGCTGCCTCCCGGACGCCGCCGCTCAGCCCAGCCGCGCGCAGGCCGTGTGCAGGACCATGGCGCAGGGCGTGGGCCCGCCGGGCGGCGTGATCGCCGCGGCCCGCGCGAGGAAGGCGTCGCGTACCTCGGCCACCAGCCCGGGCGGCAGCGGCCGCATGTCGTACACCCCCGCCATGGCCTGCCAGACCCGCTCGACGGGGCCGCTCAGGTCGACGCGGAGGGTGCCCCAGGCGACCGGGCCGAATCCGGCGGGCGCGAGCAGCCCGTCGAGCCCCTCGCGGGACCTGGTGCGCGGGTCGCCGAGGCGCGGGAAGCGCAGCGTCCCCTCCTACGGCGGCACGGCCCGCCGCAGCAGCGCGGTGAAGACCTCGTACGCCCCCTCGCCACCGCCGCCCACCACGCAGGCCAGCAGCCCGCCTGGCGCGAGCACCCGCGCGGCCTCGGCCGTCACCCGCTCGGCCTGCGCCATCAGCATCAGCGCCATGTGCGCGACGCACGCGTCGAACGAACCGTCGGCGAAAGGCAGTTCCTGGGCCCTGCTCACCCGCAGCCGGGCCCCGGCGAGCGCCGGCCGGCGCCGGGCGAGCGCCAGCGCCTGTGGCGACAGGTCGACGCCCGCGAGGTCGGCCGGGTCGCGCTCCCGCGATAGGAGTTCAAGCAACAGCCCGTCGCCGCAGCCCAGTTCGACCACCCGGCGGGCGCCGGCGACGAGGTCGGCCAGCACCCGGTAGCTCGACCGGCCGTCCCCGGTATCGGCCCCGCCCAGTACCTGTGAGGTCACGTCCGGGTGTTCGGCGTGGAAGGCGCGGAGGAAGGCTTCCTGGACACCCGGCTCGCCGGGCGGCGACGGCGCAAAGGCCGCGGTGACGAAAGACAATGGCCCCGCTCGTCAATTGACGAGCGGGGCCATTGTCTGCGTATATTGGGGGTTTCCGCGCTCAATCAGCGCCACCATTACCTGTACAGGATTGCGGGTGAGAGTGCGGACGTTCATTACGGAGAATACCAGGGCAGGGGAAGAATTGTCAACCGACGCAGTGCAGGACGAGCAGCAATTCATCTCCGATCTCTATGCCCGCCTCGACACGCTCAGGGACCGGGCCGAGAGCTCGGTGCGGCAGTCCGTCGCGCAGGTCGGGACCGGCAGGCAGGCGAAGTTGGAGCGCGACGTGCACGTCCAGGAGGAGACGGCGCGGCTCGCCCAGCTGAATGCGGTCGAGAGCGGCCTGTGTTTCGGGCGCATCGATTTCCGGGACGGCGGGAGCCATCACATCGGCCGTATCGGAATGCGCGAGGACGACACGGAGCGCACGCCTCTCCTGATCGACTGGCGTGCCCCCGTCGCCCGCCCGTTCTATCTCGCGACGGGCTATTCCCCGATGGGCCTGCGCCGCCGCAGGCACCTGAGCACGCGCGGGCGCACCGTCACCGACCTGCACGACGAGATCATGGATCTCGGCGACACGACCCGCACAGGACACGAGAGCCGCGACGCCGACGAGGTGCTGCTCGCCGCCCTCAACGCGGCCCGCACCGGCCGCATGGCCGACATCGTGCAGACCATCCAGGCCGAGCAGGACCGCATCATCAGGGCCTCGCACCGCGGTGTCCTCGTCGTCGAGGGCGGCCCGGGCACCGGCAAGACGGCCGTCGCCCTGCACCGCGCCGCGTACCTGCTGTACGCACACCGCGAGCAGCTCGCCAGGCGCGCGGTGCTCGTCGTCGGACCCAACCCCGCCTTCCTCGGCTACATCGGCGAGGTCCTGCCGTCGCTCGGCGAGACCGGTGTGCTGCTCGCGACGGTCGGCGAGCTGTTCCCCGGCGTCGCGGCGACCGGCACGGACACCCCGGCGGCCGCGGCCGTCAAGGGCTCGGCCGCGATGGCCGGCGTACTCGCCCGCGCCGTGCGGGACCGCCAGACGGTGCCCGAGCACGTGCTGGAGATCGACCACGAGGACCACGGCGTCCTCCCGCTCGACCGCGCGAGCGCAGAGGACGCGCGTGCCGCGGCCCGCGCCACCGGACTGCCGCACAACCTCGCGCGCCCGCACTTCGCGTTCCGCGTCATCGACGCGCTCACCGCGGGGCTCGCCGAGCGCCTCGGTGCCGACCCGTACGGCGGCCCCAACCTGCTCGGCGCCGACGACATCGCCCAGCTCGGCAAGGAGATCGCCACCAGCCGCGCCGTGCACGCGGCGATCGACGAGCTGTGGCCCTCCCTCACGCCCGAGCGCCTGGTGGCGGGGTTCCTCGCCGACCCCCTCCAGCTCCCCGAGCACGAACAGGCTCTGGTGCGGCGGGTGGACGGCCCCTGGACCCCGGCCGACGTGCCGCTGCTCGACGAGGCGGCCGAGCTGCTCGGCGCCGACGACAGCGCGGAGCGCGCCGCGAGGGAGGCGGCGCGGCAGGAGCAGATCGCGTACGCGCAGGGCGTGCTCGACGTCTCGGCGGGCTCCACGACCTACGAGTTCGAGGACGAGGAGTCCGAGGTCCTCACGGCCCACGACATCATCGACGCCGAGCGGTTCGCCGAGCGGCAGGAGGAGGCCGACACCCGCAGCGCCGCCGAGCGCGCCGCCGCCGACCGCACCTGGGCCTTCGGGCACATCGTCGTGGACGAGGCGCAGGAACTCTCCGCGATGGCCTGGCGGTTGCTGATGCGCCGCTGCCCGAGCCGGTCGATGACCCTGGTCGGCGACCCCGCCCAGACCGGCGACACGGCGGGCTGCGACACCTGGCAGGAGATCCTCGCGCCGTACGTGGGGGACCGCTGGCGCCTCGAACGGCTCGGCGTCAACTACCGCACCCCCGCCGAGATCATGGCGGTCGCCGCCGAGGTGCGCAGGTCCGTGGAGCCGGGCTTCGAGCCGCCGCGCTCCGTACGGTCCACCGGCGCGGAGCCGCTCGTACGGGCCGTGCCCGAGGGGGAGTTGGTGCGGGCGGCGGCCGAACTCGCCGCCGAGCAGGGCGCGCCGGCGCGGTCCGCCGACGGCGGCAGGCTCGCGGTGATCGCTCCCGCCGCGCTGCTGCCCCGGCTCGCCGCCGCGCTGCCCTCGGCGTCGTACGGCGAGGCCCCCGACCTGACCAGCCCCGCCGTGCTGCTCACCCCCCGGCAGGCGAAGGGCCTGGAATTCGACCGGGTGGTGGTCGTCGACCCGGACGGCGTGCGCGGCGGCTCGCGGCGCGGCGCCAACGACCTCTACGTGGCCCTGACGCGGCCCACGCAGTGGCTCGGCATCGTCCGGTCGCAGGGCGACAGGACAGGCACGCCGCCCGCGGGGCAGTAGCGCCGCCCCCGCCGCCCCGCCACCCCCGCCGTCTCCGCTCTCCGGGGCCGCCCGCCGGCCCCTCCTACAGTGGGCGCATGTCACCTCGCCCCTACCGCTCCACCGTCCGTGAACGCGCCGCCGCGTCCACCAGGAACGCGATCCTGGACGCGGCCGAGTCCCTGTTCGCGGAGCACGGCTACCCGCGGGTGAGCGTCAGCCGCGTCGCCGAGGCTGCGGAGGTGGCGGCGGGCACGGTCTACGCCTCCTTCGGCAGCAAGCCCGCCCTCGTCGTCGGGCTGATGGAGCGCGCAGCCGCCGAGGCCGCGGTCTCCCGGATGCTGGTCGCCGTGGAGGCGGCGGCGGACGGCCGCGAGATCGTGGCGCTGAGCGTGTCGGCCGCGCGCCGGCTGGTGGCGCGGCACCAGCGCGCCCTCGCCGTGCTGTACGACAACGCCTCGGCCGACCCGCACATCGCCGCGGCGGTCGAGAGCGCGGAGACCCTCCAGCGCGAGCGGTTCGACCGGGTCGTGGCGCGCCTCGACGCCCTCGGCGCGCTGCGCCCCGGCAGCACGCCGAAGGAGGCGGCCCTGGCGTTCGAGTACTTCCTCGGCCCCGCGTCCTGGCGCCGCCTGCGGGCCCTCGGCTGGAGCTGGCACGGCGCCGAGGCGTGGCTCACCGACCAGGTCGCCTACGCCCTGCTCGGCGCGCCCGGCGGGGCTGCGCCGCTTTAATTGGGTGAAGCACTACTCTAATGAATATGCGTGTACTCTTCTCCAGCACCCCCGCACACGGCCATCTGCTGCCGCAGCTCCCGCTCGCCCGCGCCTTCCGCGACCGCGGCGACACCGTCGCCGTACTGACCGGGAAGGCCTTCGCTCCGGTCCTCGCGCCCGAGGGGATCGACCTGCTCGCCGCCGGACCCGCGGTCGACGTGCTGTTCGCCGAGACCGCCCGCAGGACGGGCGGCGACGCGGCGAGCGACCCCACCCCCGAGTCCGTCGCCGAGTTCTTCGCCGGCGTCCGCGTCGACCTGACAGCCGACGACGCCCTCGCGGCCGCCAGGGGCTTCGCGCCCGACCTGATCGTCGCCGAGGCGTGCGACTTCGTCGGACCGCTCGCCGCCGCCGTCCTCGATGTGCCCCTCGCCACCCTCGCCTTCGGGCCCGCGATACCCGCCGAGTTCACCGCGGGCCTCGCCGCGGTCGCCGCGCCCCGCTTCGCCGCGCGCGGCGTCGCGCCGGCCCCGGCCCGCTGGTATCTCGACCCCTGCCCCGACGCGCTCCAGGCGCCCGACCGGCAGGCGCCGGAAGGGCGCGTCCCGCTGCGCCCCGAGCCCCACCGCGGCCCCGGCGCCGCGCCCGCCGCCCCCGCGCCGCGGGGCGCGCGCCGCCGGGTGCTCGTCTCCTTCGGCACGCACTTCGCGGAGCCCCGTGTCCTCGGCCCGATCCTGGCCGCGCTGTCGGCCGCCGACGTGGACCTGCGCGTCACGCTCGGCCTCACCGCGTCGGCCGACGACTACGCGATCGACAGCGAGCGGGTCGAGTTCGTCGGCTTCACCCCTCTCGACCAGCTGCTGAGCGGCGTCGACCTCGTCGTCACGCACGGCGGCGCCGGCACCGTGCTGGGCACGCTCGCGCGCGCCCTGCCGCTCGTCGTGGTGCCCCAGGGCGCCGACCAGTTCCTCCAGGCGGCCGGAGTCGCGGCATCGGGCACCGGCGTCGCCGTCCCCCCGGACGCGGCCACCCCCGAGTCCGTCGCCCGCGCCGCCGCCGACGTGCTGGCCGGCCCGCAGTACGCGGACGCCGCCCGCAAGGCCGCCGACCAGATCGCCGGCATGCCGTCGCCCGCCGAGGTCGCCGACCGCCTCGCCGCGGCCCTGGCCTGAGCCGTACCGCACCCGGGTGCGCGCGGCCCCGCTGGTCCACGCGCTCGCGCCAGGCCCCGACGGCACCGCCCTGTGGCGGGTCGGCGCGGCCGGGC